>AQSI01000002.1 GCA_000402655.1 Fidelibacterota bacterium SCGC AAA298-D23
ACTGCCGCAGGATCTGGTTGTATGTCTGCAATAGATGCAGAAAAATATCTAGAAGATGTAGAATAGTTTTGCTGTCCTTTTTGGAGGATGCAATGGAACTTAAACAAATATATGATGTTCAAAACCTTAAATTAAGGTTTAAAGATAAAAAAGCTTTAGAGATAAAAACTTTGAAGTTTCACAATGGATTAGTTTATGGAATTTGTGGAAACTTTGGGTCTGGAAAGACTTCTTTATTAAAAGTCTTATCAGGTCAAATTAAACAGTCAAGCGGTTCTGTTCTTTACCAAGGAAATGAATTTAAAAAAGGTTTTTTTGGAAAAATAAAAAAACATAAAGACATTCAATTTCTTGATATTCATTCAGTTAATTCTTCATTAACCGTTGAGCAATTAATAAGAAGACATTTCCCTAAGAAAACTCAGCAGATAAAGTCTAGGCATTTCACTAGCTTTCAAATGGAAGCAGTTTGGAAGACGCCCGTAAATTTAATTTCAGATGGGGAAAGACACTGGTTAAAAACAGTAATTGGAGTGGAAAAAGATCCTAGAGTTCTTCTCATTGACGATTATGGATTGTCAATTGATCCCAGAACGGAGATAATGCTCAGAAAAAAAATTATTAAGATGAACAATATTCTTGGTACAACAGTACTATTATCATCCAGTAACGATTATTTTTTGAAACAATTTGCAAGCGTTATAATTTATTTAGACAATGGACATATTTCAAAAATTAGAAAAGGGTTTAAGAAAAATTCATCGAAAAAAAATAGATAAACATATATTTGTTCCATTTATCTTTTTTCTTGAGATTCTTGTTGCACAAGTAGATCAAAGATTCGATTTGTTTGATTGGGAAATCATGAGGCAAAATGAATCTATTAATTCTATTTCGGAAGGTTATCAATATGTTTTCTTTGCAACTAATTCAAATGGAATATTGAGATTTAATAAATTTTCAAGAAAGTTTGATTCTAATATTTATTTAGGTCAAGGAATTAAATCAAAAGAAATTAAGCATGTCTATTTTGATAAAAATACTGGAATATTATGGATTATTGGAAATGAAGGTATAGAATTCTCTAATGACAGAAAAGGTAACTGGAATAATATTGAATTTCAAAGATTGAATGTAAAGTCCTCAAGAAATATTGAAGATTTTGGAGCTTCAAGAAACTTTTTGTGGATAAAAACTAATTCAAGATACATTAAGCTTGATCATGTAAGTGCAACTTTTCTAGGGGTTTTTGCATATCCTGACGAAAGTAATATTGATTGGGGTGATATCAATTTTAATAGTAATAACAAATTTAACAATTTTTCACTTGAAGATTATTTTATTGAACAAGGATGGCTGTTAAGTAACAAATCTGCTTCAGACAATAATGGAGTTTTTCATAATTATAAGACATTTTTGAAAACTCAGAATGGATTTAGTTGGATTGGATTATCCAATGGGCAATTGTTATTTATTGATGATTTTAGCAAAACGATAACTCCCAAGGACGTTGGAATTTCTGTTTCTGTACCTTTGACAATTTCAAAAGGAAAAAAGTTATGGATTGCTGGCATCAATAATAATCAATACAGTTCTATTACATCGATTGAAAATAATTTTAGCAAAGTGAGAAATTTCCTTGAAACAAATTACTCTGGATTTTTCCGATCTGATTTTTATAGCAGTGAATACATTGATGGCGAAGTTTGGTTTGGTTCAGATGGAAAAGTAGTTATCTATGATGAACGAAATGATTTTTTTAGGACTTTAGGATACGAAAAAGGAATACCTATACAAAAAATCGAATTCATTAAATATTTTAATGATAAAGTATACATAGCGTCATACAGCGAATTAATTGTTCTTGATATTAAAAGTAAGAAAATTGTTAATTCTCAAATTTCAGATCTTATTAAAAAAAATAATTTGTTTATCGACTTTTTAGAAGTAGTTGAAAATAAACTTTATATAACTCTTGACGGCAGAACTTATCTTTTTGATGAAAATGAAAATATCAATTTTGATAAATTTGAATATTTAATAGAAGATAATTTTAGAGTTGAAGGTATTTATGGATATGGTGAATATTTATTCTTTTCTTCGAATGAAGGAATTTTAAATTTAAGAGATAATGAATTAATACCTTCAAGCCTTTACTTTAATTTCAGAGTTAACGATGTACTTAAATTAAATAACATTTTGTATATTGGAACATCTGGTGGTTTAGCAATATATGACCTAGAATTAAAGCAGTTAAACAATTTCTATGATTTTTCTTTTATAAGAAATATCTTTAAAGTGGAACTAGTAGGAGATTTTTTGGTATTACTTACAAGTACTGGTTTAATTAAATTAAATTTATCTTAATGAAAAAAAACATCATAACAATTCTTTTTTTATCCATTGTTGGAGCTCAAGGAATAAATTCAAATATTAATTCCTTCAACACGAATGTTGTTTTGAGACCAACAGAAAATAACATTGAAGTAATTACTTTTGTTGAAATATTTAATAGAAATTTACAATTTTTAAAAAAAGACATTAACTTTGAATCTTCTTTTGAACTTAACATTTCGCTTATATCAAAAGATGGTGATAGAATTGATGAAAAATCATTCTCTGAAACCATTAAAGTTGATACCTTTACACAGACAGTCTCAAGAGCCAATCCCAAACTGATAATTACCTCCTTTGATATTCCTTTGCAGGAGTTTAATGTTGTCTTTTCTTTAAAAGATATGGACACAAAATTGACTGGAAAAAAGGAGAAAGAATTTTTTAAAAAAAATCTCCCAACTGGGCAATATTCTAAAATTTTTGAACCAATTTTTGTTAAAAATATGAAGGGAAGTTGGAAGTTTGGGATTGATAAATATCCAATCAATATTAAAAAAGTTGAAGCAAAAGATAATAAGATTGAATTTTACCAATATTACACTGTTGAAAAAGGAGATTATTCTTTAGATGTATCCTTAATTTCAGATAAAAAAACCGTTTGGAGCAAGTTTTATGAGAATGAGACCAATGAAAATTTTGACTATAAACTTCTTCAAATTCCTATTGAAGGTGTTGATACATCAGACTTGAGAGTAAAAATTCAAGTTTCTCAGAATGGAAATGTATCGTCGAAATCTTTTCCTTTTGAAATAAAAAACGATTATTTGATGCTTTCTTCAATTAAAAAATGTTTCTTCAGCATTGGATCAAATGAATTACATACTTGATTCTGAAGAAAGAAGAGAATTGAGGAATTTAAAAGGTTCAGACAAAGAGAAATTTTTCAAAAAAGTTTGGGCAAAAAGAGATCCTGATGTCACAACTAAAGAAAATGAATTAATGATTGAATATTATTCAAGAGTAGCTTTCGCTGAAGAAAATTTTTCTAGAGGTACATCAGGTGGATGGAGATCAGATATGGGTATGATTTACATTCTTTTTGGAAGGCCAGATGATGTTTCAAGGTCCATGAATCCCCAGCAAAGTTATAATTATGAAATATGGTATTATTATAAAATAAATGAAGAATTTACTTTTGTAGATGACTTTGGCTTTGGAGATTATCGTTTAAGAACACCATTTATGTACTAAGATTATGAATGACAAGAATAATAAAATTTCAGAAATTTTAGAAAAATACAAATCATCTTTTTCAAAAAACGATTTATTGAATTTAGAGTCCTTGCTTTCTAATGACTTGGGTAGTATAAAAAGGTACTCTCTTTTTACTGATGGCGCTTGTGAATTTGATGATGAATACAAGCCTATAAACGCCGGTATTGGAGGAGTAATTAAATCAGATAATGAAATTTTATTTTCATTTTCTGAAAATATCGGTGTTAAAACAAATAATGAGGCCGAATATTTAGCATTAATTAAAGGACTAAATCTTTGTATTGATAATGAAATAATTCATATTAATATTTATTCTGATAGTGAGTTAGTTGTAAAGCAAATTAATGGCGAATATAAAGTTAAAAATGAGAGAATGGGTTTGTTATTTAAAAAAACTCATGAACTTCTTTCTAGATTTGATTTTTGGAAAATTAATCATGTTTTAAGAGATAAAAATACTGAGGCTGATGAACTCAGTAAGCAAGGATTATCCAAATAAAAAAATAATGTTTAATAATAAATATTTCATAAATTATGCTCTATGAGTTTCTTTAAATCAATAAAAAATTCAGTTTCAGATAGTTTTAATTGGGTGAGTGGTGATATTGCTATTGATCTCGGAACTGCAAATACATTGATTTGGTTGTCAGGTAAAGGTATAATCATTAATGAGCCATCAATTATAGCTCGCTCAACAAAAACAGGAGCTGTTCTTGCTGTTGGTGATGACGCAAAAGAAATGCTTGGTAAGACCCATGAGGGTATTGAAACTATCAGACCACTTAGAGACGGTGTTATCGCTGATTTTACAGCAGTAGATGAGATGCTCCAGGGATTTATTAGGAAAGTTAATTTAAATAGACTCACAAGGCCTAGAATGGTTATTTGTGTTCCATCTGGAGTCACTGAAGTTGAAAGAAGGGCTGTAAGAGATTCTGGGGAAAAGCAAGCAGCAAGAGAAGTATTTCTTGTTGATGAACCTGTAGCTGCAGCAATTGGAATTGGTCTTGATATTAGTAAACCTGTCGGAAATATAATTGTTGATATTGGCGGAGGAACTACTGAGGTAGCTGTTATTTCACTTAACGGTGTTGTTACAAAAAAAGCAATTAGAGTTGCTGGAGATGAGATGGATGATGCTATTCAGCATTGGTTTAGAAACGAACATAAATTAGAAATCGGTGCTCGAACAGCCGAACAGATCAAAATCTCAGTCGGTTCTGCTATGAGAACCAGATCAAAAAATATCCTTGTAAAAGGAAGAGATCTAGTAACTGGAATTCCAAAAACCAAAGATATTAGAACTGACGAAATAAGACAAGCTTTGAAAGATCCTGTGAAACGAATATTAAATGTCATTAAAGATGCTCTGGAAGAAACACCTGCCGAATTGTCTTCTGATATTATTGACAGGGGTATTGTTTTGGCTGGTGGAGGTTCTCAACTTAGAGGTTTGGATCAGGTCTTAAGAGAAAAAACAAATGTTCCAGTAAATGTTGCTGACGAGCCCCATTTAGCAATTGTTAAAGGATGTGGAGCAGTTATTGAAGATTTGGAAAAATATAAGCATGTTCTACTATAAACATGTCTAGAGTTCAATTAATTTTTCAAAACTACCAAGAAAAGATAACTTTAAGTTTTTGTTTACTTTTATCATTTATATTGATCTTTAATAATGATTCAGATTCAATCAAAAATGCAAAGATAAATTCGCTAGATACTTTTTCATTTCTTTATCAACCATTTAATTGGCTAGATAATCAACTTTTTTTAAATAAAAAATTGGAAGTTTTATCTTCTGAAAATTTGCGATTAAGTCTAGAAAATCAAGTTTTAAAAGTGCATGAAACTGAAAATATTCGATACAGAGAATTTTTAAATTTTAAGAAAAGAGAAAACATTGATTTTATTGGTGCTGATGTGATTTCAAAAGGTATTATTGCTAATATGTCTTCTTTATTAATTAATAGAGGTTTAGATGATGGAATCGTTAAAAATTTACCAGTTCTTTCTTCAAAGGGGGTAATTGGTAAAATTACTGCAGTATCAAAATCTTCATCTGAAGTTCAACTAATTAGTGATGTCAATTTTAGATTGAGTGTAAAAATTGCTCCTGATGAAGTTGAGGGAATAATGAGATGGACAGGAGGAGATCTGTGCGAAATTGCTGAACTCAAGAAAATATCTGATATAGAGATTGGTGATATTGTTTTAACTTCAAACATAAGTATTTATTTTCCTCCTAATCTTCCCGTTGGGGAGGTTGTAAGTATTTTTGAAAAGTCTGATAGTTCAAATAGAGTTGTTACAATGAAACTTTTTTCAGATTTATCTACTTTAAACCAATTATTTGTATTATTAGATGAGGTTGAAAATTGAGTTTTTATATTAAATACTTTCCAATAGCTGTTGTGTTGCAATTGATATTTTCAGAATTGCTTACATTTAATGGCTATCAAGCAAACATTATGTTGCTCTATGTAATCCTTTTTTCCATGCCACTAGGTAATACTTCACAATCAACATTGAATGGTTTTCTTGTAGGTTTGTTTACTGATTTTGTACTTTTTAGCGGAATTTATGTTGGAGCATCAAGTTTAGTTTTTTCGATTTGTGGATTTTGGGCTTCAAAAATAAGTTTTAATTTTGCATTCAGAAATTTTGATATATACTGGATTTCTTTTGTACATCTTGGTGTTTTAATTTATTCACTTTTCAGATATGATTTTTTCTTTTTTAATGATTTTTTCCTGTTTTTATCAAATTGGTTTTTTGTTACATACTTTACATGTTTTGTCGGGTTTATTTTAATTTCTCTCTTTTCGTTGAAGGATAAGATTCTCAATGCTTAAAATTGAAAATAAAGCTGATATTTTTCATTATAGGACACTACTGTTCATCTTATCTTTTTCAATTCTAACTCTTCTTTCTAGGTACTTTTACCTCCAAGTAATAGAACATGAAAGATATTCATCTAAGTCTCAAGTAAATAGTGTAAGAGCTCAAGCTACTTATGCGCCAAGAGGACTTATTTTGGACAGGAATGGAGTAGTTTTAGTTGAAAATTATCCCACATATATTTTGACAGTCACACCTTATGAACTTGATGATAAAGAAAAACAATTTCAAATTATCTCTAATATAACTGAAATATCTGTTGATGAACTTTCAACAAGATATAAAAAATATTATCAGGGTCAATTTTTACCTACTATTATAGCAAAAAATCTTTCTTTTGCAGAAATATCTCAAATTGAAGAAAGACGTTTAGAACTTTCTGGATTTCAGTACAAAAGATTTGATGAGAGACTGTATAATGATGTCTTGAAAGATGCTCATATTCTTGGATATCTAAGAGAATTAGATCGTGAGTCGCTTCCATTTTTAGATAAATCTAAGCTGTATAGAGCCGGTGAACTTATTGGATGGCAGGGACTTGAGAAGCAATATGAAAACGAATTAAGATATTCCAAGGGTATTGAATACATTGAAGTTGATACTTATGGAAGAAAAATTAACAGGATTAATGATAATAATATTCCTGCTTATCCTGGTAAAAATTTGACTCTATCTATTGACTCAAAATTACAACAGTTTTCAAAAAATCTTTTAACTGATCAGAGAGGAGTTATTTTAGTTTCTAATGTTGATACAGGAGATATCTTGTCAATGGTTAGTAATCCATCTTATAATTTGGATATTTATCGAGGAGAAACAACTGATTCTGAATGGAGAGATTTACTTTCAAATGAAGGCAAACCAATTATTAATAGGAATATAGCTGGGCTTTATCCCCCTGGTTCATCTTTTAAAATCATTACTGCCCTTAATCTGATAGAGAATGGATTATTAGATCCTGAAGATAGTTTAATGTGCACAGGATCCTATTTACCTCCAGGAAGTTCAAATACTTTCAATTGTTGGAAAGAGGACGGACACGGACTAGTTGATTTGAATAAAGCGATTGCTCAATCTTGTAACGTATATTTTTATGAGACTGTACAGCTAATCAAATTATCAGATTGGACAAAAACTGCCAAAATATTTGGTTTCCAAAATAAAACCGATATTGATTTACCAAATGAATTAATAGGTCAGATTCCAGATAAAGAATTTTTTATAAATACTTATGGAAGATGGGGCTGGTCTGAAAGGGGAGTGTTATTAAACTTAACACTAGGTCAAGGAGATATTTTAGTTACTCCATTACAATCATTAAGATATATTAATCATATAGCATCAAGAGGAAGCACCGCTAAGCTCAAACTAAATGCAAATAAAAAAGTTGAATACTATGATGATATAATCCTTTCAGAACAAACATGGGATAGAGTTATCAAAGGTTTGTATGATGTTGTAAATTCTGAAGCTGGAAGCGGATGGAGAGCAAAGCAGTCAGAAGTTAAGTTGTACGGAAAAACAAGTACTGCTGAAAATCCGCATGGCGAACCACATGCATGGTTTAACGGATTCTTTGATTTTGAAGGACAAACATTTTCATTAGTCGTTTTAGTTGAAAATGGAGGTGGTGGTGGTGCTGTAGCCTCGCCAATAGCTGGACAAATCGTAAAATTTTTTACAAATGAACAGGTTGAAATAGTTAATAAATGAGTTTTTTTAATAATTACATCTACGGATCAAATGAGTATTTAGGTAGGTTGTATTTAATTGTTTCATCATTAATTACTTTTGGACTTATTACTCTTTTTAGTATATCTGCCGATCCATTATCTATTAATAGCTCGTTTATGAGGCAAGTGATCTTTATAATTTTTTCATTATTTATTTTTTTAATTCTTAATCAAATAAATATTAAAACTATACATGATAATTCGACTCTAATTTATATCTTTTCATTTTTGCTATGTTTTGTACCTTTCTTTTTGACGCCTGTAGAAAATACTTATAGATGGATAGATTTTGGGTTTTTTTATATACAGCCTGGAGAGTATTTAAAGTGTGCTACAATAATTTTGATAGCTAAATATCTTTCTAATCACCAGCTGGAAGTTAAAGAAGGTTATATTGTTATAATACCAATTCTAATTGCCCTCATTTCTTCATTTTTAGTATTGAATCAACCAGACTTGGGAACTGCAGTAATTATTTTTGCTCCAGTATTACCTATGTTACTTTGGGCAGGAGTTAATGGTTTTACACTTTTTCTTTTAATAGCTCCTGTAATAACAATTATTGCTGCTTCAAATAATATGATTTTTAATATTTGGGGAGTTCTTATGTTTATAATTTTTTTAGCTTTTCAAGGAAGCCTTTTAAAAAGAATTGTAATTTATTTTGCGAATATTTTTACAGGATTATTATTTCCTTTTTTTTGGAATGATTTTTTAAATGGTTATCAAAGGCAAAGATTTATTGATTTCCTTAATCCCGATTTAGACCCAATGGGATCATCATATCATATAATTCAAAGTATAACCGCTATTGGTTCAGGAGGACTTTTTGGAAAAGGTTGGGGTCAAGGCTCTCAAACTCAATTAAAGTTCCTTCCTGTTCAAGAATCTGATTTTATTTTATCTGTCATAGCAGAAGAATTTGGTTTTTTTGGTATAGCTATTATAATGTTTTTGTTCTTCATGCTTATTAAAACTTTATTAGATATTGCTTTTAAATCATCTGACTATTTTTCATCTTTGGTTATAGTTGGTTTAACATCAATTCTTTTTTCGCATATTTTTGTTAATTCAGCAATGACAATCGGTTTGATGCCCGTTAAAGGACTACCAACTCCATTTGTCTCAGCGGGCGGTTCTTTCATGCTTCTTTGCTTTATTATTCTTTCTTTGGTGACAAATTTTTCAAAAAATTAATTATTATTGGCAGTTGTAGTTTTGGTAGTGATTAGTTAACTTCTTTTGCTCATTATCATGGTTAAAAAAATCTTTTATATTAATAGCGAAATGGAGCCATTTGCGTCGGTTTCGAATTTAGCAAATTTATCTGTTGAAATCCCCCTCGGTTTACAAGAAAAGGGTAATGATGTAAGGTGTTTAATGCCAAAATATGGTTTCATCAGTGAAAGAAAATACATTCTTAGAGAAGTTATTAGACTTAAGGAAATTCTTTTTGATTTTGATGATTTTAGTTATGATTGTTCTGCAAAAAGTGCTTTTCTGCCTAAATCCCGTTTACAAGTTTATTTTCTTGAAAATAAAGAACAATTTGATGATTTAAACAACTTACTTTTTAAATCTAAAAACGGAAGATTTTTGCCTGATAACGATAAAAGATTTGCAATTTATTCACTTGCGGCTATTAAAATGCTTCCCAACCTTTTTTGGTTTCCGAATATAATAGTTTGTAATGGTTGGACATCTGCTTTAGTACCATACATTCTTAAAAAATTAGCAAAGAGCAATAAAGAGCTTTCCAAAATTAAAACAATCTACATTACAAATTCTTTAAACAAAGATGTGCTTTTTAATCATTCAAATCTCCCGTTTAATTCTGAAACTTTAAACGAATTAAAACCGTATAATTTAAATCAAATAGGTTGTGCTAATGCTAATGCAACAATCATAGTAGATGATGAAGAAAAGTTATATGGAAACTTGATGAAGACTAAAATTTTCAAAGACTCAAAATCTTGTTCACATGTAGATATTTCAAAATCAGATGGAAATTTCTTTCCGTTGTTAGATGAAATTGAAAGAGTTATTAAGAAGATTTAATTGTATGAAAAAATTTTTTGAAAATTTTAATAAAATTCTGATAGCTGTATTTTTTTTAATATCTTGTAGCGAAGAAACAATTCTCTATGATGAAATTGAAAATAGTGAAGGAACTATAAAGACAGCTTCATTACCTAATACAAACAATAAATTATTTCAGTCTTTTCCTTTATTTTCATCTAATTCAAAGCTTCATTTTGGTAATGTTAAAGATTCAGAAAATTTATTTTCTTTAGTTCAAATGACATTGTTTTCAGGAAATATTCCACCGGTTAGTTTAGTAGATCTTTTAGCTGATTCAATTCAGGTTGATAGTGCTATGGTTTTTTTTCAAACTACTGATTCTTTACAAACTGATTTTACTTTAGGTCTATATTCAATTGTTGCGGATGATGATAGTGTATTTTCAGACTCATTAAATTACTTTACTAAGGATAATTTTATTGATTTTGAAAATAATTCTATGCTTTTAAATACATTAAATCTTTCATCTGAAATTGTTGCTCCTGATACAACAGGTTTTGATTCAATCAAATTTATGTTTGAAGCAGATTCTGGAAATTTAGATTTATTAAAAGAGTATTTCTTAGATTCTGATACTTATCCAGCAAGGACATTAATGCTCAAAGATGAAGATGGATCATTAAATGAGTTATTTACAATTGAAAGTAACGAATCTTTAAATGGACCAAAGATGAGAGTTTGGTTCAAAGCATTTGTTGACGAGGAAACTACATTAGATACTTTTATTACTTTCTTTTCACAAGCAGATATAAGTGTTTTTGTTCCACCAGCTATTGAAGATGATGATTTTAACTATATTTCATTAAACTCTGGTTCAGGTCTAAGGTCAGTTATTGAATTTGATCTAAGTATTATTGACTCACTATCTAGAAATGAGCTTTTTAAAAACTCAAATCTCATTCTAGATGTGGAGAATTCTAACCTAAATGAGGATGATGAGTTTTATATCATCGTATCAGCTTTGCAAGACGCTGTTCAAAATTGGGGATTTTCAACTCCATTTGTTGAGAATGATGAAGATTTAGAAACTATTTCTTCAGATGTAAATTTTATTATTTCAAGAAAGATTGAGGACAATCAAGTTAGAATTCCTATTCAAGCCTTTTTGCAAGGTTACAAAAACGGTTTATTTCAACATAATGAATTAATGCTGTATAGTGCTCCGGTAAATAGTCCTTTTGATAAAGTCAAATTAAATTTTAATGCAATTGAGGTAATGTATGTTGAGCCGTAAAATTTTGATTATATTTTTTATTGGCTTCATTTTTCCTCAAAATGCACTGAGTGGTTATGGTTTTGGGTCTTCTATCGATAATAGTGAGGCTACATCTTTAGGAGTTTCAAATGAATTGCTTCCTTCATTTAAAAGCAAAGTTTCTCTGTCAAACCCATCAACCTGGCATAATTTGCTTTTCTCTTATTTAAATACCTCAGTTAACGTTCAAAATTCAGTTTTTCAGTCTGATAGTAGTACAAACTTTTCTCTGTCCTCAGCTAAACTTATTATTCCATGGAAGCAAAAAATGGCATTTGGAGTTTCTTTTGAGCCATTTCTTAATAGGGAAGTAACAATAAGCGATAGTACTTTTTCATCTTTTTCATTCAATGAAGAGGATATTTTATATTCAAGAATAAATAGTTCATCTGGAGGTCCATCAAAAGGGCAATTATCGTTTGGTTATAAACTTAATGAAATGGATAGTTTTGGAACTAGTCTTAATATTATCTTTGGCTCTTCAAGAAGCTCTAGAAATCTTATATTTGATAATGAAAATCACCTTCTTCAATCGAGAGATTATTTTTCAGGAAGTATGATTGATTTATTTTATTCAACTAACAGATTCAAGATAAAAGAAAAGCCAATTTTCTTTTCAGTTGCATACAGTTTACCATTAAATGGTATCAATGTTGAGAATGATTCTTACCAAGCCTTTATTGATTTGAATGATAATAATTATCATGATGTAAATGACTTTCCGAATGTTGGTCAAGCTCTTTTACCCTTAACCCAAAATTTTAAAGATGAGTTAAAAATTAATTCACTTAGACTTGGAGCAGATTATGAATTTAGTCCAAGAAAACATTTTCAGTTTGAATTGTTACAATTAAGTAATAATGGAAAACATAATATTGATAACTCTGTTTACGGAGGATACATTGAAAATAAAGGTAAGTTAAGTTTATCGTATATAAAATTTGCTCAACCATTTTCTCGCGATCGCTTTAATTTTAAAGCATCAATGTTTTTTCAAAATTATGGAGTTAAAAATCTTGAAAATATTAATGAAGTTGGTTTAGGTTTAGGAGTAGGTTTTAATTTTGGAATTACCGGAAATCAAATTGATTTTGGTTACAAATATGCAAACAGATCTGGAGTTTTTGTTGTAAAAGACGAAACTTTACATATGTTCAATATTGGTATAAGTATTGGGGATTTATGGTTTGTAAAAAGAAGAGAAATTTAAATTAATAGGAACAAAGAATGAAAAAATATTTATTCATTATTTTAGCAATTTTTATAATTAGCTCGAATTTAGAGGCTCAATGCAAAAGAGGCGAACAGTTAAGAATTACAAATGATGTAGAAATAAAAGTTGTTGATTGCAGAGAGGCTACTAGGTTGATTTACAATGAAGGTTGGTATCCATATTCTGTGGAATATGAACAAGAAGATAGATGCCCTGAGCTGTCAAGCAGTTCTGCTGAATATTATAGAAGTAGTAATTGGGAGTTGAGTGCACAATCATATTCTCAGTTAATGGAATTAAAGTGTGATCAATGGAATTCTGACTGGGTTAATGTTGATGATGTATATTTATATTGGTCAATTGCTTTACAAAACCTTGGAAAATTTGAAGAGTCAGAAAAAGTTTTAACAAAAGGTTTAAATGAGCTTCCAGAAAATACGACTTTGATGACAAGATTAGCCTATGCTTACAAAAAACAAGGAAAAATTGATGAAATGATAATCGAATATGAGCGCTTAATGGACAGCGGATCGGACGATATAGATTCATTAAGAGATTTAGCTAGTGCCTATGGTAAGCAAGGACGAGTTGACGAACAGATTTCTGTTCTTAAAAAAATTCTAAATATAGATCCTAATAATTCTTCTGTTCAGTCTGAATTAGCAAGAGTTTATGAAGATTCTGGAGAAGACCCACTCGAAATTTTTAAGGCAAGATTTGAAGATAATCCTGAAAATGCTTCATATGCAGTTGAATACTCCGAAAAATTAATATCAAACGGTGACACTGATGATGCAATTGATGTTCTCGAAAATACATTAAGTTATAATCGTGATAATAGCATGGTTTACATGTCCTTAAGCAAAGCATATAATGAAAATGCTGATTTTGAAGAAGCTATTGAAATTTTGGAAGAATTATTTAAGCTTGATAAAAATAATTTTAGAGTAGCATTACTTATATCTATAAATAGCATTGAAATTGATGATTTTGAATCAGCTTATGAATGGGGTCAAAAATCTATGAAAATTTCAAGAAATAATGCCGAATCTTTAGCTCATATGGGAAATTTGTATTATAAATCTATGCAAACGTGTAGAGGTGATAATTTTTCTAGATCTGACAAGATTGTAGCGTCGCTCGCACATGAATATTTTGTCAAAGCTGAAAACAAAGGAAATTCAAAATACTTTAAACAAAAGAATTGGTTAGAAGAAAACGAGGTTTTATTTAGTTATGCTGATTGGTTCATGACAGATAAAGATATCCAAGCTTCTGGAAAAGTATTTCCAAGTGGAAAATGTTATGATTGGGTATCAGAATCATTAGCTAAACAATCAGATTGGTAAACAATGTCAATCGTTAAAGATAAAGATAAGAAAATTTATGATATAATTCAGTCTGAATTAAATAGACAAAATGGTTATCTTGAACTTATTGCATCCGAAAATTTCACAAGTAAAGCTGTTCTTGAAACTGCAGGATCTGTTTTAACTAATAAATATGCCGAAGGATATCCTGGAAAGAGATATTATGGTGGATGTATTCATGTTGATGAGGCTGAAAATTTAGCCATCGATAGAGCAAAGAGGCTTTTCAAAGCAGAATATGCAAACGTACAACCACATTCAGGTTCATCTGGTGTAATGGGTGTTTACTTAGCCTTTTTGCAACCCGGAGATTGTATTATGGGTCTAGATTTAAGTCATGGCGGTCACTTAACACATGGCTCAAAAGTAAGTTTTTCTGGACAAATTTATAATTCTGCAACATTTAAAGTTAAAAAAGATTCAGGTTTAGTAGACTTTGATGATTTGTTAAAAAGAGCCAGAGAATTTAAACCAAAATTAATTGTTTGTGGAGCTAGTGCCTATCCAAGAACAATTGAGTTTGAAAAATTTAGAGAAGTTGCTGATGAAGTTGGAGCATTTTTACATGGGGATATATGTCATAATTCAGGGCTAATTGCTGCCGAAATGCATCCTTCACCTTTTCCACATTGCCATGTTGTATCTACTAGTACTCATAAATCTTTAAGAGGTCCAAGAGGAGGTATGATTCTTCTTGGTAATGATTACGAAAATCCGTTTGGAAAAGTTGCTCCAAAAACTGGTAGAATAAAAATGATGTCAGAGCTTTTGGATAGTGCTGTAATGCCTGGAATGCAGGGTGGACCCCTCATGCACGTCATTGCTGCAAAAGCCGTTGCATTTAAAGAAGCACTTGATCCTTCATTTAAAACCTATATAAAGGGGGTGCTTGATAACGCACAATGCTTTGCTGAGGAGTTTTTATCAAAAGGGTACAGTTTAATTTCTGGAGGTACTGACACTCACCAAGTTTTAATAGATTTGCAAAACAAAAATATTTCTGGAAAAGCAGCAGAATTATCTCTAGATGAAGCAGGTATTACTGTTAATAAAAATATGATTCCGTATGATCCTAAAAGCCCATTTGTCACTAGTGGAATTAGAATAGGCTCACCCGCAATAACTACAAGAGGAATGGGAGTTAATGAGGTAAAAATTATTGTTGATTTAATTGACCAGGTGATTGTAAATCATGATAACAAAGAAAAAATTCAATCAATCAAGAAGCATGTTAATGAATTATGTTCATCTTATCCAATATATGAATGATTTTTTAAAAAAATTCACTTATAAAACTCTCTTAACTCTTACTTTTATTATTTTAAATAGTTGCGCTGTTAATAATAAAATGATGATAGGTTCAGAAGTCGCAGAAATTGCATTACCGTTGTCCTTTGAGTCTCAAAAAAGAAAAATTCAGAAAAATCCTAATAATCAGCTTTTCTATCTTAATGCATCCAAGAGTAGAATTACATATGCGTATGGAATTTTGATGGAAAAGGGAGATAGGTTGATGTATTCTGATTATTATAAATCCAGAAATTATTATTCAAAATCTTTAGACTTATTTGTTATTTCTAGGAATTATTTATTTAATGCTTTGGAAGTAAAGTATGAAAATTTTCCTCAAAGAATGAGAAATAGAGAAGAAATAAACTTTGAAAAAGAAGACATTGACTATTTGTATTGGCTAAGCGGTTCTTTAGCAGGTGCCATTCAAGCTAGTCAAGGAGACCCTCAATACTTAATTGATTTACCAAATATTAAATGGTTGCTTGAAAATGCTATTGCTGTTGATCCAAATTGGCAAAATGGTACCTTAAGTGCTGCCATGATGAGTGTTTACCTAAATGATCTTAGTGGTGACAAAAATGCTCAAAAAAAAGCTTTATCTTATTTTGACTTAGCTGAAAAACAGTCGAACGGTTTAAATGCTTCAATTTATGTTACTTTAGCAGAAAATTATGCTGTGTCGAAACAAAATAAACAATTATTCATTGAATTACTGGATAAAGCAATAAATATTGATGTTAATAGGGACAAAAGTTTAAAGCAGTCAAATAAATTGTCTCAGTCCCGCGCCAAATGGTTAAAATCAAGAGTAGATGATTTATTTTATATGTAAATTATTTTAATGAAGATACTTAAAAATATTTTTACCATTTTATTTTTATCAAATATTGTTTTTGCTAAACCAATTATAATTAAACTTGCTACTGTAGCTCCAGAAGGTACTGAATACTACAATCTCTTGTTTGAAATGGGTCAGAGGTGGCAGCAAGAAACTGCAGGCCAAGTACAGTTAAGAATTTACCCAAATGGTGTTGTTGGTGGCGAAAGAGACACTATCAGAAAAATGAGAGTAGGACAGATTCAAGCTTCGGCTATGTCATCGATAGGGCTTGCTGAATTGACAGATCAAATTCAAGCTTTCACGCTTCCAATGGGTTTTGAAAATTATAATGAAATTGATAAAGTAAAGGCTGTGATGTTCGATGATATATCAAAAGGATTATCTCAAAGTGGATTCAAATTACTTTTTCTAGTTGATATTGGTTGGGTATATTGGTTCTCTGCAGAAGAAATATCAGTACCTAAAGACTTAATGGATGCAAAAATTTATACTACAGCGGGTGATTATATTACAGTCGAACTTTTTAAAAAATTTGGATTTAATGCTGTACCAGTATCAGAAACTGATATTCTAACATCTTTACAAACTGGAATGATAAATAGTATGCAGACGGTACCAATTTTATCTCTCAGTTCAGGTTGGTCTGCTTTAATGCCTAATATGCTTGATTTAAAATGGGGAGCATTTGTTGGAGCAGTGATTGTCGATGAAAGAGTTTGGAGAAAAATAAGTCCAGAGCACCAAAAAATAATGATGGATATTGCTAATGACATTGGACAGAAGTATCAAAAAAGTGGAAGAGAAATGGAAAAAAAAGCTATTGAGGTCATGCAGCAATATGGTATGAAAATCAAAAAACCTACAGAAGAAGAAATTGCTGTATGGAATGACTTTAAAGATGAAATTACACCTGATGTCGTTGAAACTTTTCTATCGACTGAAATTTACGAAAAAGTGATTTCTGCAATTAATGAATAATTTTTTAAATAGAGCAATCGACTGGCTTTGTTTGTCTTTGTTTTTCATTCTTATATCATTTCCAATATTTCAAATTCTCGGTAGATATATAAATTTCTTTTCAATTCCTGCTTCCCAGGAAATTGTTCAACATATGACTTTATGGATAGGCTTCATTGGAGCTGTAATAGCTGCAAGATCTAATAAATTATTATCTGTTGTAAGAGAACCAGTTTTTAAATCAATGAAAAAAGTGAGTTTATCTCAATTTTTTGTACATATTTTTTCATTATCTGTAGTATTTATTTTATCTGTATCATATTTAAAAATGATACAAATAGGTTTCCAATATCCTGATTATATTGCACCATTTATTCCTTCATGGTTTGCTCAATCTATTATACCTGTTGGATTAATTTTAATTTGGTATCAAATGATTTTAACTTGTAGTTCAGATTTTAGATATAGATTATTTGTGTCAATTTTTTCTATAGTTCCAACTTTAATATTGTATTATTGGCAATTTCCTTTCGCAAATTCTTTGCTTTTGTGGTCTCAAATAATTTTTTCTATAATTTTGGTTGCATTTGGATTACCGATTTTTATTTTGTTAGCCTCCTTAGCAATTTTTTTCTTTTTATCAGAACCAACAGAATGGGCAACAAATTACGATTTAATCTCTACAATTAGTGACAGCGCATATAGAATTGTTGTTTCACCAACCTTAGCAGCAATACCCATATTCACTTTAGCAGGATACATTCTTGCTGAAAGTAATATTTCTGATAGGTTGATTAAATTTTTTAAATCTAGTTTAGGGTGGCTTCCGGGATCTACAGTTTTGATTGTAGTTATTCTTTGTGCTTTTTTTACTGCTCTTACTGGAGGTTCGGGAGTTACTATTTTAGCCTTGGGAGTAATACTATACCCAATATTGGTTCATGATGGTTATTCTAAAAGATTTTCTTTAGGTATTATTACAACAGCAGGATCATTAGGTTTACTTTTTCCACCTAGTTTACCAGCAATAATTTATTCTGTGACAGCTGGTATAAATCCGCTGGAGTTGTTCAGACAAGCATTAATTCCCGCTATTTTTTTAATGAGCATAATGTTTTTTTATGGCCTTTATATGCTACCAAAAAATAAAAAAATAGAAAAGTTTAATTTTAAAAGTGCTTATAATTCTGCAAAAATAGCTAAGTGGGAAATAGCTATCCCACTACTAATTATTTTA
Source organism: Fidelibacterota bacterium SCGC AAA298-D23 (assembly GCA_000402655.1). Taxonomy (GTDB): domain Bacteria; phylum Fidelibacterota; class Marinisomatia; order Marinisomatales; family Marinisomataceae; genus Marinisoma. Next base: position 18,492 of record AQSI01000002.1, read on the forward strand.
AGTCTTTTTTCTGGTTTTGCTACACTGGTTGAAAGTGCTGCGCTATTGGTTTTATACGTATTGACTGTTGAGCTTTATATCTTTAAAGATGTTTCTTTCAAGGATTTGCCTAAAATAATAATTGATTGCTCTACGCTTGTTGGAGGTGTACTTATTATTCTTGGTTTTGCAATGGGTTTTACAGGTTACTTAGTAGATGCCCAAATTCCATTAAAAATACTCAATTTTGTCCAAAACACCATTTCTTCAAAGATAATATTTCTTTTAGCTCTTAACATTTTACTTTTAATTATTGGTTGTTTGATGGATGTTTTTTCAGCTATTATAGTAGTAGTTCCTCTTATTGCACCTTTAGCAGCATATTTCGGAATTGACCCATTTCATTTAGCAATAATATTTATTGCAAATCTTGAACTTGGCTATATAACCCCTCCAGTAGGGATGAATTTATATTTGTCATCATATAGATTTAATAAGGATATGCCAACTATTTATAGCGCAACTTTACCTTTCTTTTTTATAAGATTAATTGGAGTACTAATTATAACATATATTCCTTTGTTCTTTTACTGATTTATAATTATCTTTATTGTATTATGAGAACAAAACACATTATTTTATCGCTAATTTTACTTTCCCAACTGTCCTTTGCGCAAGGTCAAGCGGGTTCTTTATTTTTAACAATAAATCCAGGTGCTAGATCAAACGCCATGGGAGAGGCTCAAATTGGTGTTGCTAATGACGCTTATGCAACATATTATAATCCAGCTGGATTAACCAATTTATCTTCAAAAGAGTTTTCTTTTATGCACACAAGCTATTTACCTAATCTTGTTGATGATATGTCATATGATTTTTTAACATTTGCAATGCCATTTAGAGATGGTGAGTCAATTGGTGGTCATTTTACATATTTAAATCTTGGTGATCAAGTTAGTACTGATGCTAATGGAAACGAACTTGGATCATTTTCTAGTTACATGTATGCACTCAATCTATCTTATGCAAAGCAAATTGACGATACTTCTTCTTGGGGTGTAAATGGTAAATATTTTTATCAGGAGTTAGCTGTCATAAACAGTTTAGATGCTTCTAGTGGTAGTTTTGCGGTTGATGTTGGTTACTTTAAACATAATGCTATGGATAATCCTAATCTTAAACTTGGTGCAGTATTGACTAATGTCGGTCCTGGTGTAAGTTTTGACGATGGAGAAGAAGATCCGCTTCCAACTCGTCTTGGTTTAGGACTGTCATTACTAACTTTAGAAGGTCAAGCTACTGTCGCATTTGATTTAAATTATGAACTTAACGACCAAACTGTTGTAACAAACCTTGGAGCTGAATATTTTCTTGTTGAAGACTTTGCTTTGAGAGCCGGATTTCTTAGCGATCCATCTGGCGATTTAAATTATACTACACTTGGCCTTGGTGCAGATTTAGGTGCTATTGCATTTGATGTAAGTTATGTAATAGGTGGTGAACTTGATCCTCATTCAAACATGGTCAGATTCTCTCTAAGTGGATCTTTCTAGGTTAAATTTTAAACTCATTAAGGTCTTTTATGATATTTAGATTAATTCTAGTATTGTCTATATTTTTGCTCTCTGCTTGTGGTATGTCAAATCCTTTCGATGATAATATCCCTTACAAAACAAGATTTGACGATGGACTATCCTTTTTTGAAGAAGCAAAATATGTTAAGGCTTCTCAGCAGTTCAATATAATTGTCGAAAGAGCATCACATACTGACTTAGGAGACGATGCACTATTCTTTTTAGCCGAATCATACTTTTTAAATAAAGACTATGAACTGGCGCTTATTGAATTTGAAAAGCTTGTATCAAGAATGGGCTTTAGTCCTTATATTGAAAAATCTAGATGGCGCATATGTGAAACTTTAATGCTTTTATCACCAAATTTTTATCATGATCAAGATTCTAGCAAAAAAGCAATATCACAAATTCAAGAGTTTCTTGATGATTATCCAGGTTCTGAACATTCAAAAGATGCTGATAAGCTTATAATTGAGCTTAGAACACGTCTAGCAGAGAAAAGTATGGAAACTGGCAAACTGTACGTTAAGTTAAAAGCATATGACTCGGCAATAGTCTCTTACGAAATCGTTATAAATGAGTATTATGATACAAAGTTCTTTAATGATGCAAATATGGAAATTATTAGGTGTTTAGCACTTCAGAATAAGAAAGATGAAGCAAAGCAATTTCTTACTGACCTTGAAAATAATGAGCAGTCTGTAGTTACTGAGTCATTTAAAGAACAAGCTTTGAGCGTTATAAAAGATAATTCTTAAAAAAGGCTATATTATATGAAAACATGTATTTTTGGCGGAACTTTTGACCCTCCTCATATTGGACATCTTCTTATTGCTCAAACAATAATCGAATCTGAAAATTTTGATAGATTAATTTTTTTACCAGCATATCTATCTCCGATAAAGCAAGGAAGAAAAATGTCTGCACCAGAAAAAAGATTAAAAATGCTTGATATGGCTTTAATAAATAATGATAATTTTGAAATATCTGACTTTGAAATTAAAAAAGGTGATATCAGCTATACAATTGACTCTATTAAGCATTTTAAGGATGAATTAAATATTGAAAAAAAAGATTTCTATTTCCTTATGGGAAGTGACACATTGATGGATTTTCATAACTGGAAAAATCCAAAAGATATTTTAGACTTATGTAATATTATTGTTGCAACAAGACCAGGATTTACTCCAAGCAATATTCCTCAGTGGGTTTTAGATAGAGTTAATTTTGCCAACATACCTCAATTTGAAATTTCATCAACCAACATTAGAGCTAGATGGAGAGCGGATAAGACTATTAGATATATGGTGACAAAAGAGGTATGGGATTTCATAAATGAAAATGGACTATATTGATGCTGTCTAGTTTATTTTTTTTAATCTTTGGATCTTTAGGTTTATATTTTGGCTCCGAATTTTTAATTGATGGTGCTAAAAGTTTAGCTAAAAAATTAAAAGTTTCTGACCTTGTTATCGGTTTAACCATAGTCTCTATAGGAACTTCTTTTCCTGAGCTTATAGTAGGCCTAATTAGTGCCTTTCAAGGCTACACTGATTTCGTTATAGGAAATGTATTAGGCTCAAATATTGCAAATATTGGTCTCGCTATTGGTTTACCAGCAATATTTTTTAAAATAAACTTTGATTTAAAAAACTCAATTGCACCATTTATTTATAATCTTTTAGCATGTTTGATGTTATATATTTTTTTACAGGACAATTTAATTAATTCTAAAGAGGCTCAAGGCCTTCTCTTAGTTTTTTTTGTATATATTATAGCTAGTTTTTTAAGACCTAATATCACATCATGTAATGGAGAGCTTGAAAATGAAAATGTTTGTCCAGCATATCAATCAGTTCTGAGAATAATTGCTGGATCTACTATACTTTATTATGGGTCTGTATTATTTGTGGATAATGGAGCTATCCCTTTGGTTAAACAATTTGGTTTTTCGGAAAAAGCAGTAGGAATGACAGTTGTTGCAATTGGAACTTCCTTACCTGAATTATTTGTCACCTTGATGGCTTTATCAAAAAAAGAGGTTGGAATATCTTTAGGAAATATTATTGGTTCAAATATTTTTAACATTTTATTTGTTTTGGCAACCATAGCTTTGGTAACTCCAGTCAAAACATCTAATGTAAATTTTGAATTATTTTTAGGAGTTGGATTTTTGCTTTCATTAATGCTATTTATCTATCTTCACAAAGGACTGAAAAAGTTCACAGCATCAATACTTCTTATTGGATATATAACTTTTTTATATTTACAGTTTTATGGTTGAGTTTAAAAATATTTCTTTTAGCTATTCCAAAGAATCCGGTATTTATGATATTGATTTAAAAATAAAAGATAGTGAATTCTGTTTTCTTGTTGGTCCAACTGGATCAGGTAAATCCAGTCTTCTAAAAATGATTTACTTTGACATTATACCATTAAAAGGGGAAATAGATGTTTTAGGTTTTAATTCTAAAAAAACAAAAAAGAACAAGATTCACAAACTGAGAAAAAAAATTGGTGTCATTTTTCAAGATTATAAACTTTTAAAGCAAAGAACAGTTTATGAAAACATTGCTTTACCACTTCACATAAATGGAGCAGGAAGAAAAATGATTCGAGATAATGTTGAAGAAGCTTTAGAATTGACAGATTTGTTAGATTGTAAGTACAAGTATCCCGATCAACTATCAGGCGGTGAGCAACAAAGAGTTTGTATCGCTAGAGCAATTGTTAAAAATCCTAATCTTATACTTGCAGACGAACCAACAGGAAATCTTGATCCCGCAGCAGCTCATAAGATTTTAAAAATTTTAGAGCAAATAAATAAAGAAGGAACTTCAATTATAATGGCAACTCATAATTATAAGCTTATATCAGATAGAGATTATAGAATAATTGAGCTCAAAGATGGAAGTTTGGTGAGCTCATGATTGATCAGTTTGCTTTTTTAATTTCTGAGGGATTTAAGAGTTTTTATCGAAATAAGCTTGCTAGTTTTTTATGTGTTATTACAATTTTTATTAATTTTTCGATTTTAGGTTCACTTTTTGTTGTTGGTTATAATACGAGCTCATTTGTCGACTTTTTTAGATCAAAATATACTTTTGAAATTTTTCTGGTAAATGAAGTTAAACAAGATGATTATTTAAATTTTATTGATCAATTATCAAAAAATAAAATTATTGCTAATACAGAGCTTATTGATAAAGAAAAATCTGCTGCTATTTTTAAAGAAGAATTTGGAGAAGATGTTGTTGAAATGTTAGGTTATAATCCTTTGCCCTTATCAATCAAGGTATTTATCAGTGAAGAAAGTTTTGAGTTTGATAAAGTAGATCAATTAATTGAGTTGATAAATACATATAACTTTGTTGATGAGATTGAATATAGAGGAAGATATATCGATGACATAGAAGATAGGATAAACTTAGCTATTTTCTTATTTTTAGTTTTTGTGATTGCGATCATATTTCTTTCTTATCAAATCATTTCTAATACCATCAATCTTTCAATGACAAATAGAAAAGATTTCATCGATATTTTAAAGTATAATGGTGCTTCAGGAATGTTCATAAAAGTTCCTTTTTATATTGAATCAATTCTGTGTTCTGTTTTTGGTAGCATTTTTTCGTTTTTATTTGTTAAATACTTTTTTATATCATTTAATTCATATTTTGGAGTAAACGTGAAATTGGATGATTATTTGTGGTTGTGGATTATTGGATTTTCAATATTTATTGGATTATATTCCTCCAATCAGTCAATGAGGAGAAATTTAAATGAGTAAAAAGAATAAAAATGGTGTCGACTCACGAAATAAGTCAAGCTCGACCAAAAAGCTGACAAAAAAAGATTTAGAATTACTGATATCTTCACAGGAGGATAAGCACCTCCGATTAAAGGCAGAGTTTGATAATTATCGTAAAAGAAAAGATTCTGAAATATCGTCATTATTAAAGTATGAAGGTAAAAGTTTCATTATGGATTTTCTTTCAATTCTAGATAACATTTCGAGAGGAATTGAATCATATAAAGAAGATGATATAAAAAAAGCACTATTAGTTGTAAAAGATGATTTTATTAAAAAATTAGATGTAAAAGGTGTTAAGCCATTTGGTAAAGTTGGAGATAATTTCGACCCAGAATTACATGAGGCTTTAACAACTACTAATGATCCAAAAATTGATGATAATTCAATAGTCGAAATATATGAATCGGGATATAAGTATAAAGATTTAATTATTAGACATGCTAAAGTGGTGGTAAATAAAAAATGAGCAATTTCTATGATATTTTAGGCGTTTCCAAATCTGCAAATGTAAATGAGATAAAAAGAGCTTACAGAAAGATTGCTATGAAGTATCACCCAGATAGAAATCCAGATAACAAAGAAGCTGAAAAAAAGTTTAAAGAAGCTGCAGAAGCATATTCAGTACTAAGTGATGAAGGAAAAAGAAGACAGTATGACCAATTTGGCCATTCTGCATTTAATGGAATGGGTGGTCAATCTGGATTTAATTCAATGAATATGGATGATATTTTCAGTCAATTTGGTGATATTTTTGGCGGCAATAATCCCTTTGAATCTTTTTTTGGTGGAGGCAGAACATCGTCCAGGCCTAGAGCAGGAGCTGATTTAAAGGTAAAGATTATAGTTTCTTACAAAGATATTGTTAATGGTGGAGAAAAGAAACTCAAAATTAAAAGATTAAAGCGCGCTGAAGGACTAACTTTGACTACATGTCCCATGTGTGGTGGTAGTGGTCAAGTAACAAAAGTCACGAATTCATTTCTTGGTCAAATGAGATCAACAAGTATTTGCCCTCAATGTAAGGGATATGGTAAGGTGGTAGATAACATTCCCTCTGGAGCTAATAAGGATGGCATGAAACCAATCGAAGAAACTATCAAAATTAAAATTCCTACAGGAGTTGAAGATGGAAATTATATGACCTTAGATGGGCAAGGAAATGAAGACATTAATGGTCAAGCTGGAGATTTATATGTTTTTTTTGAAGAGGAAAATCACGAATTCTTTTCGAGATATGGAAATGATGTTTTATTGCAAGTTGTTTTAGGATATTCACAAGCTGTATTTGGTGATAAAATTGATATACCAACAATAAATGGAACTGCTAAGCTTAAAATACCAACAGGTATTCAGCCAGGACAAATTTTAAGAGTTAAGGGCAAAGGTTTTCCATTAATAGGAAAGTCTAGAAGAGGTGATCAGTTGGTGAAAATTCAGATTGAAGTTCCTTCAAAATTAGGTAGTGATGAAAAAAAATCAATTGAAGATCTTTTGAAGATTCAAAGGAATAAAAAAATTAAATTTCAAAGATTTGAGGATTAATATATTGCTATGTTTGTGAATTATTGTAAATTCGGTGGAGCCAAAAATGGATAAAGCAAAACAAAAATTTTTTAACGACTACCTTGAAGTAATAACCTTCTTTATTTTTATTTTAATTTTACTGGTGATTTACATTCCTAGTTTAATTTGGAAAGAAGAAGATATGTATAAAGAAGAAAGTCGTTTTCGAATGCAGACTGTCTACAATGTTGAAAATTTTCATAATATCCTAACTGGAGCTTATGAAACAGATGGAAAGAAGGCAGTTACTTTGGTTAATGCTGTAAGAGATTCAGTTATGGCTGATTCGACTTTTTTAGGAGAACAGATTGTCAAACTTAATGGTGAAGAATTTTTAGTTGAAGTTCCAAAAGGTTTTGATGTTGAATACGATACAACTTTTGGATTAAGAAGAATTTCTAAAGAAACTATTGTTGACACTACCGTTACAGTACTAATGATGTCAGAGGAAACCGGAATGGAAGATACAGTTTATGTTCAAAAGAAAAATTTATTTGATGTCCAACAAGATCCAATGTTTTTGGGAATAATTGAAGAAACAACTTTTGAAAGAGTAGAAACTGTTTCTTATTTTGATAGAAGATTCAGAAAAGAAACTGATCCATACAATTTTGCATTTTTACCAGACGATACGCAGTTTTTTTGTCCTTTGACAGGTGAACCATACATTATTGAGATAAATGATGAAGGAAATTCTGTAAGAGTCTCTAGTCCAATTCGTTCATATCGTGATAACAGATATGGTTTTTTTGCACTTAAAACAAGAAGTCATGGTTATATCATTGACGGATCACGCAGCTGGGATAATTAATTGATTGATTTACTTTTTATTAGATAATAAATCTCTATCTGTATATATAGAATCATCCACTAAACAGAATCTATCACTCGCATCTAAAACTAAGTTACATTTAAGTATTTCAAATACATTAAATGATTCAAAAAAACTCAATTCTATTATTGCTAGAGCATTAGATGAAATCAGCGAAGAAATTAATTTAACAAACAATTTAGCTTCTATTATTATTGATGATTCTATTCTTTCTCATTCAATAGTTATTAGATCAAAAAAATATGATAATATTGATCACCAAATCAAAGAAGAAAGCAAGTTGAAATGGGGAGATAATACAACCAATTACTTTTTTGTTTCAGAAGAAAAAAAGACTCCAAAAAATATATTTCACTCAGTTGCAATACATCATTTATTAAGGGAAAAAATAAAACTAAATTTCAACAATTTTGGCTTGAGTATAAAATACATGGTTCCCTTGTCATCAATTTTAACTGTCGGCTTAAAGCCTTCACAATTTTCTGTAATAAAAAACGGTAATAAATATCAATTTTTTGGAAATACAAGAAAAGGTTTTATGTTTTTTAAACTAAATTTTTCTGGAACAAAAAAAGTAGAAGAGAAAATTATTGGTTTATTGGATATACCTAAAATAAAAAAGTCAGATTTAGTTAACCAAAATTTAAAGTTTATATTTTTTAACAAAACAAAAATTTTTGAATATTTAGCAAATTATATCTTTAATAAAACTCCATTATTGAACTTTACAGAGCCCAATAATGCACAAATTGTATCTGGTCAATTCAACATCAAAACTCCTTCTTATTCTCCAATACATAAAGAATTTAAATTTGACAATATAATAAAAAATTTATCATCTGGTTTTCTATCATTATTGTTTCTTTTATTGATAGTATCAATGTTTTCAAACTTTGATTTTTTAAGGATTGAAACTTCTTCAAATTTCAATGAATCAAACGTAATAGTTGAAGATATGGTTGAAGAAAAGCTTTCACCAAATTACTCAATTTTAATGATTAAAAATTTATTATCTTTAAAAGATAGATCTTCAGAAATAAATAGTTTTTTATTAACTGAGTCTGAATTTATTGTCAATGGCGATAGCGTTGAATTTGAGCAAATTAATTCATATCCAGCTTTTTCAAAAAATAATATTAGTTTTAATGAACTAATAATTGGCTTATTTGAAGTTGAAAAGAACTTAAAATTTAAAGTCTTTGAATCAGAAGTTGATAAAAAACAAATCCAAAATGTAGTTTTTAAGTTCAACAGCTTTGAAAATTCAATAAATGCACTATCTATTATGAGTGAGTATGAAAACTTATCTCTAAGAAAAGCATTTCTTGATAATAATTCTGACAGTATTCATCTATATATTTCAATAATAAAATGATGAAAATAAACTCTGGAATATTTAGAAATTCTAGTATCGAAACCTTAAAAAACTCCTCTTTTAGACCTACTACTTCAATATGTCGAAAAAGTTTTTTTGATACAATAGGCCCTTTAGACAATAAATCGTTTCTTGATATCTTCGCTGGTTCTGGAATAATGGGTTTTGAAGCTGCTAGTAGAGGCGCTAAAAATGTCACATTTGTAGAATTGAACAAAAAATATTTAAATCAAATTATTTCAAATTCTAAAAAGTTTAAATATAATCAATTTTATTTTATGGCAAGAAATGCTCATAGATTCATTAAAAAATCAGAAAATTTTGATATAATTTTTGCTGATCCACCTTATGAACTTTATAAGTTAAATTTATTTGTCAAAAATGCAATTAAAAAGCTTAATAAGGGGGGCATATTAGTTATTGAATGCTCTTCAAAGGAAACGCTTGAAGGATTCGATAAAATTGCTAAATTCGGGGATACAAACTTACTATATTGGAAAGTATGAAAAGGATAATATATCCAGGAACATTTGACCCTATTCATTATGGTCACATTGACATAGCTAAAAGAGCATCAAAATTATTTGATGAGGTATACATGTGCGTGTCGGATAATCAACATAAAAATCCACTCTTTTCACATGATGAAAGAGTTGAAATGATTGAAGAATGCACAAGCGATCTTGATAATGTATCTGCATATTCAAATCCAAATAATCTGGTTGTGAAGTTTGCCCAAGATAAAGGAGCCATTGCAATAATCAGAGGCTTGAGGCATGTAAGTGACTTTGAGCTAGAGTTTCAAATGGCAAATGTTAATCATGGAATAAATTCTGAAGTTTCTACAATATTAATGGTTTCAAATGAAAAATTTCTACATTTAAATTCCAGCATTATTAGAGAATTAGCAGAATACAACACAGATTTATCAAAATTTGTGCCAAAAAATGTTGAAGAAAGGCTAATTAAAAAGCTAAAAGGTTTGTAATGGCAGATAAAATTCAAATTAAAGATGGAAAGTTAATTGTTCCTGATCAACCAATTATACCATTTATCGAGGGAGATGGTATTGGGCCTGATATTTGGGCAGCAGCTCAACGAGTAATTGATGCTGCAGTTGAACATACTTATCACGGGGCTAGAAAAATTGAATGGTTGGAAGTTCTTTGCGGCGAAAAATCGTTTGATAAAAATGGTGAATGGCTTCCTGAAGAAACATTAGAAACTTTAAGATCACACTTAGTTGGAATTAAAGGTCCATTAACTACTCCAATTGGTGGAGGAATTCGTTCGTTAAATGTTGCATTAAGGAAAGAATTAGATTTATATGCATGCGTTAGACCTGTCAGATGGTTTAGAGGAACCCCTGCAGCTATTTTAAATCCTCAAAGGGTAGATTTTGTATTATTTAGAGAAAATACAGAAGATGTTTATGCTGGTATAGAATTTGAGAATGGTTCAGATGAGGCCAATAAAATCATCGAATTGATGACCGAATTTAATCAATCAAAAAAAATACGATTTCCTGAAACAAGTTCATTTGGAATAAAACCTATTTCAAAGGAAGGATCTATCAGGCTATTTGATGCAGCTTTGAATTATGCTATTGATAATAATAGAAAATCAGTTACAATTGTTCACAAAGGCAATATCATGAAATTTACTGAGGGTTATTTCAAAAAGTGGACTTATGCTCATGCTGAAGAGCAGTATGGAGATAAAGTGTTCACTTGGGCTCAATATGATAGAATTCAAGAAGAAAAAGGAACTGAAGAGGCAAATACTGCCCAAAAAAAAGCTATTTTAGATGGAAAAATTATTATAAAAGATGTTATTGCTGATGCATTTCTTCAACAAATTTTATTACGACCAAATGAATACGACGTTATTGCAACTATGAATCTTAATGGTGATTATTTATCTGATTCTGCAGCAGCAGCAGTTGGGGGTATTGGAATAGCACCAGGAGCAAACATTAATTACAAAACTGGAAATGCTATTTTTGAAGCAACTCATGGAACTGCACCAAAATACGCTGGTCTTGACAAAGTAAATCCATCTTCAGTAATTCTTTCAGCTGTTATGATGCTAAACTATATGGGATGGAAAGAAGCTGCTAATTCCATTGAATATGCACTGGAGAAGGCAATTTTTAATAAGAAAGTAACTTATGATTTTCATCGCTTAATGGACAATGCTACTTTATTAAAATGCTCTGAGTTTGGCGATGAAATTATCAGCAAATTCTAATAAGTCATGTTTATCGATAATGCAAAAATTGAGCTGCAAGCAGGCAATGGTGGTGATGGCGCAGTAGCCTTTCGCAGAGAAAAATACATTGACAAAGGCGGTCCCAACGGCGGAGACGGTGGTAGGGGTGGTAACATTATTTTCGAGACCAATCTTAACCTTCACACATTACAGGATATTCGATACAAAAAAATGTACAAGGCCAAAAATGGTCAGGCAGGTGGATCTAATAATCAAACCGGTAAATCAGGAGAGGACTTAATTATTCAAGTTCCTTGTGGAACTATTATAAAAAACATTGAAAACCAAACCATTATCAAAGACTTAATTAAAGAAGGTGAATCATACATTGTCTGCAATGGAGGAATTGGCGGAAAAGGAAATGTTCATTTTAAATCTTCAACTCAACAAACACCAAGATTTTCTCAAGAAGGAACAAAAGGCGAATTTTTATCTGTTGAGCTTGAATTAAAAGTTTTAGCTGATGTTGGATTAGTTGGATTACCAAATGCTGGAAAATCAACACTTTTATCGGTGTTGACAACGGCAAAACCAAAAATAGCAGATTATCCATTTACGACATTGCAACCTCATTTAGGAATAGTTAAATATGGAGAATACCAATCTTTTGTGATGGCCGATATACCAGGATTAATTCAAGGTGCAAGTAAGGGAAAAGGACTAGGACATCAATTTTTAAAACACATTGAAAGAAATAAAATTTTACTTTTCATGATTGATGTTGAAGAAAAAACCCCCATTGATGTTTATAATCAATTGATGGATGAACTTGTAGGGTTTAATAAGGACCTTCTTGAAAAAGATCGGTTAATTGTAAGAACAAAGATAGATACTGCTTCAGAAGATTTTGTTGAAAGATGGAGCTCATTTCCAGAGGAATTTATCGATATTTCATCAGTTTCAAACAAAGGGCTAAAAACATTAAAAGATAAGCTTGTATCTTTTCTATCGGGTTCATAGTATTCCTGATGTAAATTTAAAGACTTGGAGAGGTGGCTGAGTGGCTGAAAGCGGCACCCTGCTAAGGTGTTATACTCGTAAGGGTATCGAGGGTTCGAATCCCTCTCTCTCCGCATATGAATTTTTCTTTTAAAAAAATTTTAATTTTTATTTTGTCGTTCCCATTTCTGCTTTTAGTTTTAGTAATTGGAGCACCATTTAGAATTTTTAGTAAACTGCCTCCAGTTACAAGATCTATAATTCATAGTCCATACAGTTTTTGTGTTGAAACATTAAGTCTTATCGAAAATAAAATTGATTTAATTTTTAACATCATTGCAATCATATTTATTTCTGTCTCAATCTTTTATATTTTTCATCTCATTTTTTAAGGAGTTACTATGGCATTAACATACTCATCAATGCTTGAATTAGGTTCAAAAATGCCTCATTTTGAGCTTAAAAATGTAATGAACGATAAAATGTATGCTTCAACTTCTTTTTTCAACAAAAAACCTTCATTAATTATGGTCATTTGCAATCATTGCCCATATGTCATTCATTATCATGAGGAATTGAAGAAAATGAATAATGATTTTAAGGATAGAATAGATTTTGTGGCAATAAGCTCAAATGATATCATTAATTATCCACAAGATGGACCTAAGCAAATGAAGCAGCTCTTTAAAGATTTAGGTTTATCTTTTCCATACTTGTTCGATGAAACTCAGAATGTTGCTAGAGCTTTAAAAGCAGAATGTACTCCAGAATTTTATCTTTACAATAATAAAAATATGTTAGTGTACAGAGGAAGAATGGATAATTCATCTCCTGGAAATGATATTGAAATTACAGGGAATGACTTAAGAAGTGCTTGCACAAACTTGTTAAATGGAAATACTATTTCTTCAAATCAACACCCTTCAATGGGATGTAATATCAAGTGGAAATAATTCCTATTTAAATCTGTCTAAGATAGCTCTAATGATATCTCTAATAATTATTAGAATAATCGATAGAATGAACAGACCAATTATAACAATTAATACTATTTCAAGACTTTCAAACATTATAGGTTTGGTGAAGGTTTAAATTGAATTAATTGTTCTGCGGCATAAGCAAACTCAATGAGTTTCTTATCATCCCATTTTGAACCAATAAAAGACATTCCTATTGGTAGGTTATCTACATATTCAAAAGGAATAGTCACATGAGGATAGCCTGCCATTGCTGCATAACTACCATTAACCCAAAATTTATACTCAGCAATTGCTTCATCATCTCCACCTTCATGGTTGATTGCCCATGCAGGACTCCATGAAAGTCCAACCAAAGCTTCAATATCATATTCTTTAATAAAGCTATCAATTTCATCTCTTGTTTGTAAAACGCGTTCAAGAGCAAGTAAGTATTCTTCTTTTTGTGATGGTGTCTCATTGCTATCGTAAAAATGACTTTGATCAAAATGTTTTAAAACTTCCTCTTTATTATTTTCATTAAAAGCAATTAGCTCATCAAGTGTTTTAAATTCTGAATTCGAGCTAGCCAGATATTGTTCTAATCCAACTTTAAATTCATACAATAAAACAAGCAACTCTTCAGGACCAGGATATTCTCTGTTGTCATCAATATCTATAACTGTTGCACCTGCTTCTTCAAGCATTATTCTAATTTTTTTAAGCATAAGCTTTCCATCAGAATTCATACTACCCGTTGGCAAAAGTCCAAATCTTTTTCCAGCAAGGCTTGAATCATATAAGTCAGAGGTAAAATTAAAATTAAAATCTTCAGGAATATTAAGTGTCGCCGGATCATTCAAATCAACACCAGAAATAATTTCTAAAATTTTTGCTGCTGAACTCACAGAATTCGCCATAGGTCCAGCAGTATCTTGCGTAGAAGATATTGGAATAATTCCAGACCTGCTCACCAGTCCAACAGTTGGCTTGATTCCAACTATACCATTTACGGAAGAGGGACAACTTACAGATCCGTTTGTTTCAGTACCAATAGCAACATCAATTAATCCAGTAGCAACAACAACCCCTGAACCAGAGCTTGAACCACATGGTGTACGCATTTCTCCATATGGATTTATAGTTTGTCCTCCCATGCTAGACCATCCACTAGTTGATGTAGAAGAGCGAAAGTTTGCCCATTCTGAAAGATTTGTCTTTCCAATGACAAAGTATCCGTTATCAATAAGTTTTTGAGCCAAAAAAGCATTTTTGTTTGGAAAATTGTTCTCTAATGCTTTTGAACCCGCAGTATTGGCAAAACCTACAACATCAATGTTATCTTTTACAGCAATAGGTTTTAAACCATTTTTTAAATTCTCTGCAATTTCTTCATCTGATAATTTGCTGATGTAAATATTATATTTTTTTTCAACATCTATATTTTTACCTGATTTATTGCATCCAGCAAACAATAGAATTACCAGAATAAGTATAAAATTTCTCATTAATTAAAACTCCTTTTTTTGTAAAGTGTACTTGACATTTTCAATAGTTTAGTTTACTATTACAAATATTATTGACCCATATATATTAAGGAGAAAAAATGACTAAAATAACACATAAAGGTTTATGGTTTGATTATTCTTCGTTGAATAAAGAAGATAAAAGTATTTTTAACAAAATAATTGTTACAGCGCTTATTTGTGGATTTTTCATAGGAATCGGAGCAAATAAATCTGATCTTGTATTATGGTCTGAAGTGATCCATCCTTGGGCATTTTATACTATACCACTATTGACATTAATTTTTTTACTTCTAACAATTAAATATTCTTTTGACTTATATGTCAGACAAGATGAATTATTTAGAAAGTATCATGATTTTTCAATGATGTCTGGTTTTATGGGTTTTGCGGTTTTTGGTATAATTTTACATTTTACATCTGTTTATGTAGAATTTGAAGTTCAATGGATTGATTATATGTTATGCTCGATTGCAGGAATGGTTATTGGTCAACTTTACTTTTACAAAAAGTTTTATCAATAATGAAAAACAACATTAAAAAATTCAGAAATGAATTGAAAATCAGCCAAAAGGATTTGGCCCAATCTTTAAGTGTAAGTAGACAAACTATCAATGCGATTGAAACTGGTAAGTTTGATCCATCTCTTACATTAACAATTAAAATCACACGCTTTTTCAATAAGAGTTTGGAAGAAATATTTATTATGAGAGAAGAGTAAAGTTGAAAAAACTAATCTATTCTTGTTTTTTTCTAGCTTTTACATTTGGTCAAGAAGTAACAAATGGTGGTTTTGAATCTAATGTTTTCAATAGAAATACTGGTGAAAGAATCTACACTGAATATTATGACGAAAAACAGGTTAGAATTAAAATGATTCGAACCGTCAAAGGTAGAATGAATCACGGTCCATATAAAGATTTTTATGAAAGCGGCGCTAAAAGAACAGTAGCAAATTATCGAAACGGAAAATTTGATGGTTTATATACTTTCTACCATGAAAATGGACAAATTTATGTTCAAGTTGAGTATAAACGAGGAAATTTAAATGGGGATGTATCGTTTTTTGACGATAAAGGCCAATTAATTGAGGTAGTAAAATACAAAAATGGTAAACCGATAAATAAAGGAAAATAAAATGGAACCAAGAATAAAAAATGGATTTTTAAGAGCAATAATTTTTATGCCATTATGGTTGATAATCATGGGCTTAGTACAATCTATCGGAGTTGTATTAATCATGATGGCCTCTGGGGTAGATATGGCGAATCCCGATTCTGCTGAAGCCTTATTTAGTAAAATGAGTTTTGATTCACCTGTGATGTTAATTTTGACAGGATTTTCACTTCTCGGAAGTTTTGCAGCATTGTGGGTTGCTACCAAGTTTATAGATAGAAAACCTCTTATGTCTATCGGATTGTCTGTAAAAGATAAAGCTAATGAAATGCTTATTGGTTTAGGCTTTGCTTTGGCTTTTATTGGGGGATTATTTTTAGTTTTATGGTTGATAGGCGCTATCAATATAACAGGGTATGTTGGATTTAAGCCAGGAGTATTCATTGTAAGTGTAATGTTGTTTATGGCAGCATTTGATGAAGAGTTAATTTTTAGAGGATATATCTTAAATAATATGATGGACTCAACAGGTAATAGATGGATTGCACTTGCAGGATCTTCATTATTATTTGCATTATTACATTCTGGTAATACAAATGTTTGGAGTACCTGGGTACCAATGACCGAACTGTTTGCTGCAGGGTTCATTCTTGGAATAAGCTATACATTCACTAAAAATTTATGGTTTCCAACATTTTTTCATTTTGGATGGAACTTTTTTCAAGGACTTTTTGGTTTTGAAATTAGTGGTTTTAATGTTGATTCATGGAAAATCATAAGTCATGAAAATACTGGAAATGTTCCCGATATTGTTTCAGGGGGAGCATTTGGAATTGAGGGATCTGTAATTACTTTATCTTGTACCATAATTTGTACTTATTTAATATTTAAGTACTACAATGAACTCGATAAATAAAATATTTTCTTTATGCCTTGCAATTTCATGTTTTGCATTAGCGTATTTGTATTTTAGTTCTTCAAATATTCCTGAAGGGATGTTTGAAGATCCTAAGACCGGAAAGGCAATGTTGCTCGGAGAAGTCTCAATTGATGAATTGAAGCAAAAACCTTTTGCCGAATGGTACAATAATGAATTTGATAATTATGAGCTTGATGTTGAGCTTCTAGGCGCCATATCAGATCCTAACCAATATAATTATGAACTTTTTTTAGGAACATGGTGTGGAGATAGCAGAAGAGAAGTGCCAAGATTAGAAAAAATTTTTATTGAACTTGGAATTGATTTTAATAAAATCGCTATCATCACAGTTGACAGAGATAAAGTTAGTCCTGAAAATGAGCAAGAAGGAAAAGATATTCGATATGTTCCTACTCTAATAGTTAAAAACAATGATGTTGAAATTGGTAGGATTGTTGAATCGCCTTCATCGGAATCCGCAACGCTAGAAAGTGATTTATTTGAGATTTCATTGGGAATTCCACCTACACCAAATTATAGCTTGGATTAAATATGTGGCATTTTATCAAATTTCTTTTATTATCATTGATTACGTTCGGAATTTATCCACTCTATTTCTATGTTACTCGTCAAGAAAAAACGAATGATTTATTAGAAGAAATTTTAGAGAAACTTAAAGAGAAATAGTTTTTTCTTTTAAAAAATTTTTAGACGCATTGAAAATTAATTCTTTTCTTTCATCTTTCAATCTTTCAAGTGCTCTTGGCATTACAGCTAGGCGCGGATTAGTTTTAAAATATTCGAGATTGTTTTTGATAAAAGACCAATAAAGCCCATCGACAATATCACACCAAGGACCTTTCTTAAAATTACTCATTTTCATAATATAACTAGATCCACAAATATATGGTTTAGTTGAGAAAATTCCTCCATCAGCAAAAGTTCCCATACCGTAAACATTTGGTACCATAACCCATTCAGAAGAATCAACAAACATTTCCATAAACCATTTATAGATTTCATCCGGATGAATTCCTGAAAGATTCATAATATTTGAAATGACCATTAACCTATTGATATGATGGGTATATCCATGCTCTAATGTAAGCTTTATGGCATCATCCAAGGGATCGATACCAGTTGTACCATCATACCAGTCTTGAGTCAATTTTTGTCCATTTTTAAAGAAATTATAACCAATTTGCTTGTGACCTCTAGTTTGATAAACTCCTCTTATAAATTCTCTCCAACCCATTATTTGTCTTACAAAACCCTCAACAGAATTGATCGAAACTTTGTTTGATTTACTAAATGCAATAGCTTTTTCAATTACTTCCATTGGTGTAAGGAGCCCAATATTCAGCAGAGGACTAATTGCAGAATGAAATAAAAAACTGTGATTATCATAGATTGCATCCTCATATGGACCAAAAAGTTCAAATTTTACTTCAAAAAATTCATCAAGATATTTAAGCGCATCTTTCCGATTAAAAGGAACCCAAAAATCTTCTTTTGTTTTTCCAGGGTGATTAGCAAACTTTTTTTCGATAAATGCATTAACGTTTAAAAGATGTTCGCTTGAATATGTTTTAATTGCTGGAATTTCAAGACCTTTTGGTATTTTTTTTCTGTTTAATTCATCATAATTCCATTGTCCACCTAATGGCTTTCCATCGTCCATAAGAATGTTTAATTCTTTTCGAGTTTTTCTATAAAAGTTTTCAAGCAATAAAGTTCTTTTTCCTTCTTGATAACTATTAAAATAGTTTCTATCATGAATGAACATTGGTGACTGAAGTATTTCAAAATCAGTAGATTGTTTATCTAAAAAACTTAACAATGTTGACTCAAACTCTTTGTCCTCAATTTCATAAACGTATATTTTATCAGGGTTGACAGTTTTAATGGTTTCTTCTAGTTTTGAAACATAAGAAGACTCAAAATGATAATTAAAATCTTTGTAATGAATTTTGTATCCTGAATCTGACATTTCATCTCTGTACTCTCTCATTGACGTAAGAAAAAATGATATTTTCTTTTTATGATGTTTTTCATAACTGCATAAATCAAAGTCTTCACACATGAAAATATCTGTTATATCATTTGGATGATAATTTTTATCAAACAATTGATTACCTAGAACAACCAATAAAGATTTCATTTATTTTGACTGTTTTTAAACTCTTCTGGCGTAAGAGTTTTCATAGTTAAGGCATGAATTTCGCCATGCATGTATTCATTAAGAGCTTTATAAACAAGTTGATGTCTTTCAATTAAGCTCATCGATTCAAAGTCGGGACTTACTAATGTCATACTAAGATGATAATTACCTTCAAACGTGGCATGATTTTCATGTTGAGCAGTGTAATCATAAACGTGAATATGATCTACAGAAATTTCATCTGAAATTTTTTTGGAAATTATGTTCTGTAATTCTTCAAGCTTCATTGTAAATTCATTAAGTGATGTCTGAATTTAATTCAAAATTCATAAAATACTTATGTCTTTTACTCTTTTTAAAAGGCTGTGCTTACTTTAATACGTTTTATAACGCTGAAGAACACTTCGAAACTGCTGAAAGAATTCGTATAGAAAATCTTGGAAGCAATATCCCATCAAGAGCTATTCAGGAGTACGGAAAAGCAATTGAAAAATCCGAAAAAGTGCTAAGAGAATATTCTGATAGCAGATATGTTAAAAATGCAAGGCTTTTAAAAGGAAAGTCTCATTATTTTAGAAGAGAGTATGATAGCGCTGTATCAATTTTTAGCCAATTAATTCAAGAAAAAGATTTTAATCTTGAGGCAAAATATTGGCTTGCACTTTGTAAATGGAAAGATTTAAAACCTCAACCTGCAATCAATGATTTAAAAAATCTTATTTCTGTTGTTGAATCAGATGAATTTAAATCAAGGATTTTTCTTTCAATTGGTGAAATCTATTTAAGTATTAATGATTCTGACAATGCTTATCAGAACTTGAACAAGGGTGCAAATCTTAGTAAAAACAGGCTTTTAAGAGAAGAGGTGTATTTTCAAATCGCAGAAATTTCTTTTAAAAATAATGATTTTGATAAGGCGCTTGATAGTTATCAAAAAGTTTTAAGCAACACAATTTCTATTACGAGAATTCAAGAGTCTAACTTAAAGATAGTTCAAATTTATCGCTTAAGAGGTGAACTTGAAAAATCAGCAAATATAATTCAAGATCTTCTAGTTGATGAAGACTTTAATTCTATTAAAGCAGATTTAGATTTAGAACTTATAAAAATTGAGTTTGAAAGGGGTAAAATAGATTTTGCCATTCAAAATTATGATCGCATCGGGAAAGATTATCCAAACACAAAAACTGCCATTGAAGCATATTTTTTATTATCTGAAATTTATCTTAGTTCTTCATACTTAGATTTTGAAAAAGTTCAATTCTTTATGAATGAGTCTATGAGGCAAAATACAAACTCTTCATTTAAGCAAATAATTAACAAGAGAAGAAATGATATTGACAAATTAATACAGCTTGATATAGAGCTAAAACAGCTTGAAAATTCAGAAAGGGTAGAAAATTTATTTCTTACTGGACAAATATTAGCTTTTAATCTTGCAAAATATGATGAATCTAAAACATATTTTGAAGAAATAATTTTTAAAAATCAATCGAGCGATTACTATCTTCAATCTCTTTTCGCTCTCTATACTCTAAATTTAAAAATAAATAATGATGAATATTTAAATTATAGAGATAAAATTATTGCAGATTATCCAAATTCAGATTTTGCCAAGTATATTATAAATTTTGAAAATATTAAAATTGTTCATTTACCTTCAAAAACTTTAAATGAAGCAGAGCAGTTAAAGATTATTGATATAAATCAATCAATAAATCTTTACAAAAAAGTAATGAGTATTGATAAATCTTCTAATTCATCAAAAATTGCTTCATATTTCTTAGGTGTTTATTATGATTATGAATTATCAATTTCTGACAGTGCTAAATACTATTATCAGCATGTTTCTGAAAATTTTCCAAGTTCAGCTCAGGCTGAAAGTGCAAATAAAAGACTAGAGGTTTTAAATGCTCAATAAGCTTAGAGCAAGAATTCTTTCTTTA
This sequence comes from Fidelibacterota bacterium SCGC AAA298-D23, assembly GCA_000402655.1. GTDB lineage: Bacteria > Fidelibacterota > Marinisomatia > Marinisomatales > Marinisomataceae > Marinisoma. The sequence continues at coordinate 39,460 of AQSI01000002.1, forward strand.
CAGTTTAGAGCTATTCGAAGAACAGTCATAATTTTAATAGCTAAAATTCCCAAAGATCTAGAAAGAGCAATTGTTTTTGGAGATGCTCTAAATCACCTTTTAATGATTTCTCCTTTCAAGCAATTATTTAAATTTTCAATTCCAAAGAATATTCAAGTCAAAATTCATGATTTAACGTTTGATTCACCAATAATTTCTGCTTCTTTTAAAGATGATGTTAGCTCGCTACTTCAGTGGCTGTTGATTGGTATTGGTGGTATAACTTACAAAACAGTGCTAAAAGAGCCTTCTAAGGGCAATTTAAGGCCTAGAATACAAGAAGTTAGTTATGATGGTGACTATGGCATTTTAAATTCGCTTGGTTTACCAACAAAAGGGGTGTCAAAATTTCTTCCAAAAATTGATAATAAAAAATTAACAAAATTTAATAGACCAATTGGAATAAGTATTGGTGGAAATTCATACGAAGAATATTATTCAGTTTTTAGCGAGATAGAAAGTCACCTTAATTCTTTAAATTTTTCTCAGTTTTTTTATGAAGTTAATATAAGTTGTCCAAATACTGATGATGGTAAATGTTTAAGTGATGATTTAGAAACTTTGAAAAAATTAATTTTAAATTTCAGAGATACATCATCAAGAGTTATTGTAGTCAAAGTGTCTCCTGATAGTCCAGATGAAGAGGTTCTTAGAGTTTGTGAAATTTTATCTAATATTTCTAAAACTGTTATTAACGTAGGAAATTCAAAATATATTAAAGCAAATACTGTCGGTCTAACGTCCAAAAACTTTTCAAAAGAGGGCGGAGGATTGAGTGGAAAAAGCCTTTACAACAATACTTTAAAAACAGTTAAGATGATATCATCAAAATACGATATACCAATTATTGCTACTGGTGGTGTTTCTTCATATGAAAATGTTAATGAACTACTCAAAAATGGTGCATCATTAACTGGAATGGCTACTTTGCTTGTAAGTGATCCATTTCAAATTCCTTTAATAAATTATAGGCTTTCCAATGACTAGAATCATTTTAATTTTATTATTATTTATTTCTGCATGTGGATCAAGTATTGCCTATGGCGATTATGTCGATACAACCGGTTGGTCTAGAAAGCAAATAGAATCAATTAAAAATCATCCTAAAACTCAAATTGGGATAGCATCATATTACGGGAAAAAATTTCACAAAAAACTTACTGCAAATGGAGAAACTTTTAATATGTATAGAGTGAGTGCTGCTCACAAGTCTTATCCACTTGGTACAAAAGTAAGAGTTACAAACCTTGAAAATGGAAAGTCAATAAAGCTTGTAATAAATGATAGGGGGCCTTTTGTAAGGGGTAGAATAATTGATTTATCATATAAAGCCGCTAGAAAATTAGACTTTGTAAATCAAGGAACTGTTAAAGTTCGAATTGACGTAATTCGTTTAGGTGATAACAAGTATTATAAATGAAAAATATTTGTTGTATAGTTAATCCTGTTAGCGGTTTAAAGAAATCACTTAAAGTATTTAATGAAGCAAAAAACCTTTTTGAAAAATCCGATTTTAATACATCATTATTTGTTTCAGAATACCCAAATCATATAAAAGATTATGTTTCCAAAATTGAAAAAAATCGTTTTGATAGAATAATAGTTTTTGGTGGTGATGGTTCAATAAATGAAGTTGTAAATGGTTTAAATGATTCTAACAATCTTCAAAGTTTTAAACTAGGTGTTATTCCAACTGGATCTGGAAATTCTGTAGCTCATGATACTGGCTTATTAGATGTTAGAGACGCAATAAGCAAAAGCTTGGGAGAAAATATCATTAAAATGGACCTTAATCAGGTCGATTTCGATTCTTTTTCAAGATTGAGTGTAAGTGTTTTGGGTTGGGGTATGTTTTCTTATGGAAATATTAGAGCAGAAAAATTAAGGCTTCTTGGCCCTATTAGATATGATGTTGCGTCAATAATAACTCTTTTAGAAAAAAAAATACATAAAGCTGAAGTTGAATTGGATGGAAAATTAAAATTGCTTGAATGTGCTTTTATTGTTGCATGCAACAGTAAGCATACTGGAAAAGGTATGGTTATTGCACCAAAAGGTGGTTTTACAGATAAAAAAATAGATCTTATTTCAGTAGGAAAAGATGTAAATCGTTTTCAAGTATTTGAAGTTTTTCAAAAAGTTTATAAAGGTAGTCATATTAATTTACCGTTCGTGAGGAATATTAAAGTTGACTCTTTTTCAATAGATGCTGGAAAAATGAGTTATTACAATATTGATGGAGATGTTGTAAAAAGCCAAAAGGCTTTGGTAAGAGTCGTTCCAGAAGCAATTAAGCTTTTGATATAAACAAAAAATAATTATTTTGCTGAATGTCTTCACTACAATCTAGAATTTTAATAGGAATGATAGGTTTTCCTTCTGTAGTGTATGTCATTTTAAATCACATTCATATTTTTAATATTATTGTAATTATTTGCTTTGTTTTGGCTTTCAAAGAATTTGTAAAAATAATTAATACTTTTAGTAATCGAACTTATTGGTTTTTGTTTGGCATAGTTTACATTTTCGGAAGTATGGTATCTTTAATTTATTTGAGAAATATTGATAGTATATTAAACACTCCTTTCACCTTTTTGTTGTTCGCTGGAGTTATGATTAATGACTCAATGGCATTTATTTTTGGAAAGGCAATAGGAGGACCAAAAATTCTTCCAAATATAAGCCCTAAAAAGACTTATGCAGGACTTTTGGGAGGACTTTTTGGCTCAATAGTATTTATTACTGTTTGTGACATGTATTTTTTGAATGGTTATACAAACTTTAAACTTTCAAATACAGATAAAATTTTTTTTGTATTTGTTTTTAATATTGTCGGTTTTTGTGGTGATAGTTTTGAATCTTTTATTAAAAGAAAGGCAAAGATTAAAGATTCATCTGGAATACTATTAGGTCACGGAGGAATGTTCGATCGATTAGACTCTTTAATATTGACAACACCAGTTACAATGTTTTATGTTATTGCGTATTATTTATGAGTAAAAAAATTAAATCAATTTTAGCTACCGATTGTGGTAGTACTACAACAAAAGCTGTCTTAATTGAATGGAAAGAAGATAGATATCGCCTTACTTTTAGAGGTGAAGCACCAACAACAGTAGAAGCTCCATTTGAAGATGTAACTAAAGGTGTTTTAAATGCCGTTATGGAAGTAGAAGAGTTATCTGGAAGAACCATATTGGATGGAGATAAAATTATCACTCCTGACAATGGTTCAAAGGGTGTGGATATTTATGTTTCAACAAGTTCAGCTGGAGGTGGTCTTCAAATGATGGTAGCAGGAGTTGTTAAATCTATGTCTGGAGAAAGCGCAGAAAGGGCTGCTTTAGGAGCAGGATCTATTGTTATGGACGTACTTGCTTCGAATGATGGAAGGTTGCCTCATGAAAAAATTACTAGAATCAGGCAACTTAGACCTGATATGATTTTACTTTCAGGCGGAACTGATGGTGGTACGACTACTCATGTGATGGAATTAGCTGAAATTTTAGCTGCTGCAAATCCTCGTCCTCGCCTCGGCCAAAATTATAAACTACCAGTTATTTATGCTGGAAATAACAAAGCTCAAGATTCTATTAGAGAAACTCTTGGTGAGATTTCTGATTTGGATATTGTTGATAATATCAGACCTGTTTTAGAGAAAGAAAATCTTGAACCATCAAGAGATAAAATACACGATTTATTTATGGAACACGTTATGNCTCAAGCACCAGGATACAAGAAACTTATGTCATGGACTGATGCTCCTATTATGCCAACACCTGGAGCTGTTGGTTCATTAATCGAAATGATTGCTAAAAAAGAAAATATTTCAGTTGTTGGAGTAGATATTGGTGGAGCTACCACTGATATTTTTTCTGTTTTTGAAGGTAAATTTAATAGAACTGTAAGTGCAAATCTTGGAATGAGCTATTCTATATGTAATGTTTTAGCTGAATCCGGCTTGGATAATGTTTTGCGTTGGGTTCCTTTTGATATCAACCGAAGTGAATTAACAAACCGAATTGGCAATAAAATGATTAGACCTACTACGGTTCCTCAATCTTTGGAAGAGTTAGTTATTGAACAAGCCATCGCTAGAGAAGCCCTTCGCTTATCTTTTATTCAGCATAAAGAATTTGCTACAAGCTTAAAAGGAGTACAATCAGAAAGAACTATTTCAGATGCATTTGAACAATCCTCAAGCGGTCAATCATTAGTTAATATGATGGACTTAGATTTGCTTGTAGGTTCCGGAGGTGTATTATCTCATGCTCCGAGAAGACAACAATCAGCAAGAATGTTAATTGATGCATTTATGCCAGAGGGTATTACTCAGTTGGCTGTAGACTCAATATTTATGATGCCTCAATTAGGTGTTTTAGCAAATATTGATAAAGATGAATTGAAAGAAGATGCATCTCAAGCCGCTTTGGAAGTATTTGACAATGATTGTTTGATACGATTAGGAACTTGTGTAACTCCTGTAGGGAATGCTAAAGCAAACTCAAAAATGGCTGATGTAACTTTAACTTTTGGTGATGGTTCTGTGAAAGAGATTGAGATAAACGAAGGCTCTCTTGAAATGATGGAGCATCCTTATAAGGAGGTTAAGGTACATATTAAGCCCTCAAGAGGTATTGATGTAGGAGCTGGAAAAGGTGAAGAATTAGAATCCGTAATCTATGGTGGAGTTGTAGGGCTAATTTTTGATGGAAGAAATAGACCTATTACTTTATCAAAAGAGTCAGATCAAAGAATTGATAGTTTGTTAAGCTGGTCAAAAGCTGTAGATGAATATCCTAAAGGAGAAATGTTTTAATGGCTCATTCATATACTCCAGGTCTGAAAGTTTTAAAGAAAACAATTTTTAAAAAAGAGAGAATTTTGCCTCTTAAAGGTGATGTGCTTGTGAAGAGTGGAGACCAATTAACTCCTGATACAATTGTTGCATCTACAAATCTTCCAGGAAATGTTCAAATGCTTAAAGTAAGTAACATATTGAATATTGATCCAAAAGATGTTGTGGAGGCACTTCAGGTAAAAGATGGGCAGAAAGTTAAAAAAGGGGATATCATTGCTGAAACATCTGGAATATTTGGAATGTTTAAATCATCAGTCGAAAGTCCAGTTGATGGCACTATTGAATCTATTTCTCAAAGCACTGGTAGAGTTGTTGTCAGAGAAGCTCCTATACCTGTTGAGGTTGATGCCTATGTGAGTGGTGTTGTTGATGATGTTGTAGAAAACGAAGGAATTGTGTTAAAGTCTAATGCTGCATTTATTCAAGGGATTTTTGGAATTGCTGGAGAAAAAAGAGGCAATTTATTAGTAGTTTCATCTGGTCCTGGCGAAGAACTAACTGCAGATCAGATTACAGCTGATATGAAGGGAAAAATTTTAATAGGTGGATCTTTTCTTAGTCTTGAGGCTTACAAAAAAGCTTTAAGCGTTCAAGTTGCTGGAATTGTAGTTGGAGGCTTTAATTATTATGATTTGAAAGCTATTCTTGGATATAATCTGGGTGTTGCAATTACTGGTACTGAGAAATTAAATACAGCTCTTATTGTGACAGAAGGATACGGATCTATACCAATGAGTGAAGCAACTTTTTCACTGCTGAAAGAAAATGATGGTAAAGCTGCTTCAATAAATGGTGCGACACAAATTAGAGCTGGAGTTATTAGACCAGAAATAGTTATTCCAATTGATTCTGGAAATACAGATGATGATTCAAGTTCAAAAATGCCTGAAGGTATTCAAGAAGGTAGTATTGTGAGAGTTATTAGAAGTCCTAATTTTGGAAAAATTGGTAAAGTAATTTCATTACCATCTGAGCTGAATAAGATGGAATCAGAGACTATGGTTCGTGTTGCAGAAATTAACATAGGTGGAAATAATATTTTGATTCCAAGAGCCAACTTGGAGATGGTAGAAACTGAATGAATGACTCATTAAAGTTAGAAGATAAAGCATTTCTAACTAAGCTTGCTGAGGAAGTAAAGGAGAGAAGTATGACAACTCCTGCTATATTTTTTTTAGAAATGATGAGACCATTAAACTTTGTTGGAAGTCAAGCTATGATATTTTTTGGGCCAATAATTAGTGCATTTGTCAAAACAGATGGTTATTATAAGGCTGCTGAAATTTTTGAAAATCACAACAGCGTTGAATTTTTAATTCAAGAAATTGAGAGACTAGACAAAAATGAATAATAAGTTCACAGTATACTCAGTAGGAATAGTAGGTATCGTTTTATTTACTTTTTTATTATCTGTAGTTCCTGATTCATTAAATTTTTTTAGAGAAGAAAAATCAGCAATGTTTGTTTTTACCTTAATTGTAATTATGATTATGTTATACGAGGTAAAGCTTGCCAAATCTTCATCAGAACCAACTTTCTTAAGAACTATACCAGGGCTTAAAGCTGTAGAAGAAGCTGTTGGAAGGTCTACGGAAATGGGTAGACCAATTCTATACGTTCCAGGAATTATGGATATGAATGAGGTTGAAACTGTTGCAGGTGTAGTTGTGCTTGGTCACGTTGCAAATATGACAGCTCAATATGAAACCGAATTAGATGTACCTGTTGCTAGAGCAATTGTTATGCAATCTGCTAGACAAGTAACTAAAGAAGCTTATTTAACTCAAGGTAGACCAGAAATGTATAATGAGGATATGGTCCACTACATTACTGATGATCAATTTGCTTATGCTGCTGCAGTAAATGGAATAATGCAAAGAGATGAGCCAGCAGCATGTTTGTATATGGGTAAATTCTTTGCTGAATCACTATTGTTTGCTGAAACGGGAAATAGTATTGGTGCTATTCAAATTGCTGGTACAGGCTCGCAAACTCAAATACCGTTCTTTGTTACTGCTTGTGACTACACATTAATGGGTGAAGAGTTTTTTGCTGCAAGTGCTTATTTATCTAAAGAGCCAGAATTAATTGCTGGTATTACTGCTCAAGATATTATTAAAGTTATTTTAGTTGGATTTATTTTACTTTCAATTGTCTCGAGAGCATTTTTTGATTTAGGTTTTACTGACTTTAATCTTATAACATGGCTGGGATTGTAATATGTTGTTGAAGAGATATATCCCAATAGCTATTGTTGCTTTTTTTGGAGCCCTAACTTTAAGTGCATGGTTTATCGATAATGAAACAATTGAAACATTTGCTAATGATGATGCAACTCAATTCTTTGATATTATAGCAGCATTTGCTGTTTTTCTTGGTGCTTTAAATCTATTAAAGTTACAGTTCATCAAAGTGTTAAAACAGCAATCAGGTTGGATATATAGTGCTATTGCTATTGCTTCCTTCTTTTTTGCATTTATTATTGGTTTCTTTGTTAGAGGGGCTTATTTCGTTGGGGAAGATGTCTATTTTAGTGAAAAAGCTGCTGAAGCTGCAATTTTGAGTTCTGGATCATCTGAGGTCGTTGTTCCTGTTGATTGGGGAGCACATGTTCAGACGGATGGAAGTTTATTCCAATGGATGTTTAAATATATCTTTTCACCACTATCAGCAACTATGTTTGCATTGCTTGCTTTCTTTGTTGCTTCTGCATCTTTTAGAGCTTTTAGAGCAAGAAATTTTGAAGCCTCATTGTTATTGGTAGCTGGTATTATAATAATGCTTGGAAGAGTGCCTGTTGGAAGTTTAATCTCCAGTTGGACAATTATGTACATTTTAGCCTTTAGTATTGGTATTGGCATAAATTCATATGTTAAAAATCGTAATGTAATGTTTGGATGGATTTTAGGAAGCTGTGGAGCTATTACTGGATTTGGAATGACTATGGGTTGGCCAATTGATCAACCTGCAATTTTCTTTTTACCTGCTTTACAAGAATGGATTTATCTTGTACCTAATCTAGCAGGTTCAAGAGCAATTTTAATCGGAATAGGACTTGGAATTGTCGCAACAAGTCTTAGATATATTTTTGGTTTAGAAAAATCATATTTAGGTGAATAATGAAATTTTTAGAAGATATAATATTAAAGCTTGGTGCAGTAGATAGAAGAGTAATCTTTATATTAATAGGTTTGGCAGTTCTGATTCCGTTGTTAACGCCAATCAGCTTACCAGTAAGAGAGACACCTACTACTGTAAAGTTTTATGATGGAATTGATAATATACCAAAGAATTCAAAAGTATTAGTTTCGTTTGATTACGGTCCAAGTACTCGTCCTGAAATTCATCCAATGAATGTTGGAGTTTTACGTCACATGTTACGCAATGGTCATCAGATTTACATATCATGTTTATGGCCGGATGGAATTTATATGGCTTTAGATGCTTTAGAAGAAATTACTAATGAAGTTAATCCAGATAACGTATCTACATTTGATATTAAAGAATATGAAGATTATATCTTATTAGGTTATAGACCTGGAGCTGAAGCAGTGATTAAAGGATTAGCAAGTGATTTAAGAAAAGTATATACTGTCGATGCAAATGGAAACTTTATAGATGACATTGAAATGATGGATGGCATTAAAAACTTAAACGATTTTGCATACATATATAGTGGATCTGCTGGCTATCCTGGTACATTTGAATGGGTTAAGTATGGTGGAGATCCAACTGGAGTTCCTATGTCTTCAGGTACCACATCAGTTCAGGTAAATGAAGTCATTCCTTATGTGCAAACAGGGCAGCTAATTGGATTGTTAGCTGGTATGCCTGGTGCTGCAGAGTATGAGAAATTAATTAATGTTCCTGGAATCGCAATTCAAGGTATGGCTGCACAATCATTTGCTCACATTGTCATAGTATTATTTATCGTTTTTGGTAATTTGGCATTCTTTCTAAAACAGAGAAGAGATAGGAAGTATTAGTATGAGTTTTTCAGCAGTATTAGGAGCATGGATTGCCGCGTTTTTAACGCTTGGTATTTTTTCTTATCTTTATAGGGACAACCCATTTTATAAGATTGCTGAGCACGTATTTGTTGGTGTATCTGCTGCATATGTAGCAGCGATTAGTTTTTGGACTCAAATTTATCCAAATCTTTTTGGGAGACTATTTCCAAAAGATGGTCCGCTAGCCTTTACTGGTCTAGAGTTTGATTTTAATCATGAATTTAATATTCTTTATTTGTTTCCTATGCTTTTGGGTGTAATGATGTTGATAAGCGTTTTTCAACAATTTAATTGGATGGCACGTTGGGGAATTGCATATACTGTTGCTATTGCTGCAGGATTGAAAGCTTTTGGTTATTTAAATTCAAATGTTCTTAATCAGGTTAAAGCTAGTTCTGTCGACATATTTAGTGGTTCTTTACCATTTTTTAGCTTAAATGGAGATAGTGTTTTCAATAACATTGTTCTCGTAGTAGGAACTTTAAGCGCATTGATGTACTTTTATTTTTCTAAAGAGCAAACTGGAAATTTTGGAAGGTTTACAAGATTAGGTATTTATTTTCTTATGGTAAGCTTTGGAGCATCATTTGGATTCGCAGTTATGGGAAGAATTTCATTACTTGTTGGAAGATTTAACGATTTAATCGAATATTCGTCTGCAGATTACAATTATGCAACTCTTGGCGTTTTGGTATTCATTATCGTTACTTTAGGATTCTGGTCATTCCAAAATCCTGAACAAAAGGAAAACTAGTTGAATGAATAAATCTGATATTAGAAAAGTAATCAGCGAAAGTATATTAGCTGATGGGATGTCACCTGTTATAGATCTGAAAAAATCACATGGTTCATGGTTAGTTGACAAGGTTACTGGAAAAGAGTATTTAGATTTGTTTTCAATGTTTGCTTCTCTATCGGTCGGTTATAATCATCCATACGTCATAGAACAATCAGAAAGATTAAAAATTGCTGCAATCAATAAACCTACAAATTCAGACGTATATTCTCAAGAAATGGCTGAGTTTGTTCATACCTTTAAAAGAGTTGCTCAACCAGATTATTTACCTTTAACATTTTTTATTGAAGGTGGAGGTTTAGCTGTAGAAAATGCTTTAAAAGCAGCATTTGATTGGAAGAGAAGAAAAAATTTAGCTAAGGGAAGTTCTGCTAAAGGTGAAAAGGTTATTCACTTTCAACAATGTTTTCACGGTAGAACAGGTTATACAATGTCTTTAACTGATTCACCTGATAAACGTAAAGTCATGTATTTTCCTAAATTTGATTGGCCTAGAATTACCAATCCAAAAATAACCTTTCCTATAGAAGAAAATCTTGAACATATTATTGAGCTTGAAAAGAAGGCGATTTCAGAGATAAAAGATGCTATTAATGTAAACCCAGACAATATAGCTTCCATTATTATTGAACCTATTCAAGGTGAAGGTGGTGATAATCACTTTAGATGCGAGTTCATGCAAAATCTCAGAGATATTGCAGATGAAAATGATATTGTTCTTATTTATGATGAAGTTCAAACAGGTGTAGGGGTAACTGGAAAAATGTGGGCTCATCAACACTTTTCAACTGGTACGTGTACTAAAAATTGCAAATGCAGTGACGGTCTTACAGCTAAACCTGATATAATTGCATTTGGTAAAAAAACTCAGGTTTGCGGAGTGGCTGCTAGCACAAGGTTTGATGATGTTGAAGGCAACGTTTTTCGTGAGTCATCTAGAATAAATTCAACATGGGGCGGTAGTTTAGTTGACATGGTAAGATTAACTATTTATCTAGAGCTAATCGAAAAAGAAAAACTTGTAGAAAAAGCTGCTGAAACAGGTTTATTTTTAAAGCAAAGGCTTCATGATTTACAAAATGAATTTCCTACTTTAGTTTCAAATGCAAGAGGTAAAGGTTTATATTGTGCTTTTGATTTACCTTCAAGTGAAGATAGAGATAAGCTTGCTAATTTATTACTTGATGAAGGTTCAATTTTATTGGGTTCAGGAAATTATTCTATCAGATTTAGACCACATCTGAATGTTACTGAAGATGATATCAACTTCGGTATGGATTGTTTTAGAAAAGCTCTTAACAAATTATCATAATGTCTGATAAAGGTCAGTTATTTGTCATTGGTACTCCAATTGGCAATTTAGAAGATATAACACTCAGAGCAATATCTACTCTTAAAAATGTTGATATCATCCTTGCAGAAGATACTCGTAACTCAAAAAAAATATTAGATGCTCATAATATAGATACTAAAATGATGAGTTATCATGATCATAGCAGTGAGAAAGAAATTAAAAAAATTGTTGATTTATTGTGTAATGGTAAACAATTAGCACTTATTTCAGATGCTGGCACACCAACAATAAGCGATCCAGGATATGGATTAATTAGAGATTGTATTAGAAATGAAATCGGCATTGTTCCAATTCCAGGTGTATCATCAATTACAGCTGCTATGAGCATATCTGGATTACCATCAGATTCATTCACTTTTGTTGGTTTTTTACCACAAAAAAAAGGTAGATTGAAAAAGATTAAAGATTTACAAAAATTAGATAATACAATCATACTTTTTGAAAGCCCTTTTAGATTGGAAAAAACATTAAATCAATTGTTAGAACATCTGGGTGATAGAACTGCAGTAGTTGGAAGAGAATTAACTAAGTTGTATGAAGAAGTTATTAGAGGTAATTTAAGTGATATAATTATGCATTTTTCTAAATCAAAAGTAAAAGGTGAGATAGTAATAATGATAGGTAAAGATGATGACAGAATCAATTTCTAGCGGAAAGTTTATTACAGTTGAGGGAATTGATGGTTGTGGTAAAACAACTCAAGCAGAATTCATAGTTGATGGATTAGCAGATGCAGGTCTTTCAGCAAAGCTTGTAAGGGAGCCAGGTGGAGATCCAATATCTGAATCTATAAGAAAGTTGTTACTTCATGCTGAAGAATCAATGTCAGATAGAGCTGAGGCCTTGCTTATGATTGCCAGTAGAGCGCAATTAACAGATAAAGTCATTCTTCCGCAAATCATTAATGGATCTTGGGTTGTTGCAGATAGATACGCAGATTCAACTTTAGCATACCAAGGAGGCGGAAGAGGTTTAAGTGTTCAGTCATTAGATAGTATTAATCAATTTGGTACATATACTCTTAAACCTGATTTAACATTTTTCATAGATATCTCAATTGATGTAGCAAATTCTAGAATGAGAGTTGAAAGAGATAGAATTGAAAAAGAAGGAAATGAATTTCAGCAAAGAGTTCGAGAACAATATCTTAAATTACATGAAAGTGACCCAAATAGATTTATTTTAATAAATGGAGAACAGTCAGTTGATAATGTACGAAAAGAAATTTGGACACATATAAAAGAAAATTTTGAATTATGAAATCATTTAAATCATATTTTTATGCGCTGATAGTGCTTACAATTATTTCGTTTAGTTTCGTTAGAACTCAACAAATGGATATTTATAGAGAAATTGCTCGTTCTCAGCAACAAATTATGACTGTCTATAAGTATTTACTTACTGAATATATCCATGAACTTGATGTGACAGAACTTACTACAAGAATTATAGATTCTATGCTTTCAAATTTTGATCCATATACTGAATATTATCAAGAAGAAGATTTAGAAGACTTATCACTAAAAACAGAAGGTGAGTTTAGTGGAGTTGGGCTTGAAATTTACATGTATGAAGATCAATTGACTGTTGTAAGTCCTATTGAAGGGTCTCCTGCATCTAGATCAGGAATTTACACTGGTGATGCTATTATGAATATCGATGGTGAACCAACCTCTGGTCTTGAGCTTAAAGATGCAACAAGTAAAATAAGAGGGAAGGCTGGTACTGAAGTAATTTTAACCATTAAAAAACCTAACTCTGGCGAAGTACAAGACTATTCAATTATAAGAGATGTTATAACAATCAAAGATATACCTTTTTACGGGATGGTGAATGATAATGTTGGATACTTAAGAATTACTAATTTTTCAGTTAATACTGCTAATGAAACTAAAGATGCATTAATCAGTTTGATGCAAAATGGAGCAAGTAACGTCATTATCGACTTGAGAGATAATCCAGGAGGTCTTTTATCCTCATCATTAGACTTATTAGATTTGATTCTTCCAAAAAATTTAGAGTTAGTATCAACCAAAGGAAGAGCTGGTAAAAGTATTAAAAATTACAAAACTCTTAATAATGCACTCATTCCTGATACAATAAATATGGCAGTGTTAATCAATGGTGCTAGCGCATCTGCAAGTGAAATTGTTGCAGGCGTACTTCAGGATTATGATCGTGCTATCGTTTTGGGTAGTCAATCTTTTGGAAAAGGTTTGGTGCAAACCGTCATTGGAATTAATCAAGAAACTGCTCTTAAAATTACAAATTCTAAATATTACATACCAAGTGGAAGATCACTTCAAAAAAGGGAATTTATTGATGACGAGTTAATTGCTAATTCGTCGGTTGTTGCTGATACACTTTTTCAAACAAAAGCAGGAAGAACTGTTATTGGTGGTGGCGGTATTGGACCTGACGTAATTGTAAAAGATGAAGGTTCATATCCTCTTGCTGCTTCAATACTTAGAAGTAGAGGTTATTTTAAATTTGTTCAAGAAAATAATAATCAATACTCTTCAATTGACGAAGTTTTAGCTGATGAAGAATTAATGGTTAAATTTAAAACATTTATTGAAAAAAATGATATCAGCGGATATGTTGATGGTCAGGAAGATTTAAAGCTAGCAAAAGAAAAACTTTCCAAAAAAGAAGAAAAAAACTTATTTATCAACAATGCCTTTAGCGTGATTGAAAAACAAATTGAAAAAACTCAATCTACTATGTTTGAAGACGAAAAAGAGATAATTCAACGCATGGTTCATGGAGAGTTTGCTTTCTATTACAATGGATATGAAGGAAGATATAATATCTACTTAAAAGATGATACGGTTGTTCAAAAGGCAATTGAAATTTTTGCTGATGAATCGCAATATTTATCTATCTTATCAAATACAGAATCCACGGAAGTGGCATCTTTAAATAATTAACAATGAGTTCAGATTTGCAACATATCGGACTCGATATTGGATCTTTTTTTAAGCAAAAAAATATAACCTCAGTGTTTACACTCTGTGGCGGTCACATCTCTCCGATACTAGTCGGATGTGAAAAAGAAAATATTAACATCATTCAAGTTCGAGATGAAGTTTCAGCCGTATTTGCTGCCGATGCAGTTTCAAGATTAACAGATTCTGTTGGAGTTGCTATTGTAACTGCAGGTCCTGGAGTGACTAATACAATAACAGCAATAAAAAATGCTCAAATGGCTCAATCTCCTGTTTTGCTTATTGGTGGTGCAGCAGCAACATTATTAAAGGGAAGAGGTTCTCTTCAAGATATTGATCAAATTTCATTATTAAAAACATATGTAAAATCGGCTGTAAGCGTCAAAAAAACTAGAGATGTCATACCAACACTAGCAAATGCCTTAAATATAGCCACTTCAGGGGTACCAGGACCCGTATTTGTTGAATTACCAATCGATTTACTGTATCCAGAAGAAGATATACGAAAAGAATTTATAAATCAGCTTCCTAAAAGTGGTTATTTTGGTAAAATTGCACATTGGTATGTTGAAAGGCATCTCAATGATTTATTTTCTTCAAAAAAATCATCTATCAAGATAAAACCTGTAAAAGAATTTAAGTTAGATCAACGAAAGATTGATAAAGCTGCACTTGCAATAGTAAAAGCAAAAAAACCTGTTTTTCTCTTAGGTAATCAAGTAACGCAGAACAAAGAATTTTTACCAATGTGCTTAAAAAGTATTGATAAGCTTTCAGTACCAACATTTACCTCAGGAATGGCTAGAGGTTGTTTTGGATCTTCAGATAAATATTTTTTTAGGCACAATAGAAAACATGCTTTAAAAAATGCTGATGTGGTTGTTACTTTAGGTATTCCATTAGATTTTAGATTAGGGTATGGATTTTCAATCAATAAGGACGCAACTTTAATCGCTGTAAATAAATCAAAAGAAGATTTAAATAAAAATAGAAAACCTGACATAGGTATTCATGCAGATCCATCAAGAATTATGCATGAAATAGGGAAAATCATTAATCCTCCGTCATGTAAAGAATGGATAAAAGAACTAACTGGCCTAGAAGAAAAAAGAGAGACAGAAATCCTACAATTTTCAAAATATGAAACCGATTTTGTCAATCCAGTTCATTTATGTAAAACAATCGATAAGTTTATCGACGAAGAAAGTATTTTAGTTGCAGATGGTGGAGATTTTGTTGGAACTGCTTCATATACTATTAGACCCAGAAGTCCATTAGGATGGTTAGATCCTGGACCATTTGGAACACTTGGAGTAGGTGGTGGATTTGCAATTGGAGCTAAATCTTCTTTTCCAAAAAAAGAAGTTTGGGTTTTTTATGGAGATGGTGCTAGTGCTTATAGTTTGGCAGAATTTGATACTTTATGCAGGCATAAGCTGCCAGTAATTGCAATTATTGGAAATGATGCGTCATGGCAACAGATTGCTCGTGAACAAAAACAAATGTTGGGAAGTAATATTGGAACAGAACTAGCATTTAATGCTTATGAAAAAGTAGTTGAGGGCTACGGAGGTAAAGGTTACTACGTTGAAAACCATGATTCATTAGATGAGACATTAAAACGAGCAAAAGAAGATGCAAAGTTAGGATATCCAGTTTTGGTAAATGTTAAAATTTCAAAGTCTGATTTTAGAAAAGGCTCAATATCGGTTTAATGATGAATTTCAAATTTATAACAATTATAATAATGTCATGCTTTTATATGAATGTGGGAGTGAAACATTTTATTGAACCAGAATGGTTTTTACAGATAATGCCTCCAAACTTTCCTCATCACTATGAAGCAGTTTATTGGAGTGGTTTTTTTGAGCTTCTTTTTGGGTTTTTACTTATAAATCCAAAGACAAGACAACTTGCAGGGTGGGGAATAATTTTTGTTATGATTACAGTTTTTCCTGCAAATCTATATCTAGCTGTAACAGATGGGGAAGCGATGAATATTTCCAAAGAACTTGCTTGGGGCAGGTTACCATTTCAATATGTGTTCATAGGACTAGCGTTTTGGCATGCAAAGGATAATTGAAAAAATTTTTAATAAAATCATGCAATTTTTTGCTTGGTTTATAATTAATTCAAAAGATAAATAGGAGAAAAAAATGTTTAACAGAATTGTTTTAATATTAATTATTACAGGGTTCATTTATGCAAAAGATGAACAAAAAGTGGTTTTAATTACGGGTACTGCATATGGTATTGGTAAATCAACCGCTGAACTTTTAATTGATAAAGGTCATATTGTTTATGGGGGTGATATTCTTGTTGAAGAAAACTTATACTTAAATGATATTGGGGGTACCGCACTTGAAATGGATGTTACAAACCAAGAACATATAGACAAGGCAATAAACCAGATAATTTCAGAGCAAGGTAGAGTAGATGTGCTTGTCAATAATGCAGGTTTAGGTGTTTATGGTGCAATTGAAGATGTATCAATGGAAGATATCTATTATCAATATGATGTGAACCTTTTTGGTTTGGCAAGAGTTACAAAAGCAGTTTTACCTTATATGAGAGAAAAAGAAAGTGGATTAATAATAAATATAAGCTCTGTATTAGGTGAAACATATGGACCATTAGCTGGTTGGTATTTATCTACAAAACATGCTTTAGAAGGATGGTCAGATGCACTAAGAGTGGAACTGAAAGAGTTTGATATCGACGTTGTTGTTGTACAGCCAGGTGCTATTAATACCAATTTTTCAAATGTTACAAAAACATATATTGATAAGTATAGAGAAAACTCAGCTTACCAACATCTTTATGGAGAACCTATAACAGATACTGGAAATGAGGTTTTATCAAACCAATCAGATCCAATTGTTATTGCTAAGGTAATTAATAAGGCAATGAATGCAAGAAATCCTAAAACAAGGTATGCTGCTGGAGCATATAGTAAAATTGGTATATTTTTGCGTAAAATTATGACAGATAAGATGTTTGATCGATTTATACTTTTTATTAGTGATTAGAAAGTGTATTATATATTGTTATCCTAAATTCTAATATTTAGGGCGATTAGCTCAGTTGGTTAGAGTATCTGCTCGACACGCAGAGGGTCACTGGTTCGAATCCAGTATCGCCCACGTATGGTAAAAAAAATATTTTTTATAATGCTATTTTTTGTCTTATCGTGTGAAGATAATATCACAAGTGAACAAGAAGATGGTCACAGCCATGACGACCACGATCATTCAAGCGATACAATATTTACTCCACTTGCTCCTCCAGAAAATGGTTTTCAATTAAGATTTGGACCGATGGAAATACCTCCCAATTCAGAACGAGAGGTTTTTCAATACACTGATATTGGACATACAGAAGATATTTATGTAAATCGTGTTGAATTTGAAATGAGACCTGGAAGTCATCATTTTATACTTTATTCATTTAATCCTGGGACAACAAATCTACCAAATCTTAATGAAGTTAGAGATTTGTATGATGAAAGTGGTCAATATAATCAAAGCACTTTTCAATCTATGGAGGAGCATATTGCTCTTTTTGGTACGCAATGGTCCAGACTAAATTACCAACTACCTGCTGGTATAGCAGTACGATTACCAGCTGAATTTGGATTAGATCAAAACAGTCACTATGTCAATCAGTCCGATACAACATTGATTGGAGAGGTAATTACTAATATCCATACGTTAGATTATAATGAAGTGGAACATATTGCAGAGCTTTTTTCTTTATCAAATGAACAAATTTATTTACCTGCAAATCAATCGACTACAATCACAAGGACATTTTACTTTGACAGTGAAAATAATATTGGTCAACTTTTTTCACATGCACATCAGTTGATGACAAATTTTGTGGTAGAAATTGATGGTGGCTCGAGGAATGGCGAGATAGTCTATCAAAATGATGATTGGTCTCATCCACCCATAGTAAATTATGATCCAGCTATAAAGCTAAATGCTGGTGAAGGATTGAAAATGATAGCGACCTACAACAATCCACATTCTTATCCTGTTATATATGGTCTTAAATCTACTGATGAAATGATGATGATTTTCGGATGGAGATTTCAATAAAATTAGTTATTGGATAACTGATATCCTTTTGAAAGATATGATTCTATTTTCTTGAATTTTACTTTTATCTCTTTACCATCTGGTGAAATCAAT
The DNA here is from genome assembly GCA_000402655.1 of Fidelibacterota bacterium SCGC AAA298-D23. Lineage (GTDB taxonomy): Bacteria > Fidelibacterota > Marinisomatia > Marinisomatales > Marinisomataceae > Marinisoma. The sequence continues at coordinate 57,661 of AQSI01000002.1, forward strand.
TTAATCTTATCATTTCTACCAACTTTTTCCCCATTATTTGTCATAGGAATATGATTGTGATTAAGATCTAAATCTGATTCAAGTCTATGAACTGGCCAACTATCACTTGACTCTTTTTTCCATGATTCATCAGCTAATTCATCATCGTTTAATAAACAGGCGTTTAATTCTGATTCTATTTTTTCTTTATCAAGTTCAATACCAATAATAACAAGTTCATTTTTACGATCTTGAAAGGTTTTATCCCAGCCTTTCTCAATTTCTTTTTGATTTTCTACAAATGCTTGCTGTTCAATACGTTTACCAAAAGGCATGCTACCCCACCAAACACCAGCACTTTCAGCTCTCAATGATCCACCTGCTTGACTCCAAGATATGGCTTGGTCAGGTCTTGAAGATAGCCAAAATAATCCCTTACTTCTTACGATTGAACTTGAAAATTTATGTTGAACATAATTCCAAAATCTATCTGGATGAAATGGTTTTTTACTTCTAAAAACAAACGAACTAATACCATACTCTTCAGTTTCAGGAACATGTTCTTCATTATTTAATTCTGCAATCCAACCTGCACTTTGTTCCGCAGTTTCAAAATCAAACATTTTAGTATTAATAATATCTGAAGAATTTATTTTACTAAAGCTAGATTCAATAATTTTTGCAGAAGGATTGAGTTTTTGAATAATTAATTTTAATAAATGAAGATCATCTTTATGGGCAATATCACATTTATTTATAATAATTACATTAGCAAACTCAATTTGATCAGTAAGTAAGTTAACAATAGTTCGGTCATCACCTTCAATATCACTAAGTTTTCTATCAACTAAACGTTCAGGACTTGCAAAATCTTTAAAAAAATTAAATCCATCAACAACTGTTACCATAGTATCCACATAACTAAACTTTGAAAGGTCTATTCCACTTTCTTCATCAATAAATGAAAAGGTTTGTGCAACTGGAACTGGTTCACTAATTCCTGTACTTTCTATTAATAAATAATCAAACCTTTGTTCTTTAGCTAGTCTTTCGACTTCAATCATAAGATCTTCTCTTAAGGTACAACAAATGCATCCATTGCTCATTTCAACTAACTTTTCTTCTGTTCTAGATAGAGTATTTTCGTTTTTTACCAGATCTGCATCAATATTGATTTCACTCATATCATTCACAATAACAGCTACTTTTAAACCTTCTTTATTGTGAAGAACATGATTAAGAAGTGTAGTCTTGCCTGCGCCAAGGAATCCAGATAGAACTGTAACGGGAAGTTGTCGAATTTCTGTCATTTCGAGTAATAATTATATTTTAATATTTAATAATTAGCAAATAAAAAATAAATTAAAATGTGAAAAAAAGTATTCCAGACTGGCTTTTAAAAAAATTACCATACCGACATCATTGGATGAATGTTGGCAAAGAAATGCACATTATGGAAAAAGGTTCAGGTAAACCTATTGTTATGGTTCATGGAAATCCAATGTGGGGATATTTATATAAAAAAGTCTTGGATGGGCTTGATGATAGTCATAGGTATATTATTCCTGATTTAATTGGTTTTGGATTTTCTGAAAAAGTGAATCTCAATGAGCATTCACTTGAAGCACATAGCAGATGGATGGCAAAATTCTTTTCAACTATTAAAGAGGAAAAAATTGGTCTTGTTGTTCATGATTGGGGAGGTATGATTGGAATAGCAGGTGCAATGAAAGCAGGAAAAAAAATTGATGGCTTAGTTGTGATGAATACAGCAATAACTGCTCCAAAAGACGGGTTTAAGCCTACTTGGTTTCATAGTCTTTCACAAGTTCCGCTAATAAGTAGTTTTTTGTTTAGAGGTTTAAATTTTCCACTATCATTCTTAAATCGTTTTGCAAGTGTTCCAGGATCATTTAATTCAGATACAATGAAAGCATATAAATATCCTTTAAGAAAATTTAAAAACAATTGCGCTCCATTAGCATTAGCAAGAATGGTACCCAACAGCATGCATCATCCAAGTGTGCCTCTTGAACAAGAGATTGAGACATATCTTGGTTCGTATGATGGTCCTGCACAAATTGTTTGGGGTATGAATGATCCTGTAATGTGGAAGTTAAGAAGAAGAACTTCTAGATTATTACCTCAAGCAAAGGTAGTAAAAACACAAGCAGGACATTTTGTTCAAGAAGAAACTCCCAAAGAAGTAATTAAAGCAATTAAAGAAATTTTTAAATAAACGCTTTACAAAATCTTTATAATTAAATATTATAATCACGTGAAAAACACTTTAAATATTAATTTTGATAACATTGCAATCAGCTTTTCGGTATTATGTGCATTACACTGCTTATTTTTACCTATAATATTAATTTTTTTTCCTGCAATATCCGCTACTTTTTTTGGATCAGAAGATTTTCATAAATCATTACTTTATTTTGTCATACCTTCAAGTATATTAGCTTTATATGTTGGATGTAATATGCATGGTAAATATAATGTCTATTTTTATGGTGCTATTGGTATTTCACTATTATTAATCGCAGTTTTATTTGGACACGATTATTTTGGTGAAAATGGCGAAACTTTTCTTACGCTTTTAGGAGCAGGAATTATTTCTTATGGTCATTTTAAGAATCAACAATTATGTGCAGATTGCTGCAATTAATTATTTTTAAGAATATTTATACCATTTTCATTTTTAATCAAATCAAAAGAATCAAATAAATCACCAATTGCAGTATAAGACCTGTAGGAGAGTTTATTTCCATCAATTGATATAACCTGAAATAACTGTTTGTCTGCTCCTGCTTTGTGTCTTGTAGCCTCATATTGATTCCAACTAGGCTTAATATCATATTGTTTTGGTCCACTCACAGATACAACATATACTGTGCCAGTAGCATCTTTAATATTAGTTCCAGTTAATAAATTTTTTTCATAAAGACTTTCTGAACCTCTTGCATACGTATGATCATGTCCTTGAAGTGCTAAATCAACACCGTATTTATCAAATAATGGTTTCCATCGTTTTCGTCTTTCAGGATAGTCTCTCTTAGTTGTTGCAGAGTATAATGGATGATGAAAAAAGGCAATTGTCCACTTGTGCGGATTATTTTTTAAAACAGTTTCTAACCATTCCATTTGTTCATCAATCATTACATTACTATTTAAAGCAATAAATCGAACACCCTGGTAATCCAAAAAATAGTTGGTTTCAAGAAGTTCGCTTATACCATTATTTGGCAATGTAAATTGATGATTCCATTGGATAGATAATGTTTTTTTTCTTATTGGAATATCTTTTTGATACAACGGTCTATATTCATGGTTTCCAGGAACTGCTAATGAAGGAAGGGTTCTATGAATCCAACCACCAGCAGTAAACCATTCGTGCCATTCTTCTTCGTTATGGGCATCATCAATCAAATCTCCAGCATGTAAAATAAAGCTTGCTTCAGGTGCTTTTTTATAACTTTCTCTAATTAATCTTGACCATAAATCATAAATGTAATTTTGGGCATCTCCGACATATAGAAAAGAGAATGGCTCATTAGTCTTATGAGCAGTGGTAAATTGTATCCACTCGCTCCAATGCTTACCATCACCAACACGATATGCATAGGTGGTATTGGGTTTTAATCCAGTAAAAGTAACTGAATGATAATTATGATTTAAAGTCTTAAAAGATTTTTTTGAATTTAAATAGTGATTTACAATATTTGAATATCTCAAATTAGAAGTTTTTGCAATAAACCTTTCTGATTCCAATACAAATTTTGGATCAGCTTTAGCTTCAGCAATTTCACCAAATCCACTATTTATTTCTCTGCTGGTTCTCCACGTTACGCTGACCGTAGTGGCTGGATCATCAGAATAATTCAATAAAATATGATCAGGGAATTTTTTAGGATTACTCCAGTTCTTATCAAATTCAGTTTTTTTAGGAAAAGATTGAGCAAAAATCATTGTGCTCAATAATAATGTCATTAAAGTTAGTTTTTTATGCACCGCTTATTATAACAATTATTTAGTTCATTGCGTAATTAAAAAATAAGATTTAAGTTTTTTGAACAAAAGGCAGTCAAAATGAAACAAATTTTTTTTATAGTACTTTTCTTACTTACTTCATGCGAAGAAAATCAATCGATTGAAAACATTAAAGATCCCAATGTTTATAGTATTGGTTTTGGTTCATGCTTAACTCAAGAACGTTCCATGCCAATTTTTAATAGCATAAAAGCAGAAGATTATGATTTATTTCTTATGTTAGGTGACAACGTGTATGGAGATTCAGAACGAGAAGATTTACTTGAATTAAGAGAAGCTTATGATATGCAGCGTCAAAACTTTGATAGTTTTAATTTTGATTTTCCATTTGAAGCAATTTGGGATGATCATGACTATGGTTTAAATGATGCTGGAAAAGAATATGCATACAAAGAAGATGCCGAACAGCTATTCTTAGATTTTTGGAATGTACCTCAAGATGATATAAGAAGAACAAGACCCGGTTTATACTTTGAATTGATTGAAGATATTGAAGGTATTACTGTTCAAATGCTATTTTTAGATACAAGATTTTTTAGAGATGCTTTGCTTCCAACTGACGAAAGAGGTGCCCCTGGTAAAGAACGCTATCTTCCCCAAACTGACACTTCAACAAGTATGTTGGGAGATGTACAATGGAGTTGGTTAGAGCAAAAAATGGCTTCAGAAGTAGATCATAGAGTTATTGTTTCATCCATTCAGTTTTTAGCCATGGGTCATGGTTGGGAGGCATGGAAAACAATGCCCCATGAACGTCAAAGATTAATTGATTTAATTGATACATCTTCATCTGATTCTGTATTATTTATTTCTGGAGATAGACATAGAGGAGGATTATATCAATTAACTTCATCTTCAGGAAAAAATATTGTTGAAATGACATCATCTAGTTTGAATTTGTCATTTACGAATGATGAAGAAGCTGGACCTTTGAGAGTTGGCTCTACATTCGTTCAAGAAAACTACGGTGAAATTCTTTTAAATAAATTAACAAACAAATTGACAGTAAATCTTAAAGACAATCAAGGTAACATCGTTCAGTCTGTTGACTTGTAGTTATTACTTTTATCATAATGCCTGAGATTTCAGAAGTTAAATTAACAGCAGAATTTGTAACACAAGCAAATAAAAATAGAGTAATAAAAAATGCTTCATTTTTAAGTACAAATAAGCTAAAACTAATTGAAGAGATTGATCTAGCGGGAAAAAAAATTTCAGCTAAAAGTAGAGGAAAAGAATTAAAATTATTTTTTGATAGCGAGCCAGTTGTTATTTCACTGGGAATGACAGGATGTTTTAAAAACTTTCAAAAAAGAGGTTACAAAAATAAACATTGGAAGCATGGGCATATTCGTTTTCGAATGAGTGATGATTCTTGGTTTTGCTGGAGCGATGTTAGAAGGTTTGGAAAAAGCATATCAAAAGATTGGAATCCAAATAGAGGACCGGATGTTTTCGACGAAGAAAAAGCTTTTCGTAAACATATTATGGACAACTTAAATCATCGAGATTTTTTAAAACCAGCTCACACAGCTATTATGAATCAGAAATGGTTTAATGGAATGGGAAATTATCTTAGAGCTGAGATTTTAGGAAAGTGGAATAAGAATCCTTTTCAGCCTCTAAAAAAGCTTATTAATGAACCTTTTTTAGATCATGTAGTTGAACAGATACATGATACTTATAGATTGGGTGGTGGAGAGCTTTATTCTTGGATGAATGAAAATAAATCACATCAAGATCAGGCATTTCATAATTGGATGCAATTTTATGGAAAAAAACAAAAAATGACTGATTCACAAGGAAGAACTTTTTGGTATGCAAAAAAATGGCATAAAGCACTTAAAGTTTTATAAATTATAATATGGATTCATCTATCATAATAACATTTGCCATCCCACTATTTTTTGGATTAATTCTAATTGAATTTTTCTACGGTGTTATAACAAAACAAAATAATTATCGAATTAATGATGCTATTACAAGCATGTCTTTGGGTCTCATTAGCCGATTTGTCCCTATTTTAGGCCTAGGATTTCAATATGTTGTTTATAAAGCAGTAGCAGAGCATTATAACTTAAAGCTGCTTAGCGGCGAAGAAATCTGGGTTTGGGTTACTGCCTTCATATTATATGATATTTGTTATTATTGGATGCATAGAATACATCATGAAATTAAAGTGTTTTGGGCAACACATGTTGTACACCATCATGGAGAGGAATTTAACTTAGCAACTGCATTAAGACAGACTAGTACTGGGTTTTTATGGAAGTGGGTATTTTTTCTTCCGCTTTTTATAATAGGTATTCCTCCTCAAATGTATGTAACAGTTGCTGGATTAAATTTAGTCTATCAGTTTTGGGTACATACAGAACACATTGGTAGATTAGGATTTTTAGAATATATATTTGTTACCCCATCTAATCATCGAGTACATCATGCACAAAATGAGGATTATCTTGACGCTAACTATGGAGGAGTTTTTATTTTGTGGGATCGTCTTTTTGGAACCTTCATTGATGAAAGATCAGATTTAAAACCAGTTTATGGCACTGTTAAACCCTTAAAATCATTTAATCCATTTTGGGCAAATATTGAAGTATTTTATCAGATGATTTTTGATTCTTATCACACAGAAAAGTTTACTGATAAAATTAGAGTTTGGTTTTCTCCACCAAATTGGAGACCTGAAGATGTTTCTATGAAATATCCTATCGATAAAAATGATTTATCAAGTTTCGAAAAATATGATCCTAATATAAGTTTAAGAGAAAAAATTTTCGCTGGAGCACAATTTACAATTATCAATTTGATGACAATTGTTATGCTTTTTAATGTTCAAAATTATATTTATTCTGAAATAATTTCTATTGTGTTATTAGTTGTTTCCTCATCAATAACTAACTCATTTATTCTGGACGGTAAAAAGGTAGGATTTCAAGCTGAGTTATTAAAATCAATACTTGTTTTACTCGGTTTACAGTTTGGATACTTTTCAACTTCGATGAACTTTTTCATTTTATGTTATGCTGTATTTACTTTGCTGATTTCAACTTTCATTTTACTTACAAAAGATAGAAAAATTATTTCTCCTGTTTAAGCATGATTGAAAATCCAAAAATTGCAATAATTGGTGCTGGGCCATCTGGAATAACTGCATTAAAAAACTTAATAACTAATGGATTTAATGCTACATGTTTTGAAATGAATGATCAAATCGGAGGTAATTGGGTTTATCAAGATAAAACAGGGCATTCAAGTGTTTTTAAAACAACACATATAATTAGCTCAAAAAAATTCTCAGAATACACTGATTTTCCAATGCCTGAAGATTATCCAGATTATCCTTCAGGAGCGGAGCTCCTAGCTTACTTTAATAGTTACGTTGAAAAATATAATTTAAAAAAGTTTATAAAATTTAATACAAATGTTAAAAAAGCTGTTAACATTGATAACAAGTGGAAGTTATTTTTTAATGATTTAAGCGAAGACTATGATTACTTAGTTGTTGCAAATGGCCACCATTGGAGTCCAAGAATTCCTACTTTTGAAGGAGAGTTTAGTGGAGAACTTATGCATTCTCACCAATTTAAAAATAATGAATATTTCAAAGATAAATCTGTTTTAGTTGTTGGCGGCGGTAATTCTGCATGTGATATTGCTGTGGAGGTTAGTAGAGTAGCAAAAAAAACATCAATAAGTATGAGAAGAGGATACCATTTTATTCCAAAGTTTATGATGGGAATGCCTTCTGATGTATATTATGCTAAATCGCTCTGGATTCCTCAACGTTTAAGGTTAATTTTACAAAAATTAGCGCTGAGAATTGTCCAAGGTAGTTATAAAGATTATGGCCTGCAAAAACCCGATCATGATATATTGCAATCGCATGCAACTATTAATTCAGAACTTTTATATTTTATTAAGCATGGTAAAATAAGTCCGAAAAAAAATATAAGTTGTTTTTCAGGTGACAATGTAGAGTTTATTGATGGAGAAAAAGAAAAATATGATATTGTTATGTTTGCGACTGGTTATAAAATAAAATTTCCATTTTTTAGCAATTCAACTATTGACTATGAAAATAATGACATTGATTTGTATAATTTTTGCTTTCATCCAGAGTATTCTAATTTAATGTTTGTTGGTCTACTACAGCCTTTAGGATGCATTTGGCCCTTATCTGATTTACAGTCGCAGCAAATAGTTAAATATTTAAAGAAAGAGTGGAAGTTGCCTAAAGATTTTAAAAAAGCTGTTTTTAATCAGCAGAACAATATGCCTTATGATTTTATTGATACTCCTAGACATAAACTTGAAGTTGATTTTCATGAATTTAGAAAACATTTAAAATCCGAAATCAACTAATATAAACCTGCTTGTCTAAAATTTTTTTATTTACTAATATTATTTGTTAACAATTTTGGAGATTTACAATGAAACAGTTTCTAGCATTTCTTTTATTTTTAAATTTTGGGCTTTCCCAATCAGTAGTAACTCTTCAGGATAGTGAAATTGAGATTAATGAAAATGAAGCAGTTGTAGAAGTATTAGGAATGGTTTGTTCAATGTGCGCCTTTGGAATTGGAGAGGGTTTTTCAAAAACCGACTTCGTTGATAAAACTAAATTTAACGATGGCGTCTCAGTTGATATTGATGCTCAGTTTGTTCAAGTTGGTTTATTAAAATCATCTGATGCAAACGCTGAAAAAATTGTACAAGTTATAGAAGACGCTGGTTATGATGTCAATCAACTTTTCATCCTTCAAAATGAAAAATTAACAAAATTTAGCTTTGACAAGCTTGGAATTTTACAATCGATGGCATTTAATCTTTCCTCAAATACTGGTAACTAAAAATCGTTCATGATAAGAACATTTTTTGCTTTTATATTTTTTCTAAGTGCAATATCAGCTCATCCAGTAATATTCAAAAACGGTAAGGTCTTTTGGCTTACCCAAAATCCAAGTTTTAATGATATTAGGTTCGGTGTTTCAAAATCAAGTAATTGGTTGATCGGTGGAAGGTTTTTAGAGGATAGAAAGTCCAATGAAACTTTTGCATTAATAAATAATAATTTTTTAGCAAAGCGATGGAATAACAGAAATTCTCAAGCAAATCTTTATTTGCTTTCGAGTGTTGGACTTGATACTAAAAATTCTAAAAGTATGGGAACTATTGGACTGCATGGTGATTGGGAAGATAGACGGTTCATGGTTATGCAAATGGTAGAATATTATTCCTACAGTAGTGCTGTAGTATCTAATACTCGCTTTGCATACAGTCCTTTTACTGTTGATTATTCAAAAACTTCTACCTGGTTAATAGCGCATTATCGAGTTGAGTATTCAAACAATAAATATTCATACATGTTTTTTCCAGTCGTTCGATTATTCAAAAAAAATTATCTAGTTGAGATTGGATTTAATCAGGATAATTCATTTTTATCATTTATGACACATTTTTAAATACTAATAATTGATTTTTTAATTCGATTAGTTTAATTTTTAATGAATGCTAAAGCATATGAATAATTTATCAAACAGCCTAATTTCAATTTTAGATACTAAAATTGGTTTTTATATATCTTTATTTTTTACTTTGGCTGTTGCATCTTTAATTTTTTTTAGGGTTCTAATCAGTGGATGATATGATTGCAAAAATTGTCCATTATTGTTTAGACACAAAATTAGTTTTACTTTTGATTTTTTTGGCATTCGTGCTAAAATTATTTAGTGTATATTAAAACCAACGAAGGGAATTAAGATGAACTCAAATTCATGGTATCTTTTAATGATTCTTTCAATTTTGATGGCAGTATTACTTTTTCTTAACGTTCCAGGTTATGAAAACGCTGCATCAGCAAGACAGGTAGGAGTTTTTGTAGGATTATGGGCTCCCACTTTTGGAATCTTAGGAGTACGAGCACAATTAAATGAAAAATAATTAATTTTCATTTTGATTAAAGGGGCTTTTAAGCCCCTTTTTTTTTATATTAGTATCATGATAGAATGGGGACCATTTACTTTTCAGCATCCGATAGAACTTCCAATGTTCTTTTTATGCATTATTTTTGTAGTATTTATGGTATTCAATCTAGCAATGGATGATGACGACTAAAATACTTTCAATTCGAGAGTATGTCCATCAGCTAGATTGGGACAATATTTGTAAAATTCACGATAGTGCAAGACTTATTGAGCTTGATGGATCTGTTACTGAGAAAGCTTTTATACCACTTATTGATTGTTACAAAGGTGAAGAGCTTTTTAATTCAACAATTTTCATAGGTGAAGTAGAAAATAAAACAATTGGCTTTGTTGCATTTGACAAACATGAAATAACTTGGCTTTATGTAGATCCTAAGTTTTTTGGAAATGGTTATGGTAGAAGATTATTAGAATTCGTTCTAGAAAAAGCCTTGAGACCTACAAAAGTAACAGTATTAAATAATAATTATCGAGCAATTTCATTATATAAATCAATTGGTTTCAATATTATTTCAAAAACTAAAGGTAAGATTCCTTTAACAGAAATTGAAGCAACTGGATATAAAATGGAAAAGATAAATTAAAAATTTTTATTTTTTGGTATTTTTTGCCTTAAAACTCTTTTTGATTTAATGAAAACAAATTAATTTTAAAAGTTGAAAAAAGAAAATCTTCCTTCAAAAATATGCCCAGTATGCGGATTCTCTTTTAATTGGAGAAAAAAATGGAGAAATACCTGGGAGGATGTCATTTATTGTAGCGAGAAATGTAGAAGAAATAAATCTAAGATTGAAAAAAATGATAAATAAATTTATATGTTTAGTATTAATGTTTTCTTTTTTATTTCCATGGGGAAAGACTGGCCACAGAGCTTCAGGGGAAATAGCTGAAAATTATTTGACTGATAAGACTCGTTCAGAAATCAAAAAAATATTAAAAGATCCTTCATTGGCTGTTGCAAGTACTTGGGCTGATGAAATGCGTTCTAATCCAGATTTTAGACAATATAGTACGTGGCATTATGTAAATATGCCTTACAATGTAAGATATGTAGATTCAAAAAAATCTTCAAAAGGAGATGTAGTACAAGCTATCAAGATTTGTAAAAAAAACTTAAAAGATTCAAATATCAGTCCTGAAGATAAGGCATTTTATTTACGTTTTCTTGTTCATCTTGTTGGAGATATTCATCAGCCGCTTCATGTCGGTAGGGCAGAAGATCGAGGGGGAAATGATATAAAAGTCAAATGGTTTGGAAATGACACAAATCTTCATCGGGTTTGGGACACACATATCATTGACGATTTTCAAATGAGCTACACAGAACTTGCTGAACATCTTCAAAATAATTTTAATGTTAGTGATATTTCATTAATGACGGAAGATGAATGGATTGATGAATCACAACAGCTTGTAAATAAGGTTTACTCAAAAGTTAAAAATGGAGATAACTTGGGATATTCTTATATATATCAAAACTTTGATTTAGTAAAGTTGCAATTATTTACAGCTGGAGTTAGATTGGCAGATACCTTAAACGATATATTTGATGAGTAAATTAGCAATTCACTGGTTTAGGCAAGATTTGAGATTGGCAGATAACCCATCCTTACATTTTGCTGGACAAAATGGTCCCATTTTACCAATATTTATTCATGACACAGTAAACAATAGCCAAAAAGAGTTTAATCTTGGTGAAGCAAGCGCTTGGTGGCTTCATCATTCGCTTAATTCTTTAAATGGTTCTTTAAAAAATAAATTAAATTGTTTTTCTGGTGATCCTATTAAAATTATCGAAGAATTAATAAGCAATTATGAAGTAGATTCATTCTCTTGGAACAGATGTTATAGTCCTTGGGAAATTGAAAGAGATACAAAAATAAAATCTTTTTTAAAGAAAAATGATATTGAGGTCAAAACTTTTAATGGTTCTCTTTTATGGGAGCCGTGGGAGATTTTAAAAGATGATAATACTCCTTACAAAGTTTTTTCTCCATTTTACAGAAAAGGCTGTTTAAAAAGACATGCTGGCCCGCGTTTAGTAATATCAAAAAAAGACTACAATTTTTCTGATAAGTTAGATTCTTCAGGTGACATATCAAGCCTTAATTTACTTCCAAAACATCATTGGAAAGATAAGCTTGAAAAACATTGGAGAATTGGAGAAAAATTTGCGATGGAAAAGTACATCCATTTTAGAGATAATGGCTTAACTGGATATAAAGAAGGTAGAAATTTTCCTGCTCAAGAAAACGTATCAGTTTTATCACCTCATTTGCATTTCGGCGAAATTTCACCTCATCAAATATGGTTCGATGATAAAGGTGCTTGCCCAGAAAAAGATGTTGCTCATTTTCATAGTGAATTAGGTTGGAGAGAATTTTCTTATTATTTGATTTATCATTTTCCATTTATGTGCACAGAAAATTTAAATAAACGATTTGACAAATTTCCATGGTCAACAAACCATGATTTTCTTTTAGCTTGGCAAAAAGGTAATACTGGTTATCCGATTGTAGATGCTGGAATGAGACAGTTGTGGCAAACAGGTTATATGCATAATCGAGTTAGGATGATTGTTGCATCTTTCTTAGTAAAAAACCTTTTGATTGATTGGAGAGTGGGTATGGAATGGTTTAATGATTGTTTGTGTGATGCTGATTTAGCAAACAACACTGCAAGCTGGCAATGGACAGCAGGAAGTGGAGCTGATGCAGCTCCATATTTTAGAATATTTAATCCCATTTTACAGGGTAAGAAATTTGATCCAGATGGAGAATATACTAAACACTATGTGCCTGAGTTGAAAGATTTACCTGCAAAATTTTTGTTTGCACCATGGGAAGCAGATGATTCTGTTTTTGAGGAGGCAAAAATTGATTATGGCGTAGATTATCCTAAACCAATAGTTTCCATTGAAGAGTCTAGAGATATCGCATTAAAAGCTTATGATCAAATTAAAGGATAAATTGAATTATTAATTTTTAATATATAGATTATTTAAGGTAGCCAACTAAACAAGGAGAAAAAATGTATCTAGAAAAACTAAATCAACAATTAGATGAGTTTCATTTATTAAAACATCCATTTTATGTTGCATGGAATAATGGAGAATTAAATCAAGAAATATTAAAAGATTATGCAGAGCAGTATTATCAGCACATTAAAGCGTTCCCACGCTATATTAGCGCTACACACTCGATTTGTGAAGATATTGAGAATAGAAAAATACTGCTTGATAATTTAAGTGATGAAGAAGATTTCAATAAAGACCATCCAATGCTTTGGAAAAATTTTGCTTTAGCAGTTGGAGCTGATAAAAATACAGTTGAAACAATTGAACATGAGCAATTTACAAAAGAGATGATTGAAAATTTCTTTAGACTATCCAGATCAAGTTATGCTGAAGGATTAGGTGCTTTATATGCTTATGAAAGACAAGTGCCAGAAATAGCTGATACTAAAATTAAAGGACTTGTAGATCATTACAATGTGTCATCAGATGAAGGGTTGGAATATTTTGTTCTTCACAAAGATGCTGATGTTGAACATAGAGAGCAAAGCGCTGAATTGATGAATAAGTTGTCAGATGAAGAAAAGATTTTAGCAAAAGAAGCTGGATTATCCACAGTAAAAGTATTGTGGGGCTTTCTTTCTGGTCTATGTGAAAAACATAATATCCAAGCCTAGAATCATTTGTTTGAATTCATCATTTAAATGCGTATTATGCGCGCAATAAAAATGAATATTGAACAAATAAAAGAAACAATAACAATTGTTAAAGATTATCCTATCAAGGGTATAGTATTTAAAGATATTACTACGCTGCTAGAAAATCCTGAAGCTTTCAAGTCGACTGTTGACATCATGATTGACAAAGTAAAACACTTAGATTTCAATAGAGTTGTTGGTGTTGAGTCCAGAGGATTTTTCTGGTCGGGACCAATTGCTTATGCTTTATCAAAATCATTTGTGTTGGCTAGAAAACCTGGAAAATTGCCTAGAAAAGCTGCTGAAAAGTTCTTTTCATTGGAATATGGTACAAATACAGTACATATTCATGAAGATGCAATAAAAAAAGGTGATAAAGTGTTAGTAGTTGATGATTTAATTGCCACCGGTGGTACTGCAATGGCCACAGCAGAACTTTGCCAGGAATTGGGTGCAACTGAAGTTCATATAATTGCTTTAATTGATTTGCCGAAATTAGGCGGATCTAAAAAGCTTGCTGAAAAGTTTGGTGAAATAATTACTCTTTTAGACTATTAATCATTAATAAAAAGTGAGGAGAATTGGAGAAACTTAAGTGATTCTCCATCAATACTGAGTTTACCTGAAGCAATAGCTCTTGCAGCACTTTCTGTTCTTAAAATAATCCCTTTCCAAGTTTGAGAATCCACTGAAACAATAACATCATAGTCATCATTATAAAAATTTGATATTTCAGCTATTTGATTTCTAATTACTATTCCAAATTTTTCACCTGAATCGGTAATATTAAAGCCTACTTTTATAAACTTATTTTTTGCTTTAATAGGATCTAATCTTGGTCCCATAGCATCGAAAAATGTACTCAAAGGTATATTTTTAACTTGTTCTGCTGAAACGGTATATTTCAATGAAGGAGATATTTTTTCTGATAGTTCGTAAGCTTCTGATAGATAGTAATTCCTTGCAATCGGATTTTTCTCAATTAATGATAGATTTTCAAGAGATGTACTATATAATTTTTTAATTTCTTCATCATCAGGAAAATTAAATAATCCAATATCACTTAACTCAGCAGCCCATTGATAGTTCTCGTTATTATTAGCATTATTAATTTCTTCAATTAATTTGTCTTTTGAACCAATTAATCCATAAATATATTTGGCTCTTTTCATATCTGATAACGGCTCTAGATTTACAGCTCTTCCATCGAAAAATCCTAAATATCCATTGTAAACATTTCTTATACTCCATGATACTTTACCATACTTTTCTTGAAGGTCGTAATTTTCTAAAAAGAAAGGGGGATACTCAAATTCTTCAACAAGCTCATCAGGTGTTTTACCTAGATTGGCGCCACGAACAGCATAATCGTGAATATATTGAATAGCATCTCTGTAAATTGATAATCTCTCCTCAATAATTTGTTCACCGGAAAGAAATGGACCGTGACAACTTATTAAATATTGAGGTTTGTATGAACGCATTGTATCCACAGAGCGATACCAGCTTTTTGTATCTCTATAAGATGTTCCTCGAATTGTATAAAGATTTGGAAATCGCATGTAATAATTATCAGCGCTTACTACAACATTTTTATCAGGATAATAAATGATAATTTGGTCATCTGTTTCACCTGGTGTATGTTGAATTTCAAGATTAATGCCACCAACAGAAAGTTGATTTGTCTGAAGTTCAAAAAAATTTGTAGGATAAATTACAGGTGGTTGTTCAAAATCAAAGTTTAGAGTAAATCCTAATCCATGTCCTCTTTTTAGACTATCTGGTAAAAAATGACCAAATTGTTTCATTCCTCTTTCAGTAAGTATAGGTCTTAATAAATTATTTTGATCAAAAAAACCTTTTTTAAATGTAGAGTGAGCATATACTTTAGTTCCTTCTTCATAAAAACCTGGAGCACCTCTCCAATGATCAACATGTGAATGTGTATAAATTATGGCTTCATTAGGAAGATTAGATATTTTCTTAAATTCCTGATTAATTTGCTTGCCAAGCTCAGGGTCTTCAGTTGTGTCAATAATAATATTTCCAGTTTCTCCAACGATGAGTACTGAATTTGCTAGACCATATCCTATAGCAACATATACATTATCAACAACTTGATAAATTCCTTTTTCAAAATAAAAATCATCATCAAGATGGATTTCTTCAGAAAATGGAGCAGTGTAATTGCTTTTATTCTGATTTGTATCGTTGCAAGCAATAATTAGCGTTAAAAGAAGATATAATAATATTTTCATATTTTAAAATATAAGTCATATTACGCTATATTTTAAATAAATTAGATTATTACTTTAATCGGAACAAAAAAACAAAAATCACATAAATAAAATAATGAGTTTAATATCATTTTCAAGAGATAAATTTATACCTTCTGATGAAGTAAGTCTAAATGTAAGGGGAAATTATTTAAGCGTCACACGCGGCTACCAAGTATTTACATTTTTTAAAACTACAAATAATGGAACTCCTGTTTTTTTGGAAGATCACGTTGATCGTATTTTGGGTAATGCCCGAGCTTTGAAAATGAATTTACCCTTTTCAAAACAAGATGTTAAAAAATTAGTGTACCAGACACTTGAAAAAAACGACTTATCTAATACAGATTGTAATGTCATGATTATTTTTGCTGGAAAATCTCCAGATGATATCTCAGGATTGGTCTCATCTCAAGAAGTAGATTTATTTATAGTAACCTCACCAATAAAAAAATATCCTCAAGAATCCTATCAAAACGGAATATCATTAGGTTTATATGAATTTGAAAGAATTGATGCTGAGATTAAAACTCCATATACTTATTATGGTGGAATGAAAGCGCACAGGTCTTTAGTAGCTGAAGGACCATTTGACGAGGTATTATATACAAGCAAGAATGAAATTTTAGAGGGTACTACTTTTTCTTTCTTTATTGTCAATAATGACTCTGTTATGACTTCAAAGCTTGATGGAAGAATTTTGGGTAGTGTTACTAGAAAAAATTTATTAAGAATTATGGATTTACAAAAAATTAATCACAAAGAGACAGTGATTTCAATCAATGATTTAAAAAACGCTAGTGAGGCATTTATTGCCTCTGCAAACAGAGATTTAATACCAGTTGTTTCAATTGATAATCAACTAATTGGTAATGGTAAAATTGGACCGATGTACAAAAAGTTGATGGCTTTATATCAAGAAGAAATTTCAAAAATTACTATATAAAGTAAGCAATATATTTCTTATAATGGGAACACGATGATTATTTTTAATGTATAATTTAAAAATAACAAAATAGAGAGGAAAAAATGAAAAATCTAACTTTAGTATTATTTTTATCATTCATTCTAACTGGATGTGCTATGCAGGCTCCTACAGCTTCAGCTGTATCAAACGATTTTACTTTAGGTAAAGTACAGTCTCAATTAAAAAAAGGAATGAGTTCATCTCAAGTAGTTTCATTGCTTGGTTCACCAAATCTTGTCACAAGCACAAAGTACGGAGGAGAAGCATGGACTTATGATAAAATTTCACAAGAATCTGAATCATCAAGTGTTTCCGGAGCTGGAGCAGGTTCAAGTGGTAATTTTTTTGGTATCTTTGGTGGAGGTCGTTCAAAATCATCAAATTCTAGCAAAAATCTTACATTAATTGTAAAATTAAATGCTGATGGTGTTGTAACTGATTATAAATATCAAAGTATTAAATACTAAAAAAATGAATAAAAATCTTTTCTTAGCCTTATCGATAGGCGTTATCCTCAATGGTTGTGCATCTATGATGCCTGAGCGTACTACAGCAGTTAAAAGAGCAACAGAAACGAAAGAATATGATGTTTCAACAAAAGAACTTATAACAGCTTCTATTGGTACGTTTCAAGATTTAGGCTATATTATAGATGTTTTAAATGCAGAATTTGGTTTAATTACTGCTAGCAAAACACAAGGAACAACTACAACTAGAACTAATTTAGAAGAAGATCCTTTTGAGGCATTTTTTCGTGCACTTACAGGAATTGAAGATAATAGTGATGTAATTATATCTCCTTTAACTTTATCTGCAACTATTACTGTGAAAGAAATTTCAACTGATCCATTTGTGTCTTCGTTGAGGGTAAATTTTGAGGGAGGAGACCGAAAATTTTCTGATTTATTTTTTAAAAGTTTCTTTGCAGCCTTAGATAAATCATTATTTTTAGATCAAACAATCGACTAATAATGTTTAAAAAGGTTGCAATTCATTCTTTTTTATTGGTCTTTCTGCTGACAAGTTGCGCTTCAAGTGGAGGAACTTCAAAAAAATCAACCGCAGCGCAAAGAGCAGTTGAAACAAGAGAGTATAATGTTAATTCAAAAGATTTAATGCAGTCAACTATTGGTGCATTTCAAGATTTAGGTTTTACTATAGATACTTTAAATAAAGAGTTTGGCTTAATTACTGCTAGCAAGATTGAAGAACCTGAGAAAAAAGAGCCATCAGATGCTGAAAAAGCACTAGGCATACTTGCTATTATAGCTGCAATATGGTGGTTAGTAGCTACTGATGAAGATGGATCTTCTGATAGAGGAAGAGGAGATGGTGGAGAAAAAGTAGTTGTAAAGGATTATAAACTTACTGCAACAGTTACTGTCAAAGCTATTAATGATATAGAACCATTTTTATCATCACTTAGAGTTAATTTTAGTGGATCAAACCGAAAGAGATCTATGGAATTTTTTAGAGAATTCTTTTCTGCAATCGACAAATCTATTTTTCTCGATGAAGCAATAGATGATTTATCTTAAAAATTGATTCTAATTTTTACTTTTTATGATTATACTTTATTTCCGAGATGAAGTTTAAAAATCTACATAAATTTATTTTAGCTCTTATCATCATTAGCAATACTTTTGCTGGGACGTTAGGAAAAAGTCACTCTGCTGAGTTATTAAGTCGAGGTCGTTCTGTACCTATGTCAATTTCGAATGATACTCTAGTCATTGCAAAAACTTTTTCTTCATTACTTCCCAGAACTGTTGATATTTACGATGTAGATAAAAATGCAAGTATACTAACCAAAGTTGGGGAATTGAATTCACCAAATCCTATGCCAGGAGATGACTTTGGCTATAGTTTAGATATATCGGGCGATTATTTAATAATAGGTTCTCCTGGACATAACGATGGCCATGGGGCGGCATATTTATTTAAAAGAATAAATGACAATTGGGAAATTTATACAGTTTTCACCAATCCAGTTGCTTCAGAAAATAAAGGCTTTCCTCATAAGTTTGGATATAGTGTAAATTTATCAGACAACTATTTATCTATTTCTTCACCATTTTATAATGATGGATTAGTTTATGTTTATTCTTTAAATAGTTCAAACTTGAGACAATCATCTAAACCGATTCACTCCATAGATGTAAGGGATTTAGGAGATGTGGAAGGTTGTTACGCAGAGGGTCCAAATAAATTTGGTTTTGGAATATCAACCTCTTTTAATAATGGTAAACTTTTAATTGGTTCTTTAAAAGATTATGTCCATTTAGTTGAATTTGCGGACGGGATTACATTGAGTACTGTTATACCAAATCCTATAGATCACGATCATAATGATCATAATCATAAAAGCGACGATTCAAATACAACAACAGATTATCATAAGTTTGGTGAATCAGTTTATGTTGGAGATAAAAATCTATATGTTGCAGCTCTTAATTATGATAATGGTAAAGGAAAAGTTTTTGTTTATCCTTTTCAAAATAATTTTGCTAAAACTGATGTAAACGCTTGGACAGACCCTCAAGAATTGCAACCTAATGATGTTTTAGAGAATTCACATTTTGGTTACAGGTTTTCTGAAATTGATAATGAAATTTCTATATCAACGTTTAATCAAAAAACTATTTATAATTATTCATTAAGTAGCTCAGAAAGTTTTGAATTGAGTGGTGTAATATCATCAGATACTCAAGATAATTATTTTGGGAGAAGTGTATTGATTACAGATGAATTTTTATTAGCTGGAGACTATTATGCTGATCAATTTCATGTTTACAATAATAGCAATAATAATAGAACTTTAAATAATAGTTTTTCGACTGCTAGCCAAATTGTTTCAATAAGAGATAAAATTGAGTGTGTAAATGGTTTAGCAGGGCAATTTGAATGCAATGAAATAGATTTAATGTCTTTCATGGATAAAACTGAAATAGGCGGTTCTAATTCAACATCTTTAAATGACATATGGGGATGGACAGATCCTCAAACTAACAAAGAATATGCATTAGTGGGGATGAGCAATGGAACATCGTTTGTAGATATTTCCAACCCTGAAAATCCAATTTATTTGGGAAGACTTCCAACACAAACAAATAATTCTACTTGGAGAGATTTAAAGGTTTATCAAAACCATGTATTTATTGTTTCCGAAGCTAGTGGACATGGAATGCAGGTATTTGATTTGACTCAATTGCGAAATATATCTTCTCCGACTACATTTTCAAATACCGCTTACTACAGCGGTTTCGGAAATGCGCATAACATTTTTATTAATGAAGATACAGGATTTGCTTATGCAGTGGGTACATCAACTTGTGGTGGAGGACTTCATATTGTTGATATATCCACGCCTTCGATTCCATCAAAATCTGCATGTGTATCAGACCCTAATACAGGAAGAAACGGAACAGGATATTCACATGATGTACAATGTGTAGTATATAATGGTCCTGATAATGATTATGTTGGGAAAGAAATTTGTTTCGGCTCTAATGAAACCAATGTTTGGATTGCAGATTTAAACACCAAATCAGAAGATTCATCTGGTGCTAAGACAATTGGGTTAGGAAGTTACGATAATTATTATACCCACCAAGGTTGGTTAACGGAAGATCATAAGTATTTTATTGTAAATGACGAATTGGATGAAAATAGCAATGCCTATAATAATACAAGAACTCTTATTTGGAATGTTGAAGATTTAAGCAACCCAGTTATTGAAACAACATATTTAGGTCCAACACCTTCAATTGATCATAATAATTACATCATTGGGGATAAAGTATATATGTCGCACTACACTAGCGGTTTGAGAGTGCTGGATATATCAAATATATCTTCTCCAACTGAATCTGCTTTTTTTGACGTTTATCCGTCCAATAATAATACCTCATTTGATGGAACATGGAGTAATTATCCCTATTATCCTAGTGGAGTGATTGCTGTAACAGGTATTGATGAGGGTCTTTTTGTGGTTAATCCTAAAGGTAATGTTCAAGGTGAAGCACCCACAGTAACCTATGAAGTTCCAACTGAAGGTAGTGTTACGCTTGCATGGGAATTGATTGGAGACTCAACAACACGAATGAACATTTATAGGGATATTGAAGAAGGATTTTCTCCTGGAAGCTCTAATTTCTTAGCCAGTGTTGATTATCCAGGAATTGAATTTACAGATTCTAATTTAGATAGTAGTATTTTTTACTATTACAAGCTAGCTATTGAAACAAATGGACAATTAGGACCATATTCTACTGAAATTAAAGTAAAGCCTATAGTAGCACCTAATCAAGCTCCTACGATTGATGTTCCAGCAGATGTCGAGTTTTTTGAAGACACGCAATACAATCTTTCTTTAACTGGGATATCTTATGGTGGTGACGTCAATCCTCAAAATATTACGATTACAGCTTCAGCCGAAAATACAGATTTATTTTCAGAAATTAATATTTTGGAATCTTCTCCAGATCAACTGGCTTTAATTCCAAATGAAAATCAATTTGGTTCATCAATAATTACAGTTACTGTAAAAGATGATGGTGGTGTTTTAAATGGTGGTATTGATTCAACATCTGTATCGTTCAATGCTACAGTAAGTCCAGTAAATGATCCACCTTCAGACTTTGGTTCAGTTGGTGAATATTTAATTGGTAGTGGAGAGTATATACCAGGTACTGATTTTAGAACATTATATATAACTCCAGAGAATGTTGCAGATTCAATCAGGTTTGAATGGGAACCATCGCAAGATGTCGATGGTGATGATGTTCAATATCGTATGATTGGATATCAAGGATTAGAGTTTTTATCAATGACCACATATACTTCTGATAATTTTAAAACATGGTCACTGGAAGATTTAATTGCTCAAACGGATACTATCAACGTAACAGAAGGTTCGTGGAACGTCATTGCAACCGATGGACAATCATTTAATATTGCTGCAGCTGTAGGAGGAAGATTAAGAGTTGATGGTAGACAGTTAATTCCAGATGTTCTTGAAATTAAACAAAGTTATCCAAATCCATTTACAAACTTTACTACTATAGAATATGATGTTCCTAGCGATCAAAATGTTGTCATTAGAATATTTAATATCAGAGGACAAATTGTAAAAACACTTGTTGACGAAGATAAAAGTCCTGGCTACTACTCAATAGTTTGGGATGGGACAAATGATAGCGGTGATGAAGTTAGTTCCGGAGTATATTTCTGTCAAATGTATACACCAAAAAATCCTAATGGCGGTCAATTTGTGAAAGCCAAAAAAATGGTAAAAATCAGATAGTTCATGAACCCCCTAAAGAACCTATATGAATGGGTATTATCTTGGGCTGAAAGTACATATGGCACCTTAGTATTATTTCTCGTTGCTTTTACAGAATCATCATTTTTTCCAGTACCAGCTGATCCATTACTAATGGCTTTATGCCTAGGAAAAGTTAAGAAATCGATGTATTACGTTTTTATGTGTACATTGGGCTCTGTTTTAGGTGGTGTATTTGGGTTTATTATAGGATATTTTTTATGGTACTCACCCAGCGGTGAATTGACTGGTATTGCAAACTTCTTTTTTCGAGTAATCCCAGGATTTACACCTGAAGTATTTGATAATGTAGGCGCACAATATGATGCACATAACTTTTTAGTTATCTTTACTGCTGCTTTTACACCAATACCATATAAGGTTTTTTCAATTACTGCAGGAGTTTTTCAAATTAATCTACCAGTTTTTATCATTGCTTCAATACTTGGTAGAGGTGGCAGATTTGTTATAATTGGGTTATTAATACGGTTTTTTGGCGAACCTATCAAAGCATTAATGGATAAGCATTTTAATACGTTTATAATAGTTTTAACTATTATATTTGCGCTAAGTTATTTACTAATTGGATATTTATTTTAATGAAAGGTTTAAAAATGAAATTATTTACTTTTTTTATAATATTTTTGATTGGATGCTCTTCAACATCTATAAATTTTTTAGATTTTCAACCATCAGGAAAAACTGAATTTGATACAACTGTTGAAGATTTTAAATCTCGTGTGGGTTATTTAGCTTCAGATAAGCTTGGAGGTAGAAGCGCTGGAAGTAAAGGTGATATCCTTGCAAGAGACTATATGGTTGATTTATTCAAAAAATATTCATCAGATGTTGCAATTCAAGAGTTTGAAGTAATTACCAACAGAAGAACAAAAGAAACAGCAATTACGTATAATGTTATTGGAGTTTTACCTGGAAATGATCCTTTTCTTAAAGAAGAGTTTGTTATTATAGGTGGTCATTATGATACAACTCCTAATCCACCTAAGGCTAGGAGATTATTTTTTGATAACATAAATAATGGTGCCGATGATAATGCCTCAGGTACAGCAATGGTCTTAGAGCTCTTTGAAAAATATGCAACAACAAAATCTCACAAAAGAAGTTTAATATTTATTCTTTTTGGTGGAGAAGAACTGGGTTTATTAGGTTCAAAATTTTACGCTGAGAATCCAACAGTAGATCTTAATAAAGTACAGTTAATGGTAAATCTTGATATGATTGGAAGATTGGATGAAGATAAAAATCTTTATCTAGGAGGTGTTCCAACAGCTTATGGATTAGATAAAGAAATTAAACCATATATTGAAAAAAGTAGTTTAAATGTTACTAGCTATCAACATACAGCAAGTGGTGTTAGAAGCTTATTTTCTCGATCAGATCATTATAATTTTTACAGAAAAGAGGTTCCTTCTCTTTTCTTTTTTACAGGTATTCACAAGGATTATCATACTCCAAGAGATGAAGCAAATTTAGTCAATTATGAAGGTTTGAAACTTATTTCTGATTTAGCTGAGGAAGTTATTGATAATGCTGCAAATAAGGAGCAAAGGTTTGAATTTAGAGCATTGCCTAAGATTGAAGAGGAATCAGAAAAAACTCCGGCAAGAATGAAAGTTTCGCTTGGTATAATGCCAGATTATGCACACCAAGGTTCAGGCTTAAAAATTGATTCAGTTATTGATAAAAGACCGGCAAAAAACGCTGGCATGAAAGACGGTGATATTGTTTTAAAAATTCAAGATGTAGTAATTGACGATATTTATAAGTATATGGAGATACTTTCAAAAATAGAACCTGGAGCTAAAGTTCAAGCAACAATTCTTAGAAAGAATGAAGAATTAAATATTGATGTTCAGTTTTAGAATATTTGCATTAATTATTTTTTTATATGGTTGTGAGAATCAACTAAATATTCGTTTAGAAAATGTAACTCAACTTTCTTTCCAGGGTGATAATGGAGAAGCATATTTCAATGCCGATGATTCAAAAGTTATATTTCAATCTAAGAGAAATGGCAATGATTGCGATAAGTTGTATATCATTGATATTGATGGTAATAATTTTTCAGAATTTCCGTTACAAGATGGAGCATTTACTTGTGCATATTTTTCATTAGATGATAAATATATTTTTTTCTCTTCAACAATGCATCTTGGAGAGGAATGTCCTGAAATTTATAAAGATCCAAATCCCAGAAAATATATTTGGCCGCTAAGAGATTACGAAATTTTTAGGTATTCCAATGAAGAATTGATACAATTAACAAATTTTCCAGGATATAATGCTGAAACCACAATTCACCCAACAGAAGAAAAAGTAATTTTCACATCATTGAGAAATGGAGATATAAATCTTTTTGAAATGGATTATAATGGTGAAAATATTATTCAAATTACAACTGAATATGGCTATGATGGCGGGGCATTTTATTCTCCAGAAGGAGATAGAATTGTTTGGAGAGCATGGTATCCATCAACTGAAGAAGAAAAAGATAAGTGGAAAAATAACTTAACCAAAAAATTTATAGAATCTGTTCCGTTAGATATTTATGTAGCAAAAAGAGATGGTAGTAAAAAAGTACGTTTAACAAACAACGGAGCTACCAATTGGGCTCCATCTTGGCATCCTGATGGCAAACATATTGTTTTTTCATCAAATATGGATGATTGGAGGGAAGACTACAACGCTTATGGAAGTAATTTTGAAATATATATGATCAATATTGATAGCAGAAAATTAATCAGACTTACTAATAACAAAACATTTGATTCGTTTCCTGTATTTTCAAAAAATGGTAAAAAATTAACTTTTTCTTCAAATAGAGATGCTAAAAATCCTAGAAACACCAATATTTTTATAGCTGATGTCGTGCATAAATAATATTTATTGAGATTAAATCTCAATAATACTTGTTTTTCAGTTTTTTTCTACTTATAATTCTGAGACTTAATCTCAATAAAGGAGAAAAAATGAGAAAACTTTTTTATATATTTTTATGTTTAAATATCGTTTTAGCAAATAATCCAAATGTTGTTGCAGAATCAGATTCAACAAAACCTATTGTCTTGGACGCAGTAGAAGTTTTAGCAGAATCAAAAAGTATTACTGCAGGAATGTTTTTACGAAACGCTGAACCAAGCGATGTGGTAAGTAAATCTGAGTTAGATCAATTTCGATACACGGACATCCACCGTATCGTTGGAAGAATCCCTGGTGTATATATCTCAGAAGAAGATGGTTTAGGACTAAGACCTAATATTGGCTTAAGAGGTACTGGTTCATTAAGAATGGAAAAACTCAATGTTATGGAAGATGGTGTTTTAATTGCTCCAGCTCCATATGCTTCACCTGCAGCTTATTATTCACCAACAGCAGGGAGAATGGAATCAATTGAAGTAAGAAAGGGATCAACACAGATTAAACATGGTCCTTTTACAACAGGTGGTTCTTTAAATTATATTTCTACACCAATTCCTTCTTCAAAACTTAACTCAGTATCATTAGATATTGGAAGTTTTGGAAAAACACTAATGCAAGTAAGAACTGGTGATGTGTTAGGTAATTTTGCTTACTTAATTGAGCTATATTCAGATAAAACAGATGGTTTCAAAGAGCTTGATGGCGGGGGAGATACTGGTTATGGAAAAACTGATTTTATGACAAAGTTAAGATACAGTTTCAGTGAGTCACATGCTTTAGAGTTTAAATATTCTATGACTGATGAATTATCAGACGAAACGTATCTTGGATTAACAGATGCTGATTTTAGTGAGAATCCATTACGTAGATATAGAGCAACCGCTTTAGATGAAATGGACGCCGATCATTCACAAGTAATGCTTTCTTATGCAGCAAAACTCAATGACAACATGAGTTTAGCTGTTGTTGGATATAGTAATGATTTTGCCAGAAACTGGTATAAATTGAATAAGGTGAATGGTATGAGTTTAAGTTCTATTACTAAACCTACTGCTGATGGATGGAATGAATTTTACCTACTTATGAATGCTGAAAACAGTGCTGATGATGCTTACAGAATTAAAGCAAATAATAGAGAATATTATTCTTCAGGTATTCAAGCAGTGTTTAATGTATTAGCCGGAGATCACGACATTCAAGCTGGATTAAGAATTCATAGTGACGAAATGGATAGATTCCAGTGGGAAGATCGTTATGGAATGCAAAGCGGTCAATTAGTAATGACTACTCAAGCAACTAAGGGTTCGGATTCCAATAGAATTGATTCTGCTGAAGCAACCGCACTCTTTGTAGAGGATAGATTTACAACTGGTGCAATGACTATCACTGCTGGCGCTAGATATGAAGAAATCACAGTCAAAAGAGATGACTGGGGTAAAACTGATCCAGATAGATCTGAAATTCCTTCAAAAAGGGAGCATACAATTGATGTAGTTGTTCCAGGTATTGGCATAGAGTACGCAATTAATGAATCCCAAACGGTTTCTGTTGGTATTCATAAAGGTTTTGCTCCACCTGGACCTGGTACATCTGGGGTCACAGATAAAGCAGTGGATCCAGAGACGAGCATGAACACTGAAATTGGATTTAAATCAAATAAAGGTTTAAATAGTCTAGAGTTCACTTTATTTATGAATAGTTATGATAATCTTTTAGGAGCAGATACCGCTGCTTCTGGTGGTGGTTCTGACGATTTATTCAATGGCGGAGCCGTAGATATTTCAGGATTTGAGCTTTACTTAAGAAGAATACTTGTTGACAACGGCAGAATTCAAATGCCATTAGAGTTAGCATGGACAAACACTAATTCTGAGTTTCAGGAATCATTTGATGGATTCTGGGGAGATGTATCAAAGGGAGATGAATTACCATATCTTCCAGATACAATGATTGCATTAAATCTTGGATTAAATGTTGATAAAATATCTGCTAATATAAGTATGAAGAAGACATCAGAAATGAGAACAGTTGCTGGCTCTGGAAGTATTTCAGGTTCAAATGCAACTGATGAGTTAACCATTATTGATCTTGGATTAAGATACGCACTCCAAGACAATATTAGATTATCAGTTGGTATAAACAATTTCATGGATGATGATGGCGTTGTGTCAAGACGTCCTTACGGCGCAAGACCTACAATGCCACGTAGTTTCTCATTAGGAGTAGATTATACTTTTTAAGGTTGTCTTCATTGCATTTTACTCTTAGGCCTTTTAAAGTAGCTGAACGCCCGACCCTCTGTCAATCGGGCGTTCTCTTTTAAGGAACTTTTTTAAATTTTTTCAGTCAAATTATTAGTACATTTTTTATACTTTTTTACTTATAATTACATGCCTCATGAATAAATTTTTAATTGTTATAATACTTATCTCAACAATATTCAGTCAATCTTTCAAAGATTTAACTGAAAGACCAACTTACAATCCCATTAAAATTGAAAAACCTATAATATTTGATGGGGTAGTTGACAATCAAGAATGGTCAAAAGCGCAAATTGCAACAAATTTTAATGGTTCAGGTACTTTCCAAGGTCAACCATCAGATTTACGAACAGAAGCCAGATTATTTTATGATGAAAAAAATATTTATGTAGGTTTTATAGCTTATGTTGACAAAGAAGATTTAAGATATAGTATTACTAAAAGAGATAATCTTGATGAAAAAGACGATAGAGTATGGATAAATATTGACGCATTTGACGATGAGGCATTGACTTATGGTATTGGAGTCAGTGCTGGAGGTGTTCAAATAGATGGTAGAGCAACCTATGGTTTTGATAAATCTCTTGATCTTATTTATGAATCAAAAGTATCAGTATTCGATGACAGATACGAAGCAGAGTTAATTATTCCTTTTTCCAGCCTTCGTTATTCTTTATCTCCAAAACAAACATGGAGAATTGATTTTGGGAGAGGATTCACGCTCTCAGATGAGCTTACAAGATATGTTTATTGGACTTCAAGAATTGATGGAATTGAGTGTCAAACCTGTCAATTAGCATTTCTTAAAGATATTCAACCTCCCAGGCAACAAAGAGGTGATTTTGAATTTATTCCATCTGTTGTTGCTGGACAATCTAATGACTTTATTTCAAATACATCTAATTCATCAGATGAAGCTTCATTATTTATGAAATTTCCTGTTTCTTCTGTTGATCTATTAGAAATAGCCCTTAATCCTGATTTTAGTCAAATAGAGTCTGATGATATTCAAAATGATGTAAACACTGTAAATGCACTATATTTCCAAGAAAAACGACCATTCTTTAGTCAAGGAGCGGAGCTTTTTCAATTTTCACCCCAAAGAGGGTATATTAATTTATTTTATTCCAGAACTATTAATGATCCGTCAATTACTGCTAAGTATACTGGTAAAATAGGTCAAACTTCATACGGAATTATCAGTGCTCGTGATGAATCATCACCACTATTACTACCTTTTGAAGAAAATAGTACTGTGGTAACATTGGGAAAAAGTACTTCAAATATAATTCGAGCTAAAAGAATGATTGGTGGAAATGGTGGTTCTGTTGGAGCAATTTTAACTAATAGAATTTTTGATAATGCTGGAGATATGACTACAGCTGGTCTGGACTTTCATTTACATCCAGGTAGCAATATTCATATAACATTACATGGAACAGCATCAATTCACAATGAATCTGATAATTTAGAATACATATATGACTCAAGTTCTAATGATTATCCATCAACTTTTGATAATGGTAGATATACAAAGACTTTTGATGGAGAAAAAATAACTGGTAACGCTCTTGGATTTGCTATTAATTATAGAGATAGAACGGATGATTATGGAGTTGTTTTAAGGTTGAGATCTCCAGGGTTTAGAACAAGTAATGGCTTCGAAAAAAATAATTCAACAAAATGGTTAAAGGCAGGAAGAGGAAAATCTGTTTACTATGAAAATCATCCAAAGCTTTTGAAAACAAATTATAATATTGAAACAATTTATAAAACCAATTACACTGGTGTAATTAAAAAACAAGAATTATCACTATCAACATCATCTGATTTTAAAAATGGTGATTTTTTTAAATTGAGTGGAGAAGTAGAAAAAGAGAACTTCAGAGGAATTCAATTTGATAATTTATATGAATTTGAATTTGGATATAGAAATCAAATAAATTCAAGTTTAAAAGTTTACAACGAATTACAATCAAGAAAAATCATTGTTAGAAACTTAGATAATCCTAGAAGTTCAGGTTTTTATCAAGTGAAATCCTATGTTGAATATAGAATATCTGATAAATCTAATTTTGGAGTTGGAGTATCATATCAAAAAGCTGAAGATTTCTACGATGGTGTTTTATTGAATGCTCGCATAAATAATTCATTCAATTCAAAACTTACTTTGAGAACAAAAATCCAATATAGTGATTTTTCAAATTCGTGGTTTGTAGAACCAATGATTACTTATCAGCCAAATGCATTTAGTGCATTATATTTTGGGGTAAATGATTTACTCAGAACGGAAGATGGTGTTATTTCAAACTTAACTGAAAGTAAGAGACAAATATTTATTAAATTTCAGTACTTAATTTAGGAGTACAATAAAATATGAATAAAATAGTAATCATCGTTTCTAGCTTTTTGATGTATAGTTGTGTAGTACCAGTATCAATTGGTAATAAATCTATTGCAGAAGTTGAAGGCCAAAAAACTAATGAAACTAACACAGTTTATACAAAGAATGGAAAGACTATGGTTGCAATCAATTATATACTACCTCAAAGAGCAGGACAATTTGAAATGCTTACTAAGACAATAATAATGCCTGCAATAAAAAGAGAAGATATTAATGTTTATAATAGTTTAAAATTTTTAGTTCCTGAAGAGCAAAATGAAGACGGTAATTTAACATACATGTTTATCGCAGATCCCTACCTTGAAGAAAAGAGCTACGATATTTTTGAAATACTAATGGCTCAGTATGGTAGATCGAGAGCAGAGGAGTATTTTGATCGTTGGATTAGTTGTTTTGCATATGAGCAAGAAGTCATTTCTTTCAGATGATAAAAACATATCTTTTTGACAGCTTCTATATTAAATTTCTTTCAATGAATTCATTGAAAACGTTTTTAAGTACCATTCTTTTAATAAGTATATCGTTTACACAAAGTGCTAGAGATTTTGAAGCTGAAAATCCTGCAAGCGATAATTGGCGAGAAAACTACAGATCAATTGAAACAGGTAAATCCAGAGTAAATATTTATTCAAATGCAGCAGTTGCAGATATATTTGTTTGGAATTACACTTGGTTATCAACTGAGAGAACCTTTCCAGCTATTATGTCACTCCCAACTGATAATAAAGTTTATACTATAAGCTTATATCCTCAGTCTCAGTTTCAATTTTTAACAAATGAGCTTCAGAATTTCGATTTTGATAATCGTGATATTTCGGAATTTGAATTATTACAAGATGAATTTGAGAGAATGAAATTAGGTACTAAAAATGTAAGACCCATTCCAGGAACAAGCGAATCTATATTTTTAACTTATTGCGACTCTGATGACACTAATTGTGAGGAAGGTATGCATTGGTTAGATCAGTTTTATGCAAAATATTATGATAGTAAACAAGAGCAAGTTTTGGCTTCAGATTTGAATGGTTCAGATTTGACAGATTCTGAAAAAGCTCTAGTAAGAAGACATAGAGTTGGAGTTGCTGGAATGCTAGGTGCTTTCACAATTGCAATTTTTTTAATAGATAACTCTGCCTTGTGAGTAATATTTCTATAAAAATAAAAGGTTTTGATTCTCAGGAATTCCCAAAGGGTATTACACCACTTCAAATAATGAATGATATTAAAGGAGTTCCAAAAGACACTATAATTTGTAAAGTTGATGGCCAACTTACGGATTTGTCGTCTAATCTTAACAAAAATTGTGAACTTCAGTTTATGGATGCTAAAAGCAAGGATGGTCACAGTGTATTATTGCATAGCACTGCGCACTTAATGGCTCAAGCTGTCAAAAGATTATTTCCAAAAACTAAAGTTACAATTGGACCATTTCTAGAAAATAGATTTTATTATGATTTCGATGTTAATTCTCCTTTTACCGAAGACGATTTATTAGAAATTGAAAATGAAATGATGAAAATATCAGAAGAGAATCTAGAAATATCTCATCAAGAAAAATCTCGAAATGAAGCATTAGCTTTTTTTGAAAAAATTGATGAAAGTTATAAAGTTGAAATTATTAATGATTTAGATAAAGATGAGACTCTAAAGGTTTATTCTCAAGGAGAATTTACTGATTTATGTAGAGGTCCGCATGTTCATTCAACCGGTCAAATTAAACATTTTAAGATACTTTCTTCATCAGCAGCTTATTGGAGAGGAGATGAAAAAAATCAAACACTTCAACGAGTTTATGGCACTTCATTTCAAAATAGTAAGGATTTGAAAAAATATCTTCAAATGCTTGAAGAGCAAAAAAAACGTGATCATAGAAAAATTGGAAAAGAGTTGGACTTGTTTTTCTTCGATGATGAGGTTGGACCTGGATTACCACTTTGGACTCCTTCAGGAACAGTATTAATCGATGAACTTGAAGCCTTAGCAAAAGAAAAAGAAACTGCTAACGGATATTTAAGAGTCAGAACACCACATTTGACTAAAGGTGACTTATTTTCAAAATCAGGTCATTTAGATCATTACATGTCAAGTATGTTTTCTCCGATGGATGTTGATGGAATTGATTATTACATGAAACCAATGAATTGTCCATATCATCATAAAATTTTTGCTAATACACCAAAAAGCTATCGTGACTTACCATACCGAATTTCCGAATATGGCACATGTTATAGATATGAAAAATCAGGTGAGTTGTTCGGATTAATGCGAGTTAGAAGTATGCAAATGAATGATGGACATATTTATTGTACAGCTGAACAATTTAAAGAAGAGTTTATAAACGTATGTAATTTATATATGGAGTATTTTAAAATTTTTGGTATTGAAAAATATGAAATGAGATTAAGTCTCCATGATCCAGAAGGCTTAGGAGATAAATTTATCGATAACCCAACATTGTGGAAAAAAACAGAGGAAGACGTTAGAAATGCTCTGAAAGGAGCAAACCTTAAATTCGTTGAATCTGTGGGAGATGCTGCTTTTTATGGACCTAAAATTGATGTACAAGTCTGGAGTTCTATTGGAAGAGAATTTACACTAGCTACCAATCAGGTAGATTTTGCCATCCCAGAAAGATTTGATTTGACATATACAGACAAAGATGGGTCTGCAAAAACTCCATTATGTATTCACAGAGCCCCACTAGGAACTCATGAACGTTTTATTGGATTTTTAATTGAACACTTTGGTGGAAATTTTCCATTATGGCTTGCTCCAAAACAAATTACTATTCTTCCAGTTTCAGATAAGTTTAATGATTATGCGCAGCAAATAACAACTGACCTTAGAACAATGGGTTTAAGAGTATCTTTAGACAATAGATCAGAAAAAATTGGTTCAAAAATTAGAGATGCAGAAATGCAAAAAATTAATATTATGGTTATTGTTGGTGAGAAAGAAGTTGAAAATAAAACCGTAACTGTCAGAAGAAGATTTATTAAAGAACAAAAAGAAATGTCATTGAATGATTTTTCTAATGAAATATTGACTGAAATTAAAGAAAGGAGAGTTTCGAATTAAAAAACAAAGAATAAGGGTAAATGAAAGAATTTATGCTGATGAAGTAAGGCTCATCAGTCAAAACAAAGAACAAATTGGGGTTGTTAGTGTAAAAGAAGCCTTAATTAAAGCTCAAGAAGCTGGTTTAGATTTAGTAGAAATTTCACCAAATGCCAAACCTCCAGTTTGTAAAATTATGGACTTTGGTAAATTTAAATATGAAGAAAAAAAGAAAGCTCAACAAAGCAAAAAAAAGCAACAGACTATCAAAGTAAAAGAACTAAGAATGAGGCCAAATATTGGTGATCACGATTTAGACAATAAGCTAAAAATGGGTAAAAAGTTTTTATCTGAAGGTTATAAACTAAAGTTAACCCTTATGTATAGAGGTAGAGAAATGTCTAGACAAGATTTAGGGCAAGAACTAATGCAGCGTGTTTTATCGTCATTAAGTGAGCATGCAGAATTAGAAAAAGATTCTCCTTTGACTGGAAGGAAAAAATCTATAATATTAGCCCCGAAATAGGAAATAATTATGCCAAAGCAAAAAACAAGAAAAAGCGTATCAAAAAGATTTAAAGTTACAGGTTCAGGAAAACTGAAACGTAATAAAGCTGGACATAGCCACATGCTTATTCGTAGAGATAAAGATGTGAAACGTGCTGCTAAAAAAGCTACAGTAGTAGCTCCATCTTTTGAAAAACGCATGAAAAAAATGATGGCGAAAGCGGGAAGTTAAGATGCCAAGATCAAATAGTCCAGTTCCAAGACATAGAAGACATCGTAAGATCGTAAAGCTTGCAAAAGGTTATTTCGGTGCCAGAAGTAGAAATTTTAAAGCAGCTAAAGATGCAGTAACCAAAGCTGGTCTTTATGCTTATCGAGATAGAAGACAGAAAAAACGTCAGTTTAGAAGACTTTGGATTGTAAGAATTAACGCTGCATCAAGATTAAATGGTTTATCCTATTCAAATTTTGTACATTTATTGAAGGAGAAAGGGGTCGATTTAGATAGAAAAGTATTAGCAGATTTAGCTGTTAATAATCCAACTGTCTTCGAAGATCTCGTAAAATACTTAAAGAAAAAATAGAAAAATACGATGTCACTAGATAAAACCATTAAAGGATTAAAGACATCATTTTCTAAAGAGTTATCCAAATCTAAGACTTCACAAGATCTAGAAAATTTCCGAATTAAATACTTAGGTAGAAATGGTCAGCTTGCATCATTATTTGAAGAGTTTAACAAGTTACCAGTTTCCGAAAAACCTCGATTTGGGAAAGAATTAAATATTCTAAAAAATGAATTAACAAATTTATATCAAAATGCTCTACGTGGTAATAATGAAAATTCTGTTTCAAGCGATATAGATTTTTCATTACCAGGGTATAAATTACCTGACGGCAAAATACACCCGTTGGAACAGATTACTTCAGAGATAAAATCTATTTTTCAATCTATAGGATTTTCTGTTGCTTACGGACCTGAAATTGATGATGATTATCATAATTTTGAAGCACTTAATGTGCCTAAGCATCATCCGGCAAGAGATATGCAAGATACATTCTTTATCAACCCGAATGCTGTACTCAGAACACATACCTCTAATGTTCAGATTCATTTAATGGAAAATCAAGATCCACCACTAAGACATATCTGTTGTGGTAGAGTATTTAGAAACGAGGCAGTAAGCTACAAAAGTTTTTGTTTATTTAATCAAGTAGAAGGCTTGGTTATTAATGAAACCTCATCATTTGCCGAGATGAAAGGAACCTTAGAGTATTTTGTTCAAGAAATGTTTGGAAAAGATACAAAAATGCGTTTTAGGCCAAGTTATTTTCCTTTTACTGAGCCTAGCGCAGAAGTTGATATTTGGAACAGTAAATTAAATCAATGGATGGAAATTTTAGGCTGTGGAATGGTCAATCCAAATGTTTTATCAAACGTAGGATATGACAATGAAAAATATCAAGGATTTGCTTTTGGGTTGGGAATTGAAAGAATTGCCATGATTAAATACGGTATTAAAGATATTAGGTTATTTTATCAAAATGATAAACGTTTCTTGGAGCAGTTTTAATGAAAGTTTCACTTCACTGGCTAAGAAGGTTTGTCGACTTTGATTTAACTGCCACTGAACTGGCTGAAAAGCTGACTATGAGAGGGTTTGAATCTGAAGTAGTATCTGATTTTGATTCTTTAGAAAATTTAGTCGTTGGAGACGTTTTAACAGCAAAAAAACATCCAGATGCAGACAAACTTAAATTATGTTCTGTTTCAGATGGATCAGAGACTTTTAGTGTAGTTTGCGGAGCTCCAAATGTAGATGCTGGTCAAAAAATAGTTTTTGCAAAAGTTGGCGCCGTTCTTCCAGGTAATTTCAAAATAGGAAAAGCAAAAATTAGAGGTGTAGAAAGTTTTGGTATGATTTGTTCTGAAAGAGAACTTGGAATTTCAGAAGAACATGACGGTATTATGGTCTTAGATGAATCTTTTAATGCAGGAACACCGATAAAAGAAGTGTTAGGTCCATTATATAACGCAATTGATATTGAAGTAACTCCAGATAAAGCTTTTGCATTAAGTCATCGAGGGATAGCTAGGGAAGTAGCAACAATTGTTGGATCAAAACTAAAAACTCCAATAAATAATGTAAAATTAAATCCAAAGACAAAAGACGTTATATCAGTCGAATTAGATAAAAAAGGCGGCTGTACACGCTATATAGCAGGTACAATGAAAGGTTTAAAAGTAGGACCTTCTCCAAAATGGCTTGCTGAATATTTAAAATCAGTTGGTCAGAAGAGTATTAATAATCTTGTTGATATATCGAATTTTATGCTTCTAGAAATTGGTCATCCAACCCATGTATTTGATCTAAAAAAATTAGCCAAACCTGCAATAAAAGTTTCTTGGGCAAAAAAAGGTGAAAAATTTGATGCTTTGGATGAAGAAACATATGAACTAAGTACAGATCATATGGTAATTACGGATACAAAAAATACCGTTGCTTTAGCTGGTATTATAGGCGGGATGGATAGCTCTGTTACCGATTCAACCACAGAAGTATTGATTGAGAGCGCTTATTTTGACCCAGTTGTTATCAGAAAAGGGTCCAAAAAATTAAATTTATTATCTGAGGCATCTAGAAGATTTGAGAGGGGTACAGACTCAAATGCTGCTTTAGAGGCATTCAATATGATTGTTCAGCTAATGCAAGAAGTTGCTGGTGGTACTTTAGAGTCTATGATTACTGATGAATGTTCAATGAGCCTTGACAATACTTCTGTTGATTTATCGTCTGAAAAACTGCTCAAATATGCAGGACAAGAAATTGCTTCAAAAGATATAGATTCTATACTTAAAGGACTTCACATAGATGCTAAAAAAACAAAAACTGGTTGGAATTGTTCTATTCCTACATTTAGAACTGATCTAAAGGTAGAAACAGACCTTATTGAAGAGGTGTTTAGACTTTATGGTTATGACAATATTAAGTCTTCTTTTAATTATTCTTCTATTATGCAATATGCGAACGATGAAGAATCTACTATTTCTTCATTAAAACATCATTTATCCTCCTTAGGATTTCATCAATCTTATAATAATTCACTTGAAGATATTGAAGAAGTGAAGTTGTTTGGAAAAGATGCTGTTAGTGTTATGAATCCTTCGTCCGAAAGAATGAATACTTTGCGAACAAATCTTCATTCAGGATTGTTGAAAAATTTAGATTTTAACTATCGTAATGGATCAGCAAATACGTTGATTTATGAATATGGAACAATTTTTGAAGGTAAGACAGATAAATTAGATGATATAACTCAGAAAAGTAGTTTATCGTGCTTAGTTCACGGTGATTTATTTTCAAAAAATGTACATTTTGATTCTATACCTGCTTCTTTTTCATTTTTGAAAGGGGTGGCTTCCAATATTTTTGAAGATAAAAGACTGGGTATAAAAGTGAAGTTTTCAGAGCAGAAACATCATTATTGCGATCCATATTTCTCAATTATTGACGGTAAAAAACAAGTTATTGGTGGTTTAGGTATTATTAAAGATTCATTACTCAAACAATTAGATATAGCTCATAAGCATGAAGTTGTAATATTTGATATAGATCCAGAGATTTTTACTAATTATGGTAGTTATAGCACGAAGGTAGAGGATATTGTAACCTTCCCAATCGTGCAAAGAGACTTAAATTTTAAAATGGACAGCAGTATTCAAGTTGGCGATGTTGTCAAAACAATGAAATCAATCAACCAGTCTATATTACAAAATGTAATTCCGGTTGATATTTATCAATCAAAAGACACATCATCCAAGGATATTTTATTTTCATTGAACTTTCAATCAGCTAAAAAAACACTTGAAGACAACGATGTAAATTCAATTATTACTGAAATTATAAATATTGTTTCTAAGAAATTTAATGCTAAATTAAGAGATAATTAGAGGTTAAAATGGAATCAAATAAAAAACTAGTAAACGTTAGAATCTTTGGACAAGAGTATCCAATTAGAGCTTCTTCAAATGAGGATTATATTAAGGAAGTTGCAGCTTATGTAGATAAAAAAATGCATGAAGTTCAACGATCAGTTCCATCTTCCATGAATGCATCAAAAATAGCTATTTTGGCAGCTATGAATATTTCTGATGAACTATTTGGTGCTCGTAGAGGAGAATACTCATTTAAAGGTGAGGTTGAGTCCAAAGTTAAATCGTTAATTGAACGAATCGAAGAAATTACAGATTAAGAGGATATTGTAATGGAAACGTCTATATTATCTGGCTTAGAGGCCAGTAAAGCTCTGTATTCTAGTCTCGAAAGCAGAATTAGTGACTTGAAAGATCATGGCATTATTCCTGGGCTTGCTGCAGTATTAGTTGGTAATAATCCTGCATCTGAGATATATGTTAAGAATAAGACCAAAAAATTTGAATCTTTGGGACTCAAAACTGATGTATTTCGACTGGAGGAGAAAGTATCGGAAGACGAACTATTATCCTTAATAGCCAGGCTAAACAACGATGCTGATTTTCATGGTATTTTAGTACAATTGCCTCTACCAAAACATATTGATAGTGAAAAAGTCCTTAATGCAATCATTCCAACAAAAGATGTAGATGGGTTTCATCCTGAAAATGCCGGTTTATTGTCAATAGGTAAGCCTAGATTTATACCGTGTACTCCCAAAGGTATTATGTTTATTTTAAAGCATTTTAACATAGATTTAAATGGCAAGCATGTAGTAGTTATTGGAAGAAGTAATATTGTTGGTAGACCTATTTCTATTTTAGCTAGCTTAAAAGAGCTTGGAAACGCTACAGTAACGCTGTGCCATAGTGGAACAAAAGATTTAAAGTTTTTTTCAAAACAAGCAGATATTTTAGTTGCTGCTTTAGGATCACCACAGTTTGTTGACAGTTCTTATATCAAAGAAGGGGCATGTTTAGTTGATGTTGGGATAAACAGAATTGAAGTTGATGGAAAGTCGAAAATTATTGGTGATGTCAACCAAGACAGTGTAACTGGTATAGCAAGCTCATTAACACCTGTTCCAAAAGGTATTGGACCCATGACGATAGCTATGCTTGTAGAAAACACCGTTTTATCAGCTGAATTATTGTTAAATTAATTTTTTATGATCAGGAGATATAATGCTTAAGAAACTTTTTATTTTTGTACCTTTTTTATTCTTTTCGTGTACATCTAGTGTCGACGAAAATGAAATCAAAAGAGCCAATCAATTTTTTGAATCAGTTTTTCAAGATGCTGTATTAGATAGTCCAGAATTCCAGGCTTCTTTAGGGTATAAATCCAATTATGATAAGTGGGATGATATTACATGGCAAAAATCAAGAACTAAAGCAAAACAATCCATTAATGATTTAAAGTTTTTAAGAGAGAATATCAACTACGACAAACTAGATGAACCTACAAAAATTAGTTATCGTTTAATGGAAAAAAGGCTTCAAAGAACAATTGATAATGATAAGTTTATATTTCATGGATATATGATAACACATAGAGGAGGTAAACACTCCAGTATACCTTCATTTCTTATTAATTATCATAAGATTGATGAAGAACAAGATGTCAAAGACTATATTGGTCGTTTGAGAAATATTGAACCATTAATGAATGATTTGATTGATCAATTAAAATTAAGACAAGATGTAAAAAAAATAGCTCCTGCATTTGTATTTCCTCAAGCAATAAAAACATCAGAAAACATTATTTCAGGATATCCATTTGAAGAAACGGACAAACAAAATGTTATTTATGGCGATTTCATGAAAAAATTAAACGCCCTTGACATATCAGATGCTAAAAAATTAAGATATCAAAGCGAAGCAGAAGCAGTATTACTTTCTGTAGTCAATTATTCTTACAACAAGTTAATTGATTTTCTTAAAGAACAACAAAAACTAGCAGATAATAATCATGGTGTTTGGAAGTTTGAAGATGGAGCTGAATATTATCAACATACACTTGACGGTTATACAACACTTGGATTAACTGCAGAAGAAATTCATAAGATTGGTTTGAGTGAAGTAGAAAGAATCCATGGAGAAATCTATGAAATCATGGAGAAAGTAAACTTTAACGGAACATTAAAAGAATTTTTTGATTTCATGAGAGAGGATGACCAATTTTATTATCCTGAAGGACCTGAGGGCAGACAAATGTACTTAGATCAGGTACAAGTTGTAGTAGATACGCTGTCTAATCGTATAGAAGAACTGTTTTATGGGTTGCCATCTATTCCGCTTCAAGTTAAGGCTGTAGAAGCTTATAGAGAGGCATCTGCTGGTATTGCATTCTATCAAAGAGGTCAGGCTGATGGTAGTAGACCTGGAACATATTATGCAAATTTGTACAGAATGAGAGATATGCCAATTTATAAATTAGAAAATTTAGCATATCACGAGGCTATACCTGGACATCATATGCAAATTTCAATTCAACTAGAAGTAGAGGATATGCCAAGTTTTAGGAAATACGGGGGATACAGCGTATACGCAGAAGGTTGGGCACTATACTCTGAGACTCTTCCAAAAGAAATAGGTTTATATAAAGATCCATACTCAGACTTTGGAAGACTTTCAGGAGAACTTTGGCGAGCATGTAGATTAGTAGTCGATACTGGTG
The DNA here is from genome assembly GCA_000402655.1 of Fidelibacterota bacterium SCGC AAA298-D23. Classification (GTDB taxonomy): domain Bacteria; phylum Fidelibacterota; class Marinisomatia; order Marinisomatales; family Marinisomataceae; genus Marinisoma. Next base: position 97,779 of record AQSI01000002.1, read on the forward strand.
TTCATCATTACAAATGGACAAGAGAAGAAGGTATTGATTACTATTTGAACAATACAGCTAATCCAGAAGGAGATTGTATTGGAATGGTTGAGAGACATATAGTATGGCCTGCACAGGCAGTTTCATATAAAATTGGCATGATAAAAGTTCAAGAACTACGAGCATATGCAGAGCAAGAATTAGGTGATAAATTTTCAATACAAGCATTTCATGATGTAGTCTTAAGAAATGGTAGTGTAACCATGGATATTTTAGAAGATATTGTTTATAGTTGGGTTGATAGTCAATAATGATAATAATTAAAACTACTACAGATAGTCATAAGGCTATGAAGCTAATTGCAAATACTCTTCTTAACAAAAAGCTTGCTGCATGCGTAAATATGATTCCTCGAATGAGATCAAAATATATTGTAGATGGAAGAATTACTGAATCTAGAGAAGTAATTTTATTAATTAAGACTACTAAAAAATTAGAAAATAAAGTTTATAAAACTATTAAAGACCTTCATAATTATGAAATACCTGAAATTTCAACTATTCAAACCTCAAAAGTCGATAAAAACTTTGAAAATTGGCTAAAGGATTTTGTCGAAAGATAATTCATGAGATTGGAAGAGTTATCCGAAAAAAGTGTTTTAAAATATGTAGTCATATCATTGTTAATAATAATGTTGACAACAATCATAGTTGTTATTTCATTAAATTTTGAGACCTTAAAAAATAATTTCTACGATAAACAGGTCGAAACTCTAACGGTAATACCTCCAAACGAAAATGATATTTTACGAATTATTTTTACAGGAGTTAGCACACCACTAACTCCGCATATAGCTCAACAAAGTGTTGTTATATCTATTAATAATAAAAATTATGTTTTTGATGCTGGTTCAAGATCAACTGCTAATTTTGTTTCAGAAGGTTCACTTGAAGCTGCTAATATTGAAGCAGTTTTTATAACTCATACTCATTCAGATCATATAGGTAGTTTGGGCGAGCTTATTTTAGCATCTTGGGGACGAGGAAGGACCTCTTCATTACCTGTTTATGGAGCTGGAAAAGAAATTCAGAATGTCGTAGATGGATTTAATCTTGCATATAAACCTGATAGAGATCACAGAACAGCTCATCATGGTCAAGAATTCTTCCTTCCAGAAAATGGTTTGTTAAAAGCACAATTATTCGAAGTCAAAGATAAAGAACTATTAATTTTTGAAGATGTAAATATTCGAGTATATGCTTTTAATGTTCCTCATGGGCCAATTCATGGTTCTGTTGGATATAAAATTATCTCTGAAGACAGATCAGTTGTAATTTCTGGAGATACTGATGTAATGGACAGTTATGAATTCGTGAATGGGGTAGATGTTTTGATTCATGAAGCAATTATTGAGCCAGTAAGTACTGCTGTAAGTCAATCAGCCAAAAGATTAGGAAATGAGCGAATAAGTGAAATTTTTAATGATATTAATGATTATCATGCTAATTTAATTGATTATGAAGATAATCCAGGATTATTATCAAGACTTGAAGGTATTGAACTAGGATTGTTAGCTCTTATACATATTATTCCAGATAAGGATAATATCATTGTTAAAAGAGCATTAAAGAAGTTTAGTTCTCAATCCTCACATGATGTTGTTGTTGCAGAAATAAATATGGTTATTTCATTACCATTAAATTCAAAGGAGATAATAATTAAATGAGCATTATCGATAGTTTAAATTGGCGATACGCTACAACAAAGTTTGATAGAAATAAAAAAATTTCTGATTCAGATATTTTAAAACTTAAAGAAATTGTTAAGTTATCTCCGTCATCATGGGGATTACAATTTTATAAAATATTAATTTTTTCAAATCAAGATATTAAAGATAAACTTTTACCCTCTGCATACAGCCAAAAGCAAGTAGCAGATTGTTCTCACTTATTTGTGTTCTGTTCATTAAAAGTCGTTCACGAAAAAGACATCGATCAAATGATAGACCAATTTCATATTTTAAGATCTAATGATAAAGATTATTCCAAAGAAAGCATTGAAAACTATTCAAATGAAGTTAAAAAGAGTGTTTTGGGAATGAATAAACATAAACAGAGTGAATGGCTCAAAAAACAATGTTACATAGCGTTAGGTCAATTAATGGTAGGCTGTGCTGACATGAGGATAGATTCATGTCCAATGGAAGGATTTAAATCAAATGAGTTTGATGAAATACTTGATCTAAGTTCACAAAATTTAACATCAGTAGTGTTACTTCCTGTTGGATATAGATCAGAAGAAGATAAATATCAGCACAAGACCAAGGTAAGAAAACCTAATAATCTTCTTTTTGTTGATGATTAATTACTCTAATATATGAATTATAAATTCTTAAAAGCTGAGGAATGAATGAAAACTGAACTAAACAAAAAAAATAATCAAACAACAGTAGTAATTGATGTTTCATATGAAGTTGAAAATAATGTTGCTAGAGATTTTGTAAGAGATGAACATGCAACAGTTTTTTTTAATCTTAAGGATAAGGGAATTCATCGATTTGAATGGTACTTAAATGAAGAAGATAAAACCGGAACTCTTATTGAAATATTTGAGAATTCTCAAGTTTGGGAAAATGTTGGAAATAAATTAATTGGTTCACCAATAAATTTAAGATTAAGAGAATTATTTACAATTGAAAAAATCACTGTTTTGGGAGAAATAAGTGATGAATTCAAGGATAAATTGAAACAAATGTCTTCTCCTGTTGTCAAATCTTACGTTGGTGGAATTCGTCAAGAGTAAATTGAAATGGAAAGTCTTTTTATATCATCACTTTTTAATATTATTTATGCAATTGCTCTAGGGATAATTGGTTACATATTGTACGGTATTTCGAAAAATGCTCCAAAAACTTCAGAGGATAAAGAAAATCTTTTGAATGAAAGAGCTAGTAACATTGCAGTTGATGCCGCAAAAAAGGCTTTAGATGAAGTACTAAAGCAAAATGCTGAACTTCAGAAGAAAGATTGGGATGGGTATAAAAAGGATTTAGATCTTACTCTAACTCCAGTCAAGAAATCATTAGAGGATCTACAAAAAAATATCTCAGAAGTAGAAAAAGATCGTGTTGAAGATAAGGGTAAACTGGATGAAAAGTTGAAAGACTTAATTGGTACTACAGAAAGTTTGAGTAGAGCACTTACTTCAAGTTCTGATACTGGAGATTTAGGAGAAACTATTTTACGTAATCTGGTTGAAAAAGCTGGAATGATTAAATATATCGACTTTATTGAACAGACGTCCTCAGGAGATAGAAGTATTCCTGATATGGTTATTAATTTACCTGGTGGTGGAAAAATACCTATTGATTCAAAGCTTTCATTGGAAGCATTTGATCAAGCAATGGATACATCTGATAAGTCTCAACGTAAAGCATTAGAAGAAAAGCATGCAAATAACTGCAGAACACTAATGCGTAACTTATCCAAAAAAGAATATCACAAACAATTTGATGGACCGATTGAGTTTGTAGTAATGTTCATTGGAAGTGAACCAGCTTATCAAATGGCTTTAAAACATGATGGAAAATTGTTTCTTGATGGTGCAGATAAAAAAGTATTTGTTGTATCTCCATTATCACTATTGCCGTTATTAAGTTTAGTGTCAGAAGCTTGGAGACAATTTCAACTTAGTACTAATGCAAATCAAGCTATACAAATTGCAAAAGATTTAACTGATCGCTTAAAAATTTATGAGGATAAGTATCAAGCCGTTGGAAGTAAAATTTTAGCACTAGGTAAAGCATATAACTCGTCCGTTTCATCATATAATGCACGATTAAAACCTTCTGTAAGAAACCTCCAAAAATTACAAGGACAGCCAGAAGATTTAATTGATATGGAAAGTGTTCCAGTTGATGTAACACCGGTTATTGAATCGTTAGAAGCTGAAAACAAAGAAAAATAATTTCCTTAATTAGCTTTAATATAGTTTAAAGCCCAATCATTTAGTTTATCAAGCACTGGAACCAATGACTTACCTTTTTTTGTTAATGAATATTCAACTCTTGGAGGAATTTCAGCATAGATCTTTCTAGAAATTATATTATTTTTTTCTAAGTCTCTTAATTCTCTGGTTAACATATTTTTGCTTATACCATCAATCCCTCTATGTAAAATACCAAAACGATTAATTTTTTGAGAAATTCTCATAATAATAATCGGTCTCCATTTACCACCAATCATGTTCATTGAATAGGTGATAGGACATGACTCTACAGTACATCCACATATATCTTCAAAACATTGTTGTTTCATTATAATAGTCCTTTTTTTGTTACTATATTAAAAAATAGTGCCTACTTGTACAATTTAACATTACTTAATAATTTTTCATATCAATTTTTGAAAGGATAAAAATATGATAAAACAACCATACTTAGTATCGCTTGAAAAAGGTAAAAGTTACGCATGGTGCGAATGCGCTGGATCTCAGTCGCAACCATTTTGTGATGGAAGTCATACAAAGATTAATAAACAGAGGGAAAATTTAGTAGAGAATCTCAAAGAAATAAGCTTTATAACAAAAGATTCTCAAAAGTTTGTCCTGTCAGAAACTAAGGAACCACTTGTCTTTACTGCTGAGAATGATACAGAGGTAAGTTTATGTGGTTGTAAAGAATCAAATAATGCTCCATTTTGTAGTGGGGAACATGCAAATATTTAAAAAAGAAAGGAAACTGATATGAGTAATAGAAAAGAACCACATGTATTAGATATTAAAAAGGATAAAAATTACGCTTGGTGCCAATGTAGTGAATCTGAAGGCCAACCATTTTGCGATGGTAGTCATGAAAAAACTGATCACAAGCCAATAGTTTTTAAGTCAGATACATCAAAAGAAGTAGCACTTTGTGGTTGTAAACAATCAAAAAATGCTCCATACTGTGATGGAACACATTTAACATTATAATTTTGAGTATAGATTTAACATATTATAGAGCATTTGTTTTATTTATAGCACGCTTAGCATTAGCTGCTATCATTTTCAAAGCCGGTATTAACAAGTTACCGGTTTCAGAAGTAGGAGGCTTAGTAAAGCAATTACCTGAATTTCTTCGATATTTGGTTGTATTGTTTGAAATTGTTGGACCTATTTTTCTTCTAATAGGAATTCAATTTATAAGATTTCAATTACTTGGATCAGCTATGATTGCAGTAGTAATGCTTGGAGCAAGTTACATGAAATATTTTGTTGCTGGAAGTGCATTCATTTCTAGTGGTACAATGTATCCTTTTGCATTATTTTTATTGGCCTTGATTTTTCTAACGGAAGAATAAATTAATTATTATATTTGCGTTCACTAAAAGGGGAAAATGTGAAAAAAACTATCTTATCTGTATTAGTTGTAATTTTATTTGCTGTTTTTGTTCAAGAGAAAATCGTAGAACAAGATATTCGTAAAGCTATTGTTATTTTTAATGAAAATCCAACATTTACAAAAGAAACAATTGTTGAAGCAGACTTTGAAAACGCCGCAATAACAATGTTTACTGCTACATGGTGTGGTTTCTGTAAAGGTGCAAAGCAGTTACTTGATGAAAAAGGAATTTCATATTTTGAAGTAGATGTTGAAGAGTACAATATATCAAAGCGCAAGTTGAAAGAAATTGGTATTGAAGACTTTTTTGTTCCTCAAATATTTGTTGATGGTGTACCGATTGGTGGGTTTTCAGATCTGAAAAAAATCTTTGGCAGTGATATGCCAGTTCCAGAAGTTTCATAAAATTAACCTTGGATTTGAAATAAAAAAGGCGCCTTTGACTTGGCGCCTTTTTTGTATATGAGGTAACTAGAGATAACTATTTTGAGTTGCTGAAAGCAAGACTTTCATCTTCTTCAACTTGACTAAGTTGAGGTTCAGTTTCATCAATTAAAATATCTTCTACTGCAACTTCGCTCTGTAAGACATCAAATACTTCATCCACGTAATTAGTTGAATATAGATTTCCGTTCCATTCAAATGTTTGTCCAGGACCTAATTCATTTCTAGCCACTAAAAATGCCTCGTTAAAAGAGAGTACAGGGGTAGTTTCAATTACATCTAATGCTTCAACATTATCATGAAATGTTGGCACTGTTTCTGTAGCCATGGCTTCATCATTGACTGAATTACCTACGTTGGTGTTATTAACATTCGAGGTAATTTCTACATCCACAGTGCCTTCATTGCTAAAGCTTTCTGAGATATTATCGGATAGTTCTACTTCATTGGATTGATCCATTAGAAAAAACAAGGAACCGATACTTAAAATTACACCTGCTAATACGAATTTTTCAACATTATTATACATATTTTTAACTCCATTTGTTATGCCTCTTAATGTCTCTTTCATATTTTGTATACAATTTGTTTTCATTTTTGTTTCAAATATTTTATATATTTAACCATGGAAGAAACAATAGGCATATCAGCATATCTTTTAGTTTGGGCTATATTAACTATCAAGTCATTTGATTTAGCGCAGTCTTTAAGAGTTGCAATAAATAATGGAGATACAGTTCGTCCAATTGCTAAAACGTTTACTTCCGTTTTTTGTATTATTGTTGGATTGCTTTTTATGCAAACACATTTATGGTTTGATATTTGGGACCAAGGGTTAGTTATGGCCATCCATTTATTTATCATTGGTTATCAAATGGTTATGATTTGGTATCCAAAACCTGAGTAATACATAAAATGGAAAAAGTTTTCGTCAGTGGTGGTTCTGGATTTATATCACTACATCTTATCTCAAAGCTCATTCAAGAGGGCTACAAGGTACGTACATCCCTTCGATCTTTAGATCGCAAGCAAGAAGTGATAGATGCAGTTGAAAAAGAGGTATCAACAGAAGGTATGCTCGAATTTTGTGAGCTGGATTTATTAAAAGATGAAGGGTGGGATGAAGCTGTTGCTGGATGCGATTATGTGCAGCATATTGCCTCTCCAATACCTACTAGTCATTCCAACGACTACGATATAGTGGTCAAACCAGCTGTAAACGGTATTAAAAGGTGTTTAGAAGCTGCTTTAAAGAATAATATCAAACGTTTTGTAATGACGTCCTCAGTTGCAGCTGTAGGTGGCTCTAATCATAAAAATGAGTATGATGATTCCGATTGGACTGATTTAAGCATGAATGTTGCACCATATCAGACCAGCAAGACTAAAGCTGAACGATTTTTATGGGATTTTATGGAAAAAAATAAAGATAAAACTGAAATGCAGGCTGTAGCTATTAATCCTTCACTGGTTGTAGGAAAATCTTTATCTAATGATGTCGGAACATCGAATTTAGTGGTCAAGCGTATGATTGATGGATCATTGCCATTTGCTGCTAATATTTGTATCAATATTGTTCATATTAAATGTATTGCTGACTTGCATGTGCAAGCAATGACAGATGACAGAGCGGTAGGAAAACGATTTATAGCATCTACAAGACATATCTGGTTTCCTGAGCTAGCCAAATTATTAAGGAAAAATGGATATAATGCACCTAAAATTGAACTTCCATCATTTCTTGTAAGGTTATATGCAATCTTTGATAAGCAGGTAAGACATTTAACAGCAGATATTGATATCACAAGAATTTATCATTCTAACAACGCTAAGAATATCCTTGGTTGGAAGCCAAGAAGCGCTGAACAAGGTGTTTTAGAAGCGGCAGCTCAAATAAAACAGCTTTTATAAATTCATTTAGTGATTTTATTTAAAAAAGTATAGTTAATCTCATATTTATCACTGTCCTTATATGATCTAACTGCTACAACATCTCCTAATGTTTCTTCCGAAGCATAAGTTTTTTTATCTTTATTGATATCTACAACTTCATCTGCAATGACAATAATGGTTTCATAATAAAAATTGGTAGTAAAGTATCGATTATTCCACATAAAAATTTTACCAGGGCCTAATTCTTTTCGTGCTTCTCTAAAGGCTTCTGAAAAGGAAATTTGATCTTCATTACGGTATTGTTCTAAATAGTACGTTCGTTCAATCATTCCATCACTATCTATTCGTTGATTATCATTTAAATCAGAAGAGTAGAAGGCAAGAAAGATATATAGATTTGCTAGCATTTAAGCTCCTTTTGAGTTATCCTCAAATTTCTTTCTCAACTTCTTAACATTTTAATTGAAATAATGTTCCTTAATTTATAAATTATGGAATCATCAGGACGGGAGAAATCCCACCAACCGAGCTTAGGCCACGGTGGTTTGTCAAGTGACAGATGAGCAGCAATGCTGAAAATATCTGAAGCCCTCTGATGAGGGCTTTTTCATTTAACACCTGATGTATTGAATTAATATTAATTAAGGAGGTACATCATGAAACCATATAATTATGGGCAGGGAAGTAAGAAGTTGTGGTACAACGATTATCCCGAGCCGTCTTACAAACTCATCACCATAGACTTCTCGTATGCTATGGAGCGTTTTACAGTTTATTATCCTTTTGGACAGCGCTTTAAAGAAGATATTCCCTTAAAACGCTTTGAGGAGATTTATCAATGTCATAAATGTCATGACTTTTATGGTCGATTAAGCGATTGGGAATATGAAATGAATCCTGAGGTGCGTAAAGTGAATAGTGAATTTTGCAGAGAGTTTCCAGATGAAGGAGGCTATTGGTTTATCCATTGTCATTGCGAAGGATATTTTTGCTCTAATTGTACTACTAGATTAAGTACGCGTCGTCATTTATCAAATAAGTTAATACTAACTCCAAAGGATAAAGATCAGGACTTTTATATTAGCTTTACAAGTGCTATGTCAATGATGCGACGAAGTGCAAAATTTGACTATCACTTCAATAGTTGTTTTCGTAAAAAGAAAAAGCAAAAGCATTTTATCGAATGGCGAAAACAATTTCAAAGAGAAAAACACCATAGTTTGATGCGTCATTGGTATTGGAATGTATGTTCAATCCACTTACAAAATATACTTGAAAGAGAGGTGGGTAGAAATGAGTAGTCTGATTGTGAGTAAACATTTTATGGAACGATTTTTTGAACGAGTGTTAAAATCTGAATGTACTTATTGTCGTTATGATGTGTTAAATAAAATGCAAGAAATGATGCATCATTATGAGAGCAATGCTTTTAAAACATTCAAATCCTCCTCGAAAAAAGTAAAACTACCATTCGGAAAAAAATATCATGCTGTTGTACAAAATAATACGTTGATTACTTGCTATAAGGTCGATTAAAAGGAAAGAAAAATGAAATATTATAAAAAAACTTGATTTTAATTTTTAAAAATATTTATTTATTAGTGAGATATTTCTGATTTTTATCACCAATTCTCCGCAATACTTTAATCAAAAATTAAACAGGGAAAGGAACGCCTATATGACGCTACATTTATTTAATCCAAATTCAAAAGAATACAAAAAAATAGAACAAATCTATCAGAACAATACATGCATGATCTGCAACCTTCCTATGAAGATGCATAGTTTATACTTCTTTTCATTTGACAAGGAAAAGGTAAAAGATGGAGAAATGCATGAAACATACCATATTGGATGCAATAATTGCTTTTCGCTATATGACTCAGATTTTGTCTTGGTACAAATTGATATGAGACATTTCATTGGTTATACAATAAGAAATTTAGCTTAACTACATATTAAAATGTATTATATTACATTTTAAAATATATATAAAAATAACATTTATTTAGATTACGCAGTTTAACAATATAAGACAATTCAAGAAGAGTAGACGTAAGTATTAGTACTCGTTGCAACCAGCATAGAGCGTCGCAACGACTGGACAGTCTACAGTAGCTAAATCGTCGCAACGACTGGACAGTCTATAGTCGATAAATCGTCGCAACGACTGGAAAAGTCTACAGTCGCTAAAACGTCGCGAGCATGTATCTTAATCAATTAAAATTTGTAAAATCTTAATTTTTTTTCTCCTCATTAAAATTGTTTTGAAATACTTAAAAATTGAAAAACTACTTGACATACATTTTAAGATGTAGTAAGTTGATTCATGATTAAAAACTTAACAAAGGAACAAAACATGCAATTATTAAACGGAATAAGAGTTACAAAGCACTTTATAGAACGTTATGCTGAAAGAGTGCTTAAAATTGGTAAATATAATTACTCTGCAATGCGAATTAAAGTACTAGAAGATCTTATTGAACGTATGACTATGGTTGAAAAACAAAGCTTTGGTTTATTATGTTCATCTAGAAATTTAAAATTTCCCCTTGGTGGAGTCTATAGAATGGTAATTTGTAACAAATCTTTAATAACAATATATTAATAATAGGAGTTAAAATGTCATACGATGCAGAAAAAGTACAATTAAAAGATATCATTGAAACATTTAAGAGTAAAGTACGTAGATTAAAAGGACTAACAAAATATATGCCTGGATTACTCCATGGAACAGTAGAAATGATGGATGCGTTAATTTATAAATATGAAAATGATAAAATTTTAGATGTTGATAGCATACATTTTTATATGAAGGAAAATCATGACAAAAACTAACTATTTAAAGCCAACTCTGCTTAAGACTACTAAAGAATCAAATATATGGTTTGAAAGAGTTTGGAAAGTAGACCCAAGTCTTCATTTGGAGTATACCAAATTACTTTCTGATATGAAGGAATTTAATAGAGATTCAAGCTTGGTTTACTCAACATTGCTTTCAGTTAATGAAAATGAAAAAAAACATTCGAGCAAAGATATTGATAAAGTTTTTAACTTAATACCTAATAATCACAATGATGCATGGGAGCAGCTTAATGCAGTTGTAAAAGTTGTTGATTCAAATAAAAAAAAGGCAAAAACATCTTATGTATTTGGTTCAAGAACTTTCAGAGATCCTTTAAGGAAAAAATTTTTTCTAGCCAAATATAGTGACGGAAAAAACACTTTTTTACATAGCAATCCCGTTACTAATCATGAAAATAATAAAGATATTGTTATAAATGTTTCACATAATATTAAAACTGACAATCCAACAAAAAAGAAAGGTTTAAATACTTCAAAAGAATTATTATCAAAGTATCTTTCTAAAAAACCAATAAAATTCTCAAACTTTAAAAATGAAGAAAATATTGAATATGAGTTTACCTATCCAGTACTTCATTCAAAAGTTATAACATGTATCAGCTTTATTAAAAGAGCTGTTAGCATTTTTTTTAAATGCCACGGTATTAATTTTTCTTCTATAGATATTGTACCAATCTCAAATACAAATTATGAAATATTTATTGCTAGTTCAGAGGCATCTGATGTTAATTCTTTTTGTTCACAGAATTCATATTTCACTTTTAATGGGTATATGGGTCCTGATGAGGTAGAATGTTCACCACTAGCTAATCATTTTAATTTGTTCTTGAATGAAATTTTTACAAAATCAAATCTCTATTATTTCAATCAAGATCTTTGGATTTACTTAACTTTCAATATTTATTCCAGAGATAAATCACTTAGGTTCAATACAATTATGAATAAAAGAATGGAAAGAATAATTAAGACAATTCGATCTCTAAATAATTTACATCACAAAAATAATTATGAATTTGATAAAAGTGATTTTGATAATTCATATAACAACTTGGATGAAGCAATTAAAGATTATAAAGCTATATATGAACAATGGTTCAAAGATAATGCTATACCAAAATCTCCAGAGGAAGAAATTGAAATGCTAAAAAAAGAATTGGCTGAAAAACAAGAGCTTTTAAAGAAGTCAAAAAAATAAGTGATGAGTAGAATCTTTCCAGACTCAAATTATAATATTTTTGAAGATCTTAATAATCCAAGAAGTAAGAGTGAGTGGGGATATGGATATGAAAAATCAAGCAATACAGAATTTATTAATTACAAAGAGTTTATAGATAAGCTTGACCAGTATGTTGATTCAAATTTTAAAATATGGCTAGGAACTGACCCTTATAACCCTCTTTATTTTTCTGAGATATGCATCTTTGATCAAGAGAACGGAACTTTTCATCTAATTGAATACTTTCCTTTTAAACATCAAGAGCAAGTTAATTACATTTTCAATCCAAATGCTTTTAAAAGGGGCGTACTTATTAAGGATAGAATTTTTAAAAATAAAAAAAATCCAAAATCTTTTTCAACCAAAGATCATCATTTGTATCTGAAAAATATTCTTGAACTTAAAAAAATATATGATAACAAGGGTGACAAAGGACAGCTTTCGGACGTTGATGAGAGCAGGAAAAAAGATATTTTAAATTATAATAATAAGTTTGAAAAACTTTTAAAAGACTATAAGACAATAAAAGATGATCCAGTTAACAGACTGAATAGGTTTTCTTATGGAATAACAGATTCCCTAAATATCTCTAACAATGATGCTAAATCATTTAGAGAAAATAACATTTATAAACATTTCTTTTTTGGAAATCTTAACTCAGAATATAAAGAAGATTATTTTATTACATCTGAAGATGAAAAGAAATTTTTTTCATCACAAAAGGCATACAATTACGGAAAAGGTATTAATTATTATGGTAGGGAAGACTTCCAATTATTGATTGATAAAATAAATAAACAGATAAAAAATCCAATTTGGAATTCCAAAAAACATGTTAAAAAAATAGAATTCAATTTTTTACCTGTAATAAAAAAAGTTGAAAAGAATAAACCTAAAAAACTTTCAGATATTCAGATAAAACATGTGAATAGAAAAGCTTTTTCAAGTAGGATGAGAATATCAGGTGTTGCTGGTTCCGGAAAAACTTTTTGTTTAACAACAAGAGCAATGAATTATGCTAATAACGATAAAAATGTTTTGTATACATTCTTTACTTCGTCATTCAAAAGTTATGTTATACACAACTTAGAAAATCCTGATTTTACCTATAAAAGACGAGTTGGTAATTACAATAAACCGAGTATAGTTGTCAAAAATATTCATATGTTATTTTCAGAAATGATAGACCAATATTATTTACACATTAAGTCTCTAGGTCTTAAAGATGATGAGGGTCTAGATTATAGAAATATCAGAAAAATAAAGCCCGAAAAAAATAAAAGTTTTGAAGTGGCATTTACAACAAAAATAAATCGTTTAATAAAACATGATGAAAAAGTTTTTTTTGATGCGATGGGAAACGTTTTTGACTTTGATGCTATAATGGTTGATGAGGGTCAAAATTTTAAAAGCTCATGGTTTTCTGTTTTGCAAAAAGTTTGTTTAAAAAATAGACCAAAAGAACAGACTTATGGAGATATGATGGTAGCATTTGATGAAAAACAAAAGCTATTTGGTGATAATGAAGTTGGAGAATCAATAAAGGAACTATCAAAACCCGAATTAATAAATGATCCTTTAAATGCGACATATAGAATTCCACCTAATTTGTTTGAAAAGGTAAATATTGTTAGAAAAAAACTTGGTTTGTCAGAAATCGAATACATAATTCCTAGTAAAAAAGATTTAGATTTTATGTCTGAAGGAGAATATGAATGGATAAACATACCAAAGAATTTTTCATCTATAGATGATAAATCAGAATTTATTGTAAATAATACACTTAAAATAATTAAAAAAAATAGTTTGAAGCTTGGTGACAGTGCTATTATAACAGACGATCATACAATAATGGCTAAAATCCAAGATTTAATTAACAAGAAAAATCTTCTAGAGAATAATGATGCGCATTTAGAAAAGATTACAGATGAACAAGAAATATTAGATAAAAACAAAAATCACACCACTATGATTCTAACAGAATGCCCTGACAAACATAAAGAGAAGCTTCATAATATGCTTTTAAACAGTAATATTGAACCTGGGAAAGATGAATCGTGGTTGCTACAAGATAATGAATTTAAAATGAAAAGTTATGGAAAGTGGAATCCAGAAACAAGGTCAAGAAAATTAAGAAATGACTACAGCTTGCTTAACACCGATAAGTATAATTTATTATTCCATTTATATGAGGATGAAGAACAATTACAGGAGTCCATCCTTGATGATTATGAACAGGATATCCCATCTTATGCTATAGATCCAAAACTTTCAAAAGAAAGTTTAAATTTACTACCTGATGTTAAGTACGAAGTGGCTTACAATTGGAATGAAAATGAGCTAAATACTCATAAAATATCTAGAAGGGCTCAATGGCTAAATAGGCAATTGAAGGATATTTACGACTTCTCAGATGATAAAGGGTTAATTACTCACACAATAAAAAGCTTTCAAGGACAAGAATTACCAAATATTTTTATCTATCTTTCCAGTCAATTCAATAAAGATGGATTAAGAAAAGAGCAAGGAGCTAAATATACATATTGGAAAAGTTCATGGGAATATGAAGCTTATGTTAATCAGCTTTTTGTTGCACTTACTAGGTCTAGAAATTCTGCTTGGTTATTTAATGATAGTAGCGAATTAGATTTTATTTCTGAAGAATTTAATAGGTGACAATTTATGGGCTGCTTTAACACATTATTTTTATTATTACTTGGCGGAATATACTTATTCTGGCCTGATTTAATGCAAGTTGAAGGCTTTTGGTTTAGTTTTATAGCTGTATGGCTATGTTTTTTTATTTCATGGGCATTATTTGGCGATATAGCAGATGAAATTTCGGGTGTAAATAAATATAAAGATGATGAATTCTAAATCACTTAATTGGTCTAACTGGAAATTATTACCAAATCCTTCTAAGTCACATAATAGTTTTAGATCGTTAATCATGAAAGCAGTAAGAAACCCTTCCTATCCAGGAGTTTATCAATTAAAAAACAATGATACGGGTGAATATGTACTTTTTGGGGTAGGTGTTAAGGTAGGAGAGCGTATGTGCTCCTTAATTCCTAAAGAATACGGTGGTGTTGGACGAAGAAACAACCACTATAAAAGAGATTATGTTTGGAAAAATATAGAATACATTCAGTTTAGAACGATAACTACTGAAACACGCAATGAAGCTCTTGAAATAGAAAGATTTTTAAAACATCAAAATATTCATATTTTCAATACATGAATTCTAGCGTGAAACCTTTTTTGAAGTGGGTAGGTGGCAAGTACACTTTAGCAATTGAGCTTAAAAAGCATTTACCAAACAATTTTGATGAGCTTAATTATATTGAACCAATGTTAGGTGGAGCTGGTATGTTTTTCAATTTGCAACCAAAAAAAGCTATTTTAAGCGATATAAACAAAAAACTTATCATAACCTATCAATCTATCCAAAATAACGTTGAAGGTGTTATTTCGGAGCTAAAAAAGCATGAATTAAACCACAAAACTAATGAAGATTACTTTTATGATGTAAGAGAGTATTTTAATAAAGGATGTGAAACACGTGAAGGACTTGCAGCAGCTTTTATATATCTAAATAAAACAAATTTTAATGGATTATATAGAGTTAATAATAAGGGAGAGTTTAATGTTCCAAAGGGAAGAACTACCTCGGGTTCTGTTACTATCTGCGATGAAAAAGTATTAAAAAATTGCTCAGATTTGCTTAAAGGTGTTGAACTGTATTGGAAGTCCTATGAAGATGCTTTAAAAGATTTAAATAAACATTGTTTTGTATATCTAGATCCTCCTTACTTACCACAAACAGATGTCTCATTTACTAAATATTCTAAAGATGGATTTTCAGTTGAGGATCATCAAATATTATCAAAACATTGTAAAGATTTATCTCAAAGAGGTATAAAGTTTATGATGTCAAATGCTGAAAATGATTATACGTATGAAATATATGGTGATTTTTCAATTAAACCACTGACTGTTTATCATTCTCTGGGTCCAGACAAAAAAACAAGAAAAAAGGCAAAGGAATGTATAATTACAAACTATTAGTTTATTTAGCTGCTTTTTTCATGTAGGAGTAAAGAGTCGTAATTACTTTTTCTTCATCCTCTTGATTTAAAATCTTTAGAAGCTTTTTAATTCCGCCATTAGCATACTCATGCGAAATATTTTGAATAATTTTTTTATCTTCATCTAAAATTTCAAGCCCTTTTTCTTTAACGGCTATAGATACAATTAAAGCAACGGTATTTTTTCGCAAAATAGTGTCAATATTTCCACCTCTTACTTGCTGTAACCAACCGCCATTATTATTTGTGAAAGTTCCTTTTAATTTCAAATTATCTGTGTAGCCAATAGCTATCGCCATACAAACGACTTGTAATTTATCTATATTATATTTATCAACAATTTCATGTTTAAAAACTTTTTGCCATGTTTCTTCGTTTTTACTATCAATATAGAAAGCACTTCGTACAAAATTTTGAATATTATTTGCCATTATATTGTTCTTTTATGGTAGTTAGTCTCAATTGCATTATCTTTATCTAAGCTTGAAATTTTTATTTCATAGAAGTTTGAGACATAGGGTTTAATAATCTTGAAAACATCATCAGTGAGTTCAGAGTCAGTAAAAAAGAAGGTAGTTTGAATATCTTTATCTTTCAAGTTAACAAAATTTTCCATTATTCCTTTTCTGTATTCTAAACTAACCGCACTAAGAGGCGTATCAATAAACATTGGAAATCTTAATTCCAAACCTTCTTGCATGGACTGCATGTAACAATATCCTGTAAGAAATTGTTCCCCTGTTGACATGAGAGGAGAACCATTCAATGGAAGTAAATTATTATTATTCTTATCACTAACATTTAAGTTGTAATTTTCAGAGATTTTAGCATTCCAAAAACCTTTTTTTAGCGTTGTTGTTTCAATTAATTTTCTAAACCTATCATTAGTAACTTTTAAGGCTTCCAGTCTTGTGTCCTCAATAGCTGGCTCTAGAAGATTAATTGATTTTTCAAGAAAATTTAATTGAATATATGCTTCTGAAGAACTTGATATATTTTTTTTAATATTTTTAATTTCCTCATTGAGTTCTCTTATAAAATCAATATTAGTTTCAACAATAGCTTCTTTTTTAGTTAAATCTCTATTAGCGACTTTAAGCCTTATTTCTGCCATATCATGTTTTTTTTGAATTTCTTTCATTGACTTTTTATCATAATTTCCAATTTCATTCATATGATCTGCTCTTTGTTTATCTAAGTTACTCAGTTTATTTTTAATTTTTTTTAATTCGTCATATGAATTTTTTGCATTCTCGAAGATTATGGTTGGACTGTCATTTAAAATTCCAGCTGTAAATTCTTTGGTATGGGTTGCAATATTCGCAATTTGACTTTTTCTTTTTGATGCAACTCCTTGATTATATTCTTTTATTTTATCTAGAAATTTTTCCTTATTAAAATTTTTAATCCAATTTATTTTTGCATAAAATTGTTTATCTTTTTTTAATTTTCCATCAATATCTTTAATTACAAGTTTATCCTCATCAATAATTAAATCTAATATGTCTTCAACATTTTCAAGGGCAGGAGGGGGTAATTCTTTATTTTCAATTTTTTTTGCAATTAATGTATCAAAATCATCTATTTCTTTTCTTAGAACAACATTTGCAAATGATTCTAATATATCTGTTTTATACTTATTATCTATTTCGTTGTATTTTTCATTTAATGCTACCTTTTGAATATCAATTATTTCAACTTTATTATAAATTTTTTCTGTTGCCTCATTTTTTTTTATGATTTCAACGTAGTCATTGATTTCATTCTTAATGCTTAATATTTCCTCCTCAAGTTCGCCAATATCATTTACAAGCTTATTACCGAGTTCAATTTTTTCTGTTACAGAATTTTGAGTTCTAACAAGAATAGCTTCTGGGCTGGTTCCTGTCGATTTTGGTATTTTTTTAACAAGCTCAGATCTTAAATTTTTAAGATTTTTTAAAACACTTGTCATATCAGTAATTCCTGTTAATATGTTTAAATGAGATTCAATTGAGGATGATTTGTTTGCTTTAACAAAATCTTGAATGTCCTGACCATCAAAAAAGAAGAAGTTTTGAATTGATCCATTGATAATATTATTTTCAATATACTGTTCTGCGCTGTCATCCTCTCTGGATTGCAATCCTTCAGAATTATAAAAAGTAACATCTAATTGAGCTTTTTTAGGTAAATACTTTAACTCAACTGGTTTTGTGTCCGTCTTATCTTTTATCTTTTGAAAAACTTCTGAACGTTCAACAGTTTTTTCATTATTATTTTCGTCGAGAAATATAATTTTTACAGAAACTGTTTCTTCTTCATTAATTAGCATTTGTTGTGCAACTTTAAAATTTAGTCTTTCATTTTGAAATTCTTTTTGTCTGATATTTGATAATCTAGGTTCTTTATTAAAAAGGCACCAACTTATTGCCCTGTAAGTACTAGTCTTTCCAAATCCATTATTTCCTAGAATTATGTTAAAAGGCTTATTTTTTGAAGTGCTCAAATCGAGCTCATGAAAACCCTTATATTGTCTAAAATTATTTAAATGAATTTTTTTAATTTTCATTTTTTTCTTTTTCTTTGTTTTGAAATTTGATTATTTAAAGAATCAATATAGTCTTTTCTGTACTGTGTAATAGTTTGATAGTTTTGAATTGATTGAATATTAATTAAATGCTTTAAAAAGTGGTAATTTTCTATATTATCATCCTGTTCAGCTATTTTTTTAATTATTTCTAATCCTTTATCTGAAAATGATTTCATTCTTCAATTTTCCATTCTTCTTTTAAATTTTCTATCATGATTGAATTTTCATCATGATTTAACGAAATATGAGAAAATTCATCAATTCTTTCTAGTTGTTTTTTAATTAAGTTTTGTTGCATAAGAAATGATATACTTGGATCTGCAGGGGGGATACAAATAAAATCATAAATATCAGCAATTTTTTTAGATTCTTTATATGGTTTTCTAAGGACTCGTCCACGTCTTTGAATATATTGCTTTGAATTATTTGAGCTAGCAAGTATAATTGCAGTTTCAGCATTTGGAATATCTACACCTTCATCAAGACAATTCATTGCAATAATTGCATCAAGTTTCTGATTTTTAAATCTGCTCATCATATCCTTTCTAGCTTGTGTTGATGTACCAGATATAAATCTCATATATCTCATACCTTTTTCATTTAAAATTGACTGTATATTTTCTAAAAAATCTTTTGTGCCGCAATATATAAAACCTCCATTTAAGTCGTAGTTTAATTCGCTAATTAAATTTTCGAATGCCTCATATTTATTGTATGCTGTTTTTATTATTTCTGCTCTTTGTAATAATAGATTTTCATAATGTTTCTTAAACTCTGGCTTATCATAAATAGGAGCCATCTTTCTAGTTAATTCTTTATAATCTTGTAACTCATCATTTGTTAAATCAACAAGATTAATATGATATCTATATGGGCATAGAAAGCCATTTTCAATTCCCCATGCCAAATCTTTTTCATAAAAACATCCTTCTTTATCAAAATATGTATATATCAAATCACTACCTTCATCATCAAAATATCTTTTTGGTGTTGCGCTTAATGCAATGCGACAATCAAAATTATTAATTAAACCTTGTTTCCATTTTGGAGCACCTGCATTATGTACTTCGTCACATATTATAGCCAAAGGTTTTTGACATTCATTAATGATTTTTTTATAATCGTCTTTATAGAAAGACTGATAAGTAACTAGACATATTATATTATCTTCAAATTCTATATTAAGATTGGTTATAGCTTGCTGTAATTCTTTTTTGCTTCTATCTCTTAAAATAAAAGGTTGAATACCTAAAATTTTTTCAATTTCATCAGCCCATTGATAAATTAGCGTTTCACTAGGAACAACAATTGAGCAATAGTATGCATTATCAACTGATTTAGCATATTCTTTTAATGCAAAAAGGGAAGTATACGTTTTACCTAATCCAGTCGCTAGCGCAAGAATACCTTTGAAATTATTTTGAACAAGTTTATCGATTGCTTCTTGTTGGTACTCACGCGGACCACTTTCCTCAACAATAATTTCTTGTGATTCTGAATTAATTTCAATTAAATCTTTTGTCAGTTGATCGCTAGCAACTAATACATCTTGAGTAGTTTTTAGGTCATTATTTATTAACAGTCTTTCTTTGCAAACTTTCGGAAAATCTACAACTTCAACTTTATCGGCAAGATTATTCCAGTAAATATCAAATTTTCTGAAACTATTTTCTACTCTTTTTTTATCAATTTCGTTATCCCAAGATGTAAAAATATTTGCACTCTCAATCTGATTAAGAAGTGAATTTGCTGACTCATTAATTGATCCATTATAATTCAATCTATTTCCATCAGGATCTTCGAAATTTCCCCATTTTGAGTGTAACATACCACCATCATCAGGCTTCTTAAATCCAATCTTTATTTCAAGAAAATCATTTGCTATCATCCAGCCTAGTATCTTTCTTGGATTATCTTTCAACATAAGTTCAAGTTTTTTTATATCATCTAATAGCTCATCATCAAACTGATTTGTATAACCAGCTTTTATAGACTCATAATCTTCTTCGCTATTAATATGTTTGCTAAAAATAAGTCGATATTTACCTTTATTTTGAATGAATTGAGACATTCCTTCTGCTACAGCTGATAACGATTTAGGACTAAAATATCCCGCAACTCTATCATACCGCATAGAGTTCTTTAATGCAGGAAGGTAAAAATCGCTCAGAAAATTATCTTCTAAGCCTCCATCAAAATGTTCACTAATTTTTAAATTTTTTAAATTCACTAAAATATTTCTGTTTGTTCTTTTAAAGATATTTCTTTTGTTTTTTCGTTTATATAAAAACTATCTGGTGCATTCAAGCCAATTAAAATTATTGGTGTAGGCACGATGCTTTGATATGGCTTAAAATATTCTATAAAGTTCTCAAAAGTTCCAACTGCTCCATCAAAATTGCCAATTTTTTTTAAGTTGCTAGTAGCACAAATGATGACACCTAAGCTCGTTTGGATTTCTTTTTTTACATGATTTAGTTCACTAGAAAGTACTGGCTTCATGATGTTATGTGAAATTACTGTACTGTGATTGAATGCTACCTCGAGAGCTAGTTCATTTTTTACAAAATCTAAACGCCATTTTCTATTTGTCTTATAAGCTTTATCGTAAAAAATAGCAGATTCAGAGCTCCAACCTAGATTAAGTAATTTTTCCTTGAGAATTTGATTTATAGGTTCTGAAAGGCTTTTAATATTTGGCCTTTCTTGTTTTCTGAAGTTAAACGCATTAATTAGGTCTTTATCAGAAATTGAATTAATTACAGATATTAATTCATCGTAATCTTCTTTATATTTTAAATCACTTTTAACTATTTGATCAGAGTGTCTATGATAGTATAGTGTATGTTTCATAAATAAATTTATATAATTTAATAAATGCCAAAATTAAAAGTAGTAGAATTATTTGCCGGAGTAGGAGGGTTTCGATTAGGTCTTGAGAAATCAGGCCATAAAACTGTTTGGGCTAATCAATGGGAACCAAAAACAAAGGTTCAACATGCATTTGATTGTTATAGCGCGCATTTTGATGATTCATTTAAAGATTTAAATACTGATATTAACGAAGTTGATTACACTAAAGTGCCCAATCATGACTTACTTGTTGGCGGATTTCCTTGCCAAGATTACTCAGTTGCTACTGTCCAAGCACAGGGAATAGAAGGGAAAAAGGGAGTATTATGGTGGGCAATTGAGAAGATTTTAAGAGAAAAAAGACCTAAATATGTACTTCTTGAAAACGTAGATAGATTGCTACGATCTCCAACACAGCAAAGAGGGCGTGATTTTGGTGTTATTTTGTCATGTTTGCATAATCTTGGGTATTGTGTTGAGTGGAGAGTTGTTAACGCCGCAGAATATGGATTTCCTCAAAAAAGACGTAGAACTTTCTTTTTTGCAGCTCAAAAAGGTACAAAGTGGTACAAAAATATGGAAAAAAGGCATTTAGAGCCTGATTTTATCCACAATAAAGGATTTTTTAGTGATGAATTTAAAGTCAAACAGGACAACACGCTCGAAATCAACCTTTTTGATGAGGTTAAAAATATAGCTGATACGCAATCTATAAGCGACACATTCTCATATCATTTTTTGAATTCTGGCTTTTTATTTAATACTACAATTAGTACAAAGAAGGTTTTTCCAGATTATAATGGAAAACAGACTGTTTTAGGAGATATATTAGATAAAACTGTTGATGATAAGTATTTTGTCAGGGATGAAGCACAAATTTGGAAATGGAAAGAACTAAAAGGCGCTAAAAAGAGAAAAGTTAAGCGAAAAGATGGTGGTACATTTTTTTATTCAGAAGGTTCAATGCCATTTCCTGAGCCTTTAGAAGCTCCAGCGCGTACAATTATTACATCTGAAGGCGGACAAACGCCAAGTAGATTCAAACATATTATCATGGATCCAAAGAAAAATGAATATAGAACGTTAACACCAGATGAAGTTGAAAAAATATGCGGGTTTCCAGCTGGATGGACAAATACTGGAATGCCCGATAATTGGAGATATTTTTGTATGGGTAATGCATTGGTTGTAGGTCTTATTGAAAAGATGGGAAAAACTTTATTAAATTAAATCTGCTGTTATCACGCTGTTTATCAGTGTTTTACGCATAATATATATTATGTATAATTAGATAAATATGAGAAAAAACTTAGGAAAAAATACAAGAAAATTTATACTATCCTTCCTCGGTAGTCTTACTACTGCAGCTATTTTTTATGGTGGTGGTAATTACATTAATAAACAAACACCCTACTATAATTTCTTTTCTAACTTTATAAGCGATTTAGGAAGAACTACTAGCCATTCTGGTGACGATAATACTATATCTCTATCTTTTTTCATAATTGGTATGCTCATTCAAGTTTTTGGTGCTTTCTATTTTTTATATAATGCTGCAGATTATTTTAAAAGTGATAAACCAAAAGTAACTATTTTAGCTAAGATTTCTGCTGCAATTGGATCTATTAGCTTACTTGGAGTCATCTTAACCCCTGCAGATGTCCCTTCATTGTATTTTCTTCATATTTTATTCGCAAATTCGGTGTTTAATTGCTCTTTTGTCACTTTAAGCATATATGGTTATCTTTTTTATACAAAAGGCCTAAAAAACGTTACTTACTCCCTTTTATTATGCTCGATTGTTGTTTTAGGATATATAGTATTCCTTGAAATAGGACCTGCTCCTTGGAAATCTATTGAAGCACTAACTCTTCACGCTACATATCAAAAAGTTGCTGTATTAAGTTTACTCGGTACAATCTGGATAATGTCAAAAGGAACTGATTTACTGAACAACGAAATTGAGTAATCTATTTGGAACATAGATCGTTTTAACTATGTTTCCATCGGAAGTAAATTTTTTAACATTTTCTAATGACATTGCTTCAGATATAACATCTGATTCGTTCGAATCTTTAGAAACATTAATGTTAGCTCTTAACTTACCATTTACCTGAACAGCAATAGTAACTTCATCTAATTGTATTAAATCCTCACTATACTGTGGCCATGACTGATATGAAATGGTTTGAGAATGTCCTAATAAACTCCAAAACTCTTCTGCGATGTGTGGAACAAATGGGCTTAATATAATAACTAATTCTTCAATAAGTTTTTTAGAAACTGTATTACATTTTTGTAAATGATTACAATAAATCATGAGTTGAGATACTGCAGTATTAAAATGCAAGTCTTCGATATCTTCACCTAATTTTTTAATTGTCTGATGGTGTAAAAATAATGTGTCTTTATCCCCTTCGTCATTATCGACAATCTTTTTTGACAAATTACCATTTTCATCTACAATAATTGACCACAATTTATTTACAAATCTATAACAACCTTGTAATCCTTTTGTACTCCAAGGTTTTGATTTATTTAAGGGACCCATAAACATTTCATAAAGCCTCATCGAATCCGCTCCATACTCATCTATAATCTCTTCAGGATTTATTACATTTCCTCGAGATTTACTCATTTTTGTACCATCATCACCTAAAATCATTCCTTGATTATAGAGTTTTTTAAATGGTTCTTTTGTTGATACTAGACCTAAATCATATAAAACATGATTCCAAAATCTCGAGTATAATAAATGAAGCACTGCATGCTCTTGTCCACCAATATACAAATCTACTGGCATCCAATAGTTTTCTTTTTCTTTTGACCAAGCTTCATTGTCATTTTTAGGGTCTGTAAATCTTAGAAAATACCAACAAGATCCAGCCCATTGGGGCATAGTATTTGTTTCTCTAAGTCCAATAATATTACCACTTTCATCTTTTACTTCAACCCAATTTTTAACTAATGATAATGGAGATTTACCATCATCTGATGGCTTATAATTTTCTACTTCAGGAAGCATTACTGGTAAATCTTTTTCTTGTATTAACTCCACTGAATCATCTTTGTGAATTAATGGAAAAGGCTCTCCCCAATATCTTTGTCTAGAAAATAACCAATCTCTTAATTTGTAATTAACTGTGGCTCTTCCTATTGAATTTTTTTCTATAAATGAAATTGCTTCCTTAATAGCTCTATCTACAGTCAAACCATCCATAGATAAAGTTTTATCGTTTGAAGAATTTATAATTTTTGCGTCACCTTTTGCAGTAAATGCAGCTTTAGACACATCTCCGCCCTCAACAACTTCTACTATAGGGAGATTATATTTTGATGCAAACTCCCAATCTCTTTCGTCATGACCAGGAACAGCCATAATAGCGCCAGTTCCATAACTTATTAACACATAGTCAGCTATCCATATTTCAATTTTTTCTTTGCTAAAAGGATTTATTGCATAGCTTCCAGTAAAAACACCAGTTTTATCCTTATTAACTTCTGTTCTATCAAAATCTGATTTCTTTTTTGTTTCATCTATATAAGCTTCCACTTTTGATCTTTGCTCATCAGTGACAATTGAATGAATTAAGGTATGCTCAGGAGCTAAAACCATATAAGATGCACCAAAAAGAGTATCAGGCCTTGTAGTATAAACATTGATTGTATCATTATGCCCATCAATTTCAAACCCTAACTCTACACCTTCTGATTTACCGATCCAATTTTTTTGAAGTTCTTTAATATTTTCAGGCCAATCTAAATCATCTAATCCATCAAGTAATGACTCTGCATAATCAGTAATCTTTAAAATCCACTGTCTCATTGGTAGTCTTACAACTGGATGTCCACCTATATCAGACTTTCCATTAACAACTTCTTCATTAGCAAGAACTGCTTTTAGTTCAGGACACCAATTAACAGCAACCTCCTGTTCATAAGCTATACCTTTATTATAAAGTTGCATGAAAATCCATTGAGTCCATTTATAGTAATTTGGATCTGTAGTATTAATCTCTCTTGACCAATCGTAAGAGAATCCAAGGCTATTTATCTGTTTTTTGAAATTTGAAACATTTTGTTGAGTTGTTTCTTTTGGATGAGTACCTGTTTTTATCGCATATTGCTCTGCTGGAAGACCAAACGCATCCCAACCCATAGGATGAAGCACATTAAAACCTTTCATGCGCTTGTAACGTGCCACAATATCTGTTGCTACATATCCCAAAGCATGACCAACATGCAGACCTGCTCCTGAGGGATACGGAAACATATCTAAAACATAATATTTAGGCTTATTGACAGAGATATCTTCAGACTTAAAAGTTTGATTTTCTAACCAAAATTTTTGCCATATGCTCTCTATAGATTTATGATCGTAGCTCAAATTTAATAAAAGTTCTTAATTTGCTTCATCCAATCAAGAATGATGGCATTAACATCTATGGGTTGATCAGTAGTAGAACCATACCCCATACTATTAGATGTTGTACTTCCAAAAGCATTTGTCATAGGACCACTATACTCATCATCTGCAAGCACTTGATTAGCTTGAAACTTTGCTAAAACTTTTTTGGTTTTAGGGTCTCTAAAAATTATATGTGATGTTTTAGGATCTGCTGTTGAACCATAATATGGATCAAAAGTAAAATCTTCAAAATTGATAATAACTTCCATATCTCCATCAGTTTCAGGAGGAAGAATTTCAAAACCAATCTTTACTAATTCGGATTGCAATGATTGAATGTGCTCGACCATGAACGGATCTTGGATGTAGTCATTAATAAATTCTTCAATTTTATTTGTTTGACTAAGTTTTACTTTTTTTCTTCTAAATTGTCCATAAAGGTCAGTTGCAAAAACAAATAACATTATAAAAGTTAATAAATAAGTGAATTTCTTTAGTTTCATTGTATTCTCCATTAAATAGCGCATCCGTCAATTCCTCTTTTTTTGTAATAATCTTGATGATAATCTTCAGCATTATAAAAATCTGAAATTGCTTCAATTTCAGTTACTATTCTAGATTTAAATTTTCCAGATTCATTTAATGCATTTATTTTGCTTTCAATAATTTGCTTTTCATCGTCATTAGAAAAATATGCAGCTGAACGATACTGTGTCCCTATATCTGGACCTTGTCGATTTAAAGTTGTAGGATCATGAAGCTCGAAAAAGGTATCTAACAATTTTTCGAATGAAACCTCATTTGGATTATATTCAATTTCCACAGCTTCAGCATGACCAGTTAATCCGGTACAAACAAGTTCATAAGAAGGATTTTTTACTTTTCCTCCTATATAACCAACCGTTGTTGATTTTACTCCGTCCATTTGTTGAAAAGTAGACTCTACTCCCCAAAAACACCCTGCTGCAAATACAGCTTTTTTATTTTCAGCATCATTTGCCATCATAAACCCCGTTATTGAAATTAAAATAATTAAAAATTTTTTAATCTTTATCATAAGTATAGTAAAAATATGCTCCTATTAAACTCATTGGTATTGCAACTACAGCACCTATAACAGGTATTAAAAAAGATGCAAAAAAGATACCAATACCAACTAATATTGTATTGAAAATACGCACAATTAATCTTTCTTAATAAAAAATCTTTTAATATTTCGCATTTTCACATAAAAAATTAACAAAAAAAATATATTTATTAAATAAAAAAGCCTCCCAAAATGAGAGGCTTTGTTGGCTACCATAATAAGCTCTTACCCTTAATGCCTATTCAAAATATTTAAAATGTTTTTTAATTCATTTTTTATTTCACTTAATGCTGAAATTTGAGAAGATGACAATATTTTTTCTTCAACAGGATTTTTAGATCTGTTTTTTAACTCTTCAACTGCACCTTTAATTGTGAACTTTTTCTGGTAAAGTAATTTCTTAATATCAAGTATTACTTGAATGTCTTGCTTTTTATAGGTTCTATTTCCAGCTCTATTTTTAGATGGTTTTAAAGACGGAAATTCGGACTCCCAATATCTTAAAACATAAGGTTTAAGTTCTGTCATTTCACTTACTTCTTTAATACTGTAATATAATTTTTTATTTGATTCAAGCATTGCTTTAACAATATATAAAAAATATGATTAAAGTGATACTTTAATTAGAAAATTATAGTGATTTAGGATCAGAATAATCTAAGGAATGAGCTATAGCAACTTCTTCGTTTGTAATCTTACCCTCATATGTATTTAAAGCCATTAACAACTTTTCATCTTCAAATAATCCATTTAATCCAGAATTGGCAAATTTGAGAATAAAAGGTTTTGTTGCCTCATTAAGTGCATTAGTTGCTGTAAAAGGTACAGCAGATGGAATATTTCTCACACAATAATGAATAATATTGTCAACCTCATAGGTTGGATCTCCGTGAGTAGTAGCTTTAGAAGTCTCAAAACAACCTCCTTGGTCGATTGAAACGTCAGATAAAATTGTTTTTGGCTCCATTAAACTTAACATATCTCTTGAGATAACTATTGGTGGTTTACCGCCAGGAGTTAAAACAGCTCCCACAACGACATCAACCATTGGTAAAATATTTTCAATAACTTGCCTAGAAGACTCAGCCACATTAACAGCAGGATATTTAGCTTTTATATCTGCAAGTAAATCATTATTAACATCAAGCAATGTTGTGCTTGCTCCAAGCCCTAAACTCATTTGCATAGCATTCAAACCAACAATTCCCCCGCCAATTATTAATACATTTGCTGGTTCAACTAAACTTGTACCAGCAATAAGTTTTCCTTTACCACCTTTACTCTTTTTTAACAGTTCAATACTATCGAGCAAAGATAATCTACCAGCAATCTCACTCATAGGCTTAAGCATTGGTGTTTCATTGTTTATGACTACCGTCTCGTAAGCTAACCCTGTAACATTACAATCAAGAAGTTTTTGAGTTAATTCTTTAGATGAGCTTAAGTGTAAGTAGGTAAAAATAGCTTTATTAGAAAGCATTTCAACTTCATCAAAGGAAGGTTCTTTAACTTTTACTATTAATTCAGATCTATCAAACACTTCAGAAGCAGTTTCTACAATTATACAGCCAAGAGCTGAGTATTCTTCATCTGAAAAACCACTATCAATTCCAGCACCCGATTGAATAAATAGCTCATGAGAACTTTGTAACAGCATTTTGGCTGTTTCAGGATTGACCGAAACACGATATTCTTGAGAAAGAATTTCTTTTGGAATACCAATTTTCATATCAAATTATTCAGGTTTTTCAGTGAGGAGTTTAATGCTAAAGTTTAGACGACCTTGTTTGTCAATTTCAAATAGCTTTATCTTGACTTCATCTCCCTCTGAAAGTACATCTTCAACTTTGTTAACACGTTCCCATGCTAGTTGTGAAATGTGAACCAACCCTTCTCTTCCAGGAGCAAATTCAACAAAAGCACCAAAGTCTAAAATTTTAGTCACTTTACCATCAAAAACAGTTCCAACTTCTGGATCTTGCACAACAGCTTTGATTTGAGAAATTGCGATGTCCAATTTTGCTTTGTTTTCTGCTGATACACTGACAGTACCATCATCTTCAATATTAATAACACATTCTGCGTTCTCCTGAAGAGCCTTAATATTTTTACCTCCGGGGCCTATCAATGCTCCAATTTTATCTTTGTCTATCTTGAAAGATTCAATTTGGGGTGCATATGGAGACAGTGCATTCGGTTTATCAATTGCTTTATTCATTTCACCTAAAATATGCAATCTACCTTTATTTGCTTGTTCAAGTGCATTTGATAAAACATCCATAGAAAGACCAGGAACTTTTAAATCAAGTTGAATTGCACTAATTCCATCTTTTGTACCAGCTACCTTGAAATCCATGTCTCCAAGAAAGTCTTCGGTACCTAAGATGTCACTTAAAACTGCGTAATTATCATCATCTTCCATGATTAAACCCATAGCAATACCTGCCACATGTTCTTTTATAGGAACACCAGCATTCATCATTGCTAATGAACCGCCACAAACAGATGCCATCGAGGAAGAACCGTTTGATTCGGTAATTTCAGATACTATACGAACTGTATATGGAAATTCATCTGAAGATGGCAATATAGGTTTTAGCGATCTTTCAGCTAAATGACCATGACCAATTTCACGTCTATTAGTAAAACCAATTCTTCCAACTTCTCCTACACAATATGGAGGAAAGTTATAATGCAATAAGAATGATTTTTTGTAATCACTAGCCATTGAATCAATAATTTGCTCATCTCTACTAGACCCTAGGGTTAAAGCAGCAATAGACTGAGTTTCCCCACGAGTAAACAATGCAGATCCATGTACTCTTGGAAGGATAGATTCTACAACACTGATATCTCTAATATCTTCCAATCCTCTTCCATCAACTCTAACTTTTTTATCTAAAACAGTTTTTCTAACTGTGTTTTTGAACATGTTTTTAATATGATTTTTAACTTCAGGATACATTTCCTCATCTTCAAGATATGGTTCTAATGCTTCTTTTTCAATTGCATTAAATTCATCGTCTCTTGCTTGTTTGGTATCCAAATCAAATATCTTTTCCATTTTTGATAAGTAAGCATCATCTAAAGACTTTTCAACATCTTCAGTTATAACTTTTGTATCAATAACTTCATAAGAGTTGTCAAAATGTTCTGAAAACTCCATTTGAAGATCAACAATATCGTTAATTCCATCCATTGCTACATCTAATGCTTCTAAAATTGTTTTTTCCGGAACAAAATTAGATCCACCTTCAATCATACAAATTTTATCTTTCTTTCCAGTAACCATTAAGTCTAAATCTGACGATTCCATTTGTTCATGCGTTGGATTTAAAACATATTCTCCGTCAATTAAACCAACTTTTACAGAAGCAATAGGACCATCGAATGGTACTGGTGACAATAATAAGGCTGCTGAAGCTCCAATAGCAGCGACAACATCTGGTGTATTTACACCATCATATGACATTGTAGTTAACATAATTTGTAATTCATGCCTGTAATTCTTAGGTATTAAGGGTCTAATAGGTCTATCTGTAAGACGTGAAGTTAGTACCTCAGCATCTGTAGGTTTAGCCTCTCTTTTAAAGAACCCTCCAGGTATTTTTCCACCCGCATAATGTTTTTCTCTGTATTCAACCTGCATTGGTAAAAAATCAATGCCTTCTCTTGGTTCAGATGAACAACATACTGTTGCTAAAATTGCTGTTTCTCCATAACTAATAAATACGGAACCACCAGCTTGCCTAGCGATTTGTCCAGATTCTATTTTAAGCGGTCTTCCCGCTATATTCTTTTCTACTTTTATCATTTTCTTCTTTATCTTCCTCTTATCGATAGTTTTTTAATTAATTCATCATAACTATCTAGTTTAGTTTTTCTTAAATATTTCAATAGCTTCTTTCGCTGTGACACTAACTTAACTAAACCATGTTTTGAATGAACATCTTTATTGTGCATCTTTACATGCTCTGTCAATGATCTAATTCGATCAGTTAGAAGTGCAATTTGCGCTTCACTACTACCGACATTCTTTGCATCAAGACCTGCGTCTTGAAGAAGTGTACTTGTTTCTTTACTATATTTCATATTTCTCCTTAAAAGTATCTATTAATTCAATACATACTTCTTTATCTTTTTCAATTTGTTTGATTAATAATTCTTTACTATCAAACTTTTTTTCATCTCGAATTTTATCTAAAAACTCGATATAAAAATTTTTATCGTATAGATGGCCGAATTTATCAGATAAAATGTGAACTTCCATAACAAATTTTTTTTCATTAAAAGTTGGTCTAACACCTGCATTCATCATTCCAAAATAGGATTTTCCGTCTAAGAAAACCTTAGTTAAATATACTCCAGTACTAGGAAGTAACTGATTTTCGAAAGTTGGAATAAAGTTTGCAGTTGGATAATTCATTTTTTTTCCGCGATTTGAACCCGAAACAACAGTTGCATTAAATCCATAAAATCTTCCTAAATAATCATATACCTTACTTGAGTTTCCATCTAAAATCAGTGATCTAATTAAGCTACTAGATATGGTACTACCCATATGCTTTCTCATATCAGGCGTATGAAGTTCTATATTATTGTCACTACAAAAAGCTTTTAAAAATTCAAAATTTCCTTCTTTTTTATGTCCAAAATAGTGATTTGTACCTACAGAAATTAAAGTTGGATTAAATAAATCTTTTAAGACAGTATCTGCAAACATTTGAGCTGGCATTAATGAAAACTCTTTGTCAAATGGTATTATTAACACAATATCTAAACCTATCTCTTTTAAAGTTTTCAATTTTTCATCTAAACTTTGGAGATTTATGGAATCTGGTTTATTAGAAAGCACATAAAAAGGATTCGGATCAAACGTAATTAGGCAAGACGGTATATTTCTTTTTTTACCCTCTTCAACAATATAAGATAGCACATCATGATGACCTTTATGAATACCGTCGTAATTACCAACAGTTATAACTGAATTTGATAACTTTTTGAAATCTTTTAATGAGGTTATGATTTCCATTTTTCCTCAAATTTTTCTATTGTAACCGATTCATCCAATTTATATTCACCAACACTTAATCGTGTTAAGCTTATCAAATGACCTACAGTACCTAAATATTCTGCTATCTCCTCTGCTAACACCCTTATATAAGTCCCTGATGAACAATCAACAGTGATTTTTAAGGTATTTTCATCTAATGAATCAATTTTTAAGCTCTTGATAGTTATTAACTTTGGATTTGTTTTGATTTCAATATTTTTTCTTGCAAGCTTATATAGTCGAACTCCATTAATTTTCCTTGCTGAGTACATAGGAGTTCTTTGTAGTAATTGTCCTAAAAACTTATTTTCGCAATCAATCAAATTCTGTTCGGTAATTTCACAAACTTCTTTTTCTTCAACAATGTTACCTGTTAAATCCATTGAATCAGTTTTTTCTCCTAATTTGATTATACCTTCATAAGTCTTATCGAATTGAATAATATTTGATAATTTTTTAGTCGATTTTCCAACACCTAACACTAATACTCCATCTGCAAATGGATCTAACGTACCTGAGTGTCCAACTTTTTCCTTAGTAATATTTTTTACTTTTTTAACAATTGAAAAGGAAGACAAATCTTTTGGTTTATATATGTTGTAAATCATACTAATCTATTTTTTTTATTAGCTTATCAATTTTTTCAAATTGCTCAAATGAATCATCATAGAAAAATTTTAATGTTGGAGTAGATCTTAAATTTAAAGATGCTGACAAAAATTTTCTAAAAACCGGCACAAGCAAGTTAAGTTCTTCGTTAATAATTTCTATCTTTTTAGTAGGATTTAATACACTATAATATAAAGTTGCATGTTTTAAATCAGCTGTCATTTTAACTGAAGAAAAAGTGATAAAACCATATTTTCTTAAATCCATCTCTCTGGTTAAGATATCATTAATGGTTTTTAAAACTTGTTGTGATACTCTCTCTGATCTTGAAAAAGGTTTATTATTCAACTGTCTGCTAATGTTCTCTTAATTTCATTTATTTTATACGCAATAATTCTATCACCTTCAAAATACTTTTTCACACCTTCAACGGAAATACCACATTCCATACCCGAATCAACAGATGCTACATCGTCTTTAAAGCGCTTTAATGAGGTAATTGAACCTTTTGAAACAAGCTCTTCTTCTTCGCGAATAAGCCTAACAAAACAATCACGTGTAATTTTACCAGATTCTACTTGAGATCCAGCTATAAAACCAATTTTAGGAATTTTAAATGACTCTTTAACTATTGCCTCACCAATAACCTCTTCAACCATATCAGGTTTTAGTAATCCTTCAACAGCCATCTTAACGTCTTCAACGATTTGATAAATAATACTATATGCTCTAATTTCTACGTTATTTTGACTTGCTAAGAGCTTTGTATTTGACGGAATTTGAACTCCAAAACCTATTATAATAGCTTGTGATGCCTGAGCTAGTAATACATCAGATTCAGTCACATTTCCAACACCTTTATGTACAATATCTACACCAACTTCGTCATTATTGATTTTTTCGATACTTTGAATTAAAGCTTCAATTGATCCATCTGAATCAGCCTTAATAATAATATTCAAATTATTCATATCACCTTCTTTAATTTGAGCTGATATACTGTCTAAAGATGTTTTTTGAACCATTTGAAGATCAATTTCTCGTTTAATTCTTTGACGTTCGTTAGCAATTTTCTTTAAATCAGATTCATTTTCAACTTCTGCAAAAATATCTCCAGCTTGAGGAACAGTATCAAAACCAAGAATTTGAACTGGATCTGATGGTCTTGCCTCTAAAATTCTTTCATTATTTTCATTCATTATCGCTCGAACCTTACCAGGGTGATTATTGCAAATGAATGGTGTTCCTATACTTAAGGTACCTTTTTGAATTAAAACTGTGGCAACAGGCCCTAATCCTTTATCCAGTCTAGAATCAATTACAATACCTTTACAATCAATATCTTGATTAGCTTTTAAATCTAAAACTTCAGCCTCAAGTAAAATTGCTTCCATAAGATCATCTATACCTTCACCCGTTTTTGCAGAAGTGTGTACAGATTGAATCTTTCCTCCCCAATCTTCAACTAAAATATCTTTTTCAGATAACTCTCTTTTAACTACATCTGGATTAGCACCTTGTTTGTCAATTTTGTTAATTGCTACAACAATGGGCACTTCCGCAGCTTTTGCATGATTAATAGCTTCAATTGTTTGAGGCATAACACTATCATCGGCAGCAACGACTAGAATAACTATATCAGTTGATTGAGCACCTCTTGCCCTCATAGCAGTAAAGGCTTCATGTCCAGGTGTATCTAAAAAAGTAATTTTATTGTCGTTATGTAAAACCTGATAAGCTCCAACTCTCTGCGTAATTCCACCCGATTCGCCTGCTGCAACCTTTGTTTCTCTAATAAAATCTAAAATGGATGTTTTACCATGGTCTACATGACCCATAATTGTTACTACCGGAGCTCTTTCTGTAGCATTTGAAAGCTCTTGTTCTGAATGCGATGTTACAAACAAATCATCAACAACTTCTTCATATTTTTTTAATTCAACGTCATATTCACCAGCAATTAATTCTATGACATCCCATTCGAGTCTTTGATTTACGGTAGCTAAAATACCCATTTGTAAGCATTTACCAATAACCTCACTGGTTGATACATCTAAAACTTTTGCTATTTCGTCAATGCTAGCATATTCAGCAAGCTCGATTGTTCTTTTTTGATCTACGTCATCTAACCCATCATCTTTTTTAGTTTTCTTATATGACTTCTTCTTTGGGCTTGAATCCATAGAAGCAAGGGTCTTTTTCAATCTTTTTACAGCAGAGCTATCTTTTTTCAGTTCATCTTTATGTTTTTTTGCCTGCTTTTTATCCTCTGCCTTTTCTGGTTCACGTAAAGAGATTTTTCTCAATTTTTTCTTTGGTTTTTTCTCAACAGGAGCTTCTTTTTTGATCTTTGTCTTTTTACTGTCTTTTTCTTCCTTAACTGGCGCTTCAACTTTTTTCTTCTCTGATTTACGTTGATCTTCAACAGACATAATTTTGAACTTTTTAACAGACTTAGTTTTCATCACAACTTTTGAGTCATGAATTTCTTTTCTGACCTGCTCTTTTCTGTCCCTTTCTGCTGATTGACGGTCTTTAGCAAACTCAGTATATACTATTTGCTGTGTTTTACCATCAATGGGAGACATATGACTTGAGACAGATATGTCTTTTGACTTTAAAAAGTCTAAAATATCATTATGTGATATGTTTAGCTCTTTTGCTAGTTGGAATATTCTTATTGAATCAGACATAAATTATTCTTCTTTTTCCTCTATATTTTGTGAATCTTGTTCAGAATCAACAACTTCTTCTGGCAACTCTACGTCTTCAGCTGGTTTTTCATCTGATGAGTCAACATCTTCAATAATTTCTTCAACAGCTTCAATATTTTGTTCTTCTACAATTGAATCTAGCTCGATATTCTCTTCAGTATTTTCAATTGTCTCTTCAACTTCTTCTTCTTTATTGTGCGTATTTTCTATAAATGAATTTACTGCATCACTTACTGAAGATACCTCTTTATCATTAAGCTCTAACTCTTCAGTTAGAACATATTTTTTTATGTTTAAATAATCTGCAACTGAAACAATATCTGCTTTTGAAAGTTTATTACTCAAAGTTTTTGTAATTCCATCTAATGACTCGAGACTTGTTTTCTGATTTATAAGCACTTCATCATATTCTGATTTTGTGTACGCATCAATCGTATATCCTGTTAGTTTTGAAGCAAGATTAATATTGACACCGCTTCTACCGACAGCATTTTCAAGACCACCTTCGTCAAAAATTGCAACACAATATTTTCTATCGTCATCTATATACAAATCAACTGGTTTTGCAGGAGAAAGTGCTCGAGTAATGAACACCTCAGATTTTTCCGTAAAGTTAACAATATCAATCTTTTCATTGTTTAATTCTCTAACAACTGATTGAATTCTGCTTCCTCTCATACCAACACAAGCACCTACAGCATCAATTCGTTTGTCAACAGAATGGACAATAATCTTACTTCTTTCTCCCGGTTTTCTTGCAATCCCTTTAATTTCAATAATACCATCTTCGATTTCTGGAACTTCCATTTCAAAAAGTTTGTAAAGAAAAAGATCGTCACTTCTTGATATTAAAATATCTGGACCTTTTGCAGTCACTTCAACTGATTTAACCAAAGCTCTAATAGTATCACCTCTTCTAAATCTTTCAGAAAAGATTTGCTCATTTCTTGGCATTCTCAGTTCTGTTTGCTCAATGTTTACAAATGTATTTTCTCGATGTACTTGGTGAACAGTACCAATAATAACTTCTCCTATTCTTTGAACATAATCCTCGTAAATATATTGTTGTTGAACTTCTCTTGTTCTTTTGTTTAAAAATTGTCTCGCATTTGCAACTAATCTTCTACCAAAACGTGCAGGATCAATAACCTCAACAAAAGTATCTCCCAATTTTAATTCACCATCTAAATCTGGTTCAAGCTCAATAGCCCTATCTAGGGTAATATCAAAATGATCGTCATCAACTTCATCGACAATTGTTTTCTCAACATATATTTCAATTTCACCTTTATCTAAATTAACAATGACACTACAGTTATCAGACTCGCCAGTTTCTTTTTCAATAATGAACAAAAATAATTGTTCAATTATAGTACCAAGCTCGGAACGCTCAATGTTCTTTTCCCTAGCTAATTCAATAAAAATTTCAATTAAATCTCTATTAATCATAATTACCCTTTAATTTTTTTCATTATAACAAAAATGGGCCGTAGCCCATTAAATTCATTGGAATATATTTAATTAATATCGTTTTAACAAGTATCTTAGTTAATACTTAGTACAAAGCCATACACTTCTTCAAAAAGTTGATTGTAAGCAGGATTATCAGCATCTAAAGACTCAAGAAGCTTCATTGACTGGATTAAATCGCCGTTTTGAGCTAGTTTTTTAGCTTTGAGAATGCTAATGTATTTAATTTCATTATCAGATTCAGTAAATTTCATAGCCTTATCGAACATTTTCGTATCGTTTTCTAGTTCAGCAAGCATGATATATCCTTCCTTTTTAAGATTATCATATCTCATTTTTGAAACGCTTTCAGATAAATAAACAAGCGCCTTATCATTGTTACCATTTATAAATGCAGTTCTTCCAAGATAAAACTTTGCTTGATGAGCAGCTTTAGAACCTGAGAAATTATCAACAACAGATTCAAGCTGTAGCACAGCATTATCAAAATCCCCTTTTTCGAAATAAATCATTGCATTACTAAGAGCTGTATCGGAAGCAGATGGTTTTACATCATCATTCAAAGAGAAAGCTTGATAAGTTACTAGAAAAACAAGTAAAGCTAAAATAATAGGATTCAATATAAAATTTTCAATTGGAGTATAATCTGATCTATCCTTGTAACTAACCTTAATAGGTTTCAACATGAAATTTTTAATTTTTTCTATCATAATTATATTATTCCCAGTAATTAAATAGTTTATAAAGTTTTGGCCTAAATTTACTTGATAATTTAGCACTTGTAACCTTTTTATTTTTATCTTTTCTTAATTTTTTTTGTGTTTCTAAATCAAGTTGTAAAAATTGATTACAAGGTTCAGAACAACAATCATTATATTTTTTAGCACATTGATTGCATTGAATAAATAATATATGACATGCTTGGTTTTTACAATTCTTATGATTGTCTGATGGTGATTTACATTGGTGACATTGTCCTACAATGTCGCTTGTCACGCGTTCTCCCATCCTATCATCAAACACAAAATTTTTTCCTATAAATTCAGACTCTAAATCATTTTTTTTCATATCATGTGCATATTGAATTATTCCACCTTCAAGTTGATATACCTCTTTAAAACCCTTTTTTATAAGATAAGAGCTAGCTTTTTCACATCGTATACCACCTGTACAATATAAATGTACTTTCTTATCTTCATTTCCATTTAAAATCTCTGCAACCTTTGGGAGCAATTCTTTTGAAAAATGTGCATTAGGTATAATTGCATTTTTAAATCTTCCTACTTCACTTTCATAATAGTTTCTCATGTCAACCACAACTGAATCCTTTTCTTTTATTGAACGATGAAAATCAATTGGTTTTAAATGAACTCCAATTTTTTTCATGTCATAAGAGTCTTTAGGTATTTTATATGCAACAATTTCATTGCGAACTAAAATCTTTAACTTTGAGAATGATGTCCCTTCTTCTATGGCATGTTTAAATTTTATATCGCTAAAGAAATCAATTGAATGTATATAAGATTTAAAGACTTCTAAATTATGTTTAGGAATGCATACTTGAGCATTAATTCCTTCTTCTGAAACATAAATTCTACCAATAATTTCTAATTTGATTAAATCAAAATATAGTTTGTTTCGTAGATTCTTTGGATTATCAATTAGACAATACTTATAAAAAGAGAGATTAAGCCTTTCAAAATCCTCGTGTTCTAGGTTTTTTTTAAGTTCAATTTTAGACTTTTTATTATGCATATTGAAATGTTAGTAGAAAAAGAGCCTATTAACAATAAATAATAGGCTCTTTTTTCTTTAAATAACAAAATGT
Source organism: Fidelibacterota bacterium SCGC AAA298-D23 (assembly GCA_000402655.1). Classification (GTDB taxonomy): domain Bacteria; phylum Fidelibacterota; class Marinisomatia; order Marinisomatales; family Marinisomataceae; genus Marinisoma. The sequence goes on from AQSI01000002.1 coordinate 136,238, forward strand.
TGATCAAATTAGTTACTTAAGTCAGGTCTATGAACTGAAACTTGACTAATACCATTCCAAGCGCTTTGACCCCAAGTTGATTCCCAATCAGGCATTCTTTTGCTCATTTCGCCAAGCAATGTAAGAAAGGCAGATTGATCTAAGGCCTCTGAGAGTGTATCATGTCCTGAAACAAATAAATACTCATTGAAAGGTTGACCAGTATTTGAAACCATACAGACGAAATGTTCATCTGATCCTAATTCGTCTCTAATTTCATTTGCCAATTTAAAAATTGATTCTGCGCTAGATTGACCACCTTGTCTTACATTCCATTTACTTTGTCTAAGGTATTTCCAAGTTTTCACTTGAGGATTGTAACTTAAGTCAGGTCTTAAAGTATAAAACACAGTTCCATTTCTCCCCTCAACCATTTTCCCGTCGAATTTGTCATAAGGAACAGGATCATGATTTTGCCATTCATTAAAGACTGCATCAATCATATCTGCTGAAGTAAATATAGATTTTGGCATTCTAATATAATCTCCGGCATCTGGACCATTGATAATTTGGTAAGTAGTTGCAGCACCAAGATCTGTTGCATGTGCCTTATTGTGTTGTATCATAGCTTTTTCATAATCAGCAACTTTTACGCCGTCTTTAACACCAATTTGAATTTGCATATTGTATGTTTGTGAAAAAGCTAAAGTTGAAAAAACTATCATTAATAAGATTTTTTTCATTTTCCCTCCATTTAATTAATATTATATAATATTAATTATTTTTTATCAGAAAAGTGTTAGATAATTATAATTTTAGTATTTGACCAAACTCTGAGATATTAAATCCATTATAAATAACTTTTTTATACTCATCAGAATCCTTATTTAATGCAGGATTTGTATGATTTAAGTGTATAAAATAAATAGAATCTTTTTTATCAGAATTTTTAAACAAATTCATTGTTTCAATTATGAATGCATGAGGAATTTCTGACATATCCCTTCCAGGAAGTTCATTAATATCATAAAAAGTACCATCCAATATACTATAATCCGAATTTTCAACAATATCTGTAATACTAATTTTCCATTTATTCCATTTATCAATATCTGGAATAAATACTAATGACTTTGACGGACCCTCAATTTTAAACCCTACTGTTTCAGAAAATTCATCTCTATGAGGAACTTGAAAAGGTGTTATTGATAATTTCGAATTTAATTGTACTGTTTTGTTATTTTTTAAGCCTTTGAGCGTTATATTATTCAATCTAACTAATTGACTCCATGGTCCATTATTTCTTAAGAATTCTTCCATTTTTGGCATAACATTTACTATCGTATTTTTTGAGCCCATTACCTCTCTTCCTAAGTGCATTAGTCCAGTGTAATGGCCAATGTGTGCATGTGTAATAAAAATCCCTTTAAGAACTCTATCATTATTATTCGTAAGTAAATGAAGTTGTTCTGCAAAATCAGGTGTTGCATCAATCATCCATACATCATTTGATTCAGGATCAACAATTCCAATACTAGATACTTTTTTGTGAAGACTGGAATCAATCCACTTATCTAAACAACAGACTTTTTGACAAGCTGCGTGAGGAGCTCCTCCATCTTGTGCGGTTCCTAAAATAATTACGTAGGGTGATTTTTCATTATCTGAAAAACTAATAAGACTAATTGCAAAAAAAAGTATAAATACTATTCTAACCAAATAGTTGACCTTCGTCATCCGTAGCAACTTTTGGTAAATCTTTAGCATTATACATAGCATCAATTTCTGCTTTATGTTTTTCTATAACAACTTTTCGCTTAATCGACATTTTTGGAGTTAATTCCCCTTTATCAACAGTCCATTCTTCAGCGATTAGGACAAATTTTCTAACTGATTCATATCTAGAAAAATTGGTCATAACTGTCTTAACAATCGCATCGTAATGCTCGTATGTTTGATCATGTGCACAAAGAGCATCATAATCTAAACTTGCTAAGCCTTGTTCTTCAGCCCAAGCTAAAAGATTCTCTTTGCTTGGAACTATTAAAGCTGAAATAAAATTTCTATCATCGCCAACAATATTACATTGCTCAATATATTTGTTTGATGTAAGTGACACCTCCATAGGTTGAGGAGCAACATTTTTACCCCCAGATGTTACAATTAAACTCTTTTTTCTATCTGTAATTCGCAACAAACCATCTTCATCAAATTCACCAATATCTCCTGAATGAAACCATCCATCGATAATTGCTTCATTAGTAGCTTCTTCATTTTTGTAATAACCCATCATAACATTATGACCTCTACATACAATTTCACCATCAGGTTGGATTTTTACTTCAACTCCAGGTATTGGTTTTCCAACAGTTCCAAATTTAAAGAAGTCTGAATGTCCAACTGTCATTACTGGACTAGTTTCAGTTAGTCCATATCCTTCGATTATCGTAATACCAATTCCACAGAAAAATGAACCCACTTCTTTTGATAATGCAGATCCTCCAGAAGAACATGCTCTGACTTTTCCACCCAAGGCAGCCCTAAATTTGTTAAGTACTAACTTATCAGCAATCTTATATTTTAGTCCAAGCATAAATGGTAAATCTTGACTTTTTTGACGATAAGGAACTGTTTGTAAGCCAACAGCAATCGACCAGTCGGCAAGCTTTCTTTTGACACCAGTCATTGTTGATACAGAATCTAAAATTTTAGCATGAATTTTTTCAAAAATTCTTGGTACTGCTGTTAAAAAAGTTGGTCGAACTTCTCTAATATTTTCAAAAAGAATTTCTGGAGTAAAATTCATTTCAGCGTAATAAATAGATGTTCCAATGCTAAATATATAATAGTGACCTCCAACTCTTTCAAAACTATGACTTATAGGTAAGAACGAAACAAATCTTTCTATTCCATCAGCTGGTTTTAATTCAGGGTTGAGCTCCATGGCAGCTTCCATGTTGCCGTTGATAGAAAGTAGATTATTGCAAATATTAGAATGGCTAAGCATAACTCCTTTTGGATTTCCTGTTGTTCCACTAGTATAAATGAGGGTTAATAAATCATTTTCTTCAACAGTTGCAGAAATTGCTTTAATATCATGCTGAGTATCTTTCATATTGAATACATCATTAAATTTGATAATATTCTCTTTTCCACCATTATAATTATTATCCATAATTATAATTGTGTGCAAATTGGAATTTGCATCATTAATAAGTGGGTAAACTTTGTCTAACTGCACCTCATCTTGAACAATAGCAATTTTACTCTCTGAGTGCATTACAACATATTGAGATTGAGCTGGAATTAGAGTTGGATAAACTGGAACAGATACAGCTCTAATATGAGCAATTGCATAATCAGATATTGACCATTTACGGGAATTTGCGCCAATAATTGCAACTTTATCATTATCGTTTATTCCTAAATTTTTTAATCCATTTGCAAAATCTTCAACCATCACTTGAAGATCAGCTAATTCTATACCCTCCCAGCCGTTTTCAGTTTTTGTATAAAAAGTTTTTAAGGAAGGTTTTTCACTTACTACATGTTGAAACATCTGTGGTACTGTTTTGAATGACACTTTAAACTCCTTTTAATATTGGTTATTGACAAACTACATACTTTATCTGAAATTTGTCAACATCTTTGCCGGGGTGGCGGAATTGGTAGACGCGCTGGTCTCAAACACCAGTGAGAGTAATCTCATGTCGGTTCGAGCCCGACCCTCGGTACAAAAAAAGGGCTTAAAAAAGCCCTTTTTTTTAAAAAAACAATTATCACTTACTCCTCTTCTGGAGGGAAGACCTCATTATTAAGAGCTTTTAGCTGCTTCTTAATATCAGACAAATCTCTTCTCGTTCTACGTTTTTCAGAATCAAAATTATCTTCTAAACCTTCAAGATCACGTTGAACATTTTTAATTCTTTTAGTTAAGTCTCTATCAACCCTTTTTATTTCATAAGCTAAATCATCAATTAAATTTCCAAGAGAGTCAGCTTTAGCATAAATTAGTTTTGTGTTAGCTAAAATCATATCTTGACCTCTTTTAATTTCTTTACCTTGTCCAATATTTTCTAACTCAACTGCTTTAACTCTTTGTTTAAATTCTTTATTAACCATATCAACATGCTCTGCTTGTTCACTTCTTAATTGTGCCATTTCATCCATAGCTGAACCATATTGTATTAAAGAAAAACCTACTGCTAGAGTTAAGGCAAGAACAACAACGCTTAAAATTTTTTCTGTACTAGATAACATAATTTAAATACCTCAATTGTTTTTTTAGTCCACTGAAACTAATGAATGAAATATCAATATGAAAACATTTTTTTTATTTGGGGATATTTCCAATTCTAGAAAGTCTAGGTAAATAATTATCTAAATCTAATGAAAACCAAGTGACCACTGGCTGTCCAAGAACATGACTTTTAGGAACTAAACCCCAAAATCTCGAATCCTCGCTATTATCCCTATTATCTCCCATCATCCAAAAATAATCTTGCTTCAAAGTATATGTATTTATTTCACTTATATCTTTATCATTTATTTTTAAATATTTTAAGTATTCTTTTTTCATTAACGACATCCATGGATTAATTAATGAAGCATTAGGTTGGGGAACATAATTATCAAATACTTTTCTATCACCCGTTCTTCTAAACAGGTCATACGGATCTTCGTTGGTAAATATTAGCTTTTGATCGTTAACAACCAATTCAACTTTATTCCCTTCAAATAATAGTAAAGGAATAATTAGCTCCCAATTCATATCTTCGTTGATTATAAATGTATCACCTTTTTTAGGAATTTGAAGCTCTTTCATATTATCTTTATTTCCAAGATTCATAAATATACTGTCATCAATATAGGATTCTGATGAGGGTTCTTGAGATAAAAATTGACCACCTTCAGGTAATAAATACTCTTCATTATTAACAAACACTTTTCGATTTTCAATTCTAACATTATCACCAGGCAAACCGATACATCTTTTTACATATTTATATACATTATCTCTAGGATATTCGAAAACTACTACATCTCCTCTTTCTACATCTTTAAATGCAGGAAATCTATAATCAGGAAGAAATGTAGGAATACTTACAGCTGTAAATGGAACCCAAATTTTTTGAGGAACTTTCATACCATAGATGTATCTACTTCCAACAAGCATGTCTCCTCTTAATATATTCTTTTCCATACTACTTGTTGGCACTATATATAGCTCTACAACCGTTTCTTTTAAGAAAAGGATGGCCAAGATTAAAACAGAAAGTGATTTTATTTCTTTAATAAAGTTTTGCATTATTTAATATTAGATGATATTGGTTTGAAGGTTAGTCTGTGAATTGGTGTAAATGAGTATTTTTTTAATGCTTCTAAATGTTTTTTTGTTCCGTATCCATTATTTGATTTAAAATCATATTCTGGATAAATATAATGAAACGATCGCATTATTTCATCTCTTGTTACTTTTGCAATAATTGAGGCAGCCATAATTTGATGATATTTTTGATCGCCTTTTATAATACCCTCATTTTCAATTTGGATGTCTAATGAAAATCCATCAACTAAAACTTTATCTGGCCTCACTTTTAATGAGCTTATTGCATCTTTCATAGCATCTTCAGATGCTACTTTAATATTATGCTTATCAATATAGTCATTCCACTTCATTCCAACTGCAACTGAGGTAGCATTCTCTAAAATCTCGCTATATAAAACTTCTCTTTTCCTTTTTGACAATTTCTTAGAATCGTTTAGTGAATTAATAGAATCATTTAAAATTACTGCTGCAGCTACCACCGGACCAGCTAAACAGCCTCTACCTACTTCATCTACACCCGCGATAATCATTTTTTAAATTAATAATAAAAAATCAATGTACATCTTTTAAAAAAAATAATTAATATTTGTTCATGTCAAAAAATCAGTATACGCTTCTAGTTTTTTCAATTATAGGAATTTTACTGTTGATTCCAGGATACGGAGTTCACTTTTTTGAACAGATTTGGAATTTTCCAGGAAATCTCTTTTCAGATGATTTTAAAGAATCTTTTCCTTTAGCTACAATACCCCTAATGGTTATTTCTCTTTTAGGAACTGGTATGTATATGACGTTTAAACTAGGATTTCCTCAATTGACTCGTATAATACATGGTATTAAAGTTACTCGCGGTGATTACGATAGTACGGAAGATGAAGGAGACTTAAATCATTTCAAAGCTCTTTCAACTGCTTTAGCAGCTACTGTTGGTATTGGAAATATTGCCGGAGTAGCTATTGCAATTCAAATTGGAGGTCCAGGTGCATTATTCTGGATGTGGATTACAGCTTTTTTTGGAACTGCTTTAAAGTATGCTGAATGTACTCTTGCTGTTGAATACAGGGAAACAGATTCACAAGGAAATACTGCTGGTGGACCAATGTATACTATAGAAAATGGTTTAGGTCCTAAATGGCGATGGTTAGCTGTATTTTTTGCATGTTTTACAATCATTTGTTCCTTTTTCACAGGAAATGCAATTCAATCGAATACACTTACACAACAACTTTACAGTCAGCTAGCTTCTATTTTTGGAACAGATAATTTTTTGATGTCTACGACAGATGTTGCTTTGTTGGGTGATATTTCAAGTATATCTATAATGCATGTTGCTATTGGTTTAGTTTGTGCATCTATCGTAGGGTCAGTTATTTTAGGTGGTATAAAAAGAATTGGTAATTTTACAAGTTTTCTTGTTCCAATTATGGCTGCAATTTATGTTTTTTGTGCCTTATTCATTGTAATTACAAATTTTGATCAAGTCGGACATTCTTTCAATACAATATTTACAATGGCTTTTAATCCACCGTCCTTGTTAGTTCCTGCCACAGGTGTTGCTTCAGGTGCATTTATAGCATTTTTAAATACAATGTTAATGGGTGTCAAAAGAGGTTTATTCTCAAGTGAATCTGGTCAAGGTTCAGCTGCTATTGCTCATTCAACAGCTAAAACACCATATTCAACAAGAGAAGGTGTTGTAGCATTATTAGAGCCATATATTGATACAATAATAATTTGTACTTTAACTGGTTTAGTAATTATGGTAACTGGTTCATGGAAATTTACCGAGTTTTATTCCTTAAGAATTGATTCATCAATTGTTGAATTAAAAGAAGGTGTATTACTTACTAGCTTTGCCTTTTCTCAAGGAATTCCATTTGGTAGTGAAATGGTTACAATTGCTGTAGTTCTCTTTGCTCTTTCAACTGCTATTAGTTGGTCATTTTATGGAGATAGAGCAACTGAGTATTTATTTGGGTCTAGTTATATTAAATATTATAGATATATTTATGTATTGATGGTTTTTTTTGGTTCTTTATTGACTTTAAAACAAGTTTGGAATCTTGGTGATGCTGCCCTAGCTTTTATGACTTTTCCTAACCTAATTGCGATTATTCTTTTAAGTACAAAATTAAAAGAAATTTCATCTAGATACTTTGAAAAGTACTAATCACATCCTTGATATTGCCTTAGAAATTTCAGATCAGGCTGCTGAACTTATTCGTTTATCTTCTCAAAAAATTAAATCTTTCAAGTCAAAGGGAGAAGTTTCAAATCTTGTAACTCAAACTGATATTGAAGTTGATAAACTTATAGCTGGAAAAATTAAAGAATCTTTCCCTGAACATAATGTGGTTTCAGAAGAATTAGGATCAAAAAATTTAAGCTCGGAGTATACATGGTATATAGATCCAATTGATGGTACCAATAATTTTGTACATAATTATCCTTCTTTTGCTGTTTCTATTGGTGTTTATTTAAGAAGTAAACCAATAGTCGGAGTTGTTTATGACATTCCAAATAATGAAAAATTTTTTGCTTTAAAAGATGGTGGTTCTTTTAGTAATGATTCTAAAATATCAGTTTCAAATAAAGATCGTTTTAGCGAAGGTTTGTACGTTACCGGTTTTATACCATATGATGAAAATTATATTGAAAAAAATTTGCAAGTTATAAAGAACATAAATCTTAATTCTCACGGGGTAAGAAGATTAGGAGCAGCTTCCTTAGATATGTGTCATGTAGCAAAAGGTATTGTTGAAGGTTTTTGGGAATACAATTTACAGCCATGGGATACAGCAGCCGGTAATATTATCGTTACTGAAGCAGGTGGCACTGTTTCAAATGAGAACGGAAGTCAATATAATTTTGATAAATGTATAGTTGTATCAAACAATAAAGTGCATAAAGATTTTTTAAAAATTATTAATGAATCTTAACTCAGTTCTAAATAATCTTTAACATCAGATAATACGCTCTTCATAAGTTTATCATCTGTTTCAAGTAAAGTTTTAACCTTTTCACGTCCTTGAGCAATCTTTTCACCTTTGTAAGAGAACCAGGATCCCATTTTTTCAACAACGCCTCCCTGTAAAGCTAAATCAAGTAAATCTCCAGCATATGAAATTCCTTTACCGTACATGATATCAAATTCTGTCATTTTAAAAGGTGGAGCTACTTTATTCTTTACAACTTTTACTCTGGTTCTATTTCCAGTCATATCAGTTCCTTCTTTAATAGCAGCTATTCTTCTAATATCCAATCTTACTGATGAATAAAATTTTAATGCTCTTCCTCCTGGAGTAGTTTCTGGACTACCAAACATTACACCAATTTTTTCTCTAATTTGATTAATAAAAACTACACATGTTCTGGATTTATTTATTGGACCAGAAAGCTTTCTGAGAGCTTGTGACATCAACCTTGCCTGCAAACCAACGGTAACATCACCAATTTGTCCATCAAGCTCAGCTTTTGGCACTAATGCTGCTACAGAGTCAATAACAATAACATCCAAGGCAGCTGTTTCTAACAACTTTTGAAGAATATCGAGTGCTTGCTCTCCAGAATCTGGCTGAGAAACCAATAAGTCTTCAGCATTACATCCAAGATTTTTTGCATATTCAGGATCTAATGCATTTTCTGCATCAATGAATGCTGCTTTTCCACCATTTTTTTGACATTCAGCAACAATGTGTAAAGCCAGAGTAGTTTTTCCAGAAGATTCAGGACCAAATACTTCAATAATTCTTCCTTTTGGTACACCACCAACACCTAGAGCCATGTCTAATGAAAGACACCCAGTTGAAATTGCTTCAACATCAAGAGTAGCGGTTCCACCCAATCTCATGATAGAGCCATCTCCATACTCTTTATTAATATCTAATTGAACTGCTTCTAACGCTTTATCTACATTTTTTGCCATTATGACTTTCCTTTGATTTTTATGAATTTCTTAAAATTTTTCGTATTTCATTAAGACACAAGGTAACAGTTAATTCACGATTTGTGATTCTGTCAGGTGTTAAATTATACTTCTTAATATATAAATTATTTTTGTAAAATATTCCAACAAATACTAATCCAACTGGTTTTTTTTCTGTCCCACCATCTGGGCCAGCTATTCCCGTAATTCCAATTCCCAAATCAGTATTATTTTTTTGAGCAATATTTTTTGCTAAAGATTTTGCAACTTCCTCGCTTACAGCGCCATACCTTTCAATCAAATCCTTATCGATGCCGATGTCATTAATTTTTAACTCATTACTATAACAAACACTTCCACCTTTAAAATACTGTGAGCTTCCAGGCACATCTGTTAATCTTGAAGCTAGTAAACCTGAAGTACATGACTCAGCCGTACTTATTGTAAGATTATTTTTAATAAGAAGATCTGCTATTACTTGCTCTAACTTATCGTTATCATAACCATAGACATATTTTTTTATCCTTGGAACTATCTCATTAATTAAATCTTCAACCAATTGATTATTTGACGATGTTAAACGTATATCAACTCCTAACATTCTGTGAGGTAAGAACGCAATATCACATTTTTCATTATTAGCATTGATTATATCAGTAATCTTTTCTTGAAGAATGGACTCGGGAACTCCTGTAGTTCTAATGCTTTTACAAACAACCTTATTTTTTAAGGATTTTTCAATTTCCGGCAAAACATAATTTGTAAACATGGATTTCATTTCTTTAGGAACTCCAGGAAGTGCGAAAAAATTAACCTTATTTTTACTACCTTTTATTAAACCCTTAACACTTTTTAAAACTGATTGATGTTTTTTTGTATAATGCAACCCTCTTGCAGTACCAACTAAGTTTGGAATCATTATTCCTCTTTTTGATTTGTATGCCTGATTTTTATTGAGATTTGGCATTTTGAAGTTTAATCTTTTAAATCTTTCAGACAAAATGTCCCAATATTCCTTATCAAATTCATGTGAATCGTCAAAGTATTCAAGAAATGAAGAAACTGTAATATCATCAACAGTTGGTCCAAGACCTCCTGTAACAATAATTTGATCACACTCCCATTCACTATATTGATTTTCTAACGTATCATAAATAACACCTAAATCATCTGGTATAGTATGATGGATATTAACTTTAATTCCTGAAGAAAGTAATTGTTGCCCTATCCAAGCAGCATTACGATCTAAAGTAAAGCCACTTAATAGCTCATTTCCAATTGTTATAATTCCAACATTCATTGCATTACATATAAGTTAACACTTAAAAAAAATATTACAACAATTATGGACAAAATTGCTGCCATAATATCATCACCTACAACCCTTATGTATGCTTTTTCCTGTTGATTATTTTCAATCCATCCGACTGGACCAATTTTAGAAATATCAAAAAATCTAAAGAAAATAAATGTTAGTATGAAAAGCTCTCCTACAGCAGATATTGATTCTATAAAATCAAATGAAAATTGATCAAATATTCTTGTGAAAATATAGACTCCAGAAATAGCAATACCCATTCCTATAACTTCATCTAAAACATATTCTTTAGGATCTTCTGAATCAAAGAGTGCAGTTAGCTTTCTGTAGGCATTTGGACCAATGATTAAAGACAAAAAAGCTATAAATGAGGCCGTTTCTGCGCTTTGTTCATACAATGCAATAATTAATACAAAAAGGGAAGCCCAAGTGCCTCCTCCTGGAATTTTTCCGATGCCAAACAATGTGGCAAGCTGAACATTAAACCCTTTACTTAAATCCATTTTTAACAAAATAATGAATTCCAGTTGCAGCAGCATAAATTGCATTAATATTTACTATAAAATCAACCACAGCTTGTGATGGATTTACAAGCAATATTATTAAAACCATGCCATGCTGAAATACTGTTTTTAACTTTCCAAATTTTGATGTTTCAAGCGGTTTATTTTTCGCAATCAAATAGTTTCTATATATCGTTATAATAATATCTCTACCTATAATAATTATAAAGGGCAAAAACTGTATTATATCTAAAAACAATAATGCTGATAATACTCCTATCATTAAAACTTTATCAGCCAGTGGGTCCATATAATTACCATGACCTGAAACCAAATCATACCTTCTAGCAATTTTACCATCAGCTAAATCACTAAAACTGCAATATGCAAATATTATACCAGCATAGATAAAGTTATCATTTAAAAGATAATAAATAATTAGTGGGGTGAGAAGAATTCTTGAATAAGTAAGAAAATTTAGAAAAAATTTCAACTTAGTTTAACCCTTCCTGAGATAGCTGAAGAAATAGTTTTGTCATCTATATATTCCAAATTACTTCCAACTGGTAAACCAACAGCAAGCCGTGATATTTCAACATTTTTATCTTTTAAAATTTTTTCGAGATAAAGCGCAGTGGCATTTCCAGAAGTACTAGGATTGGTTGCAATAATGACTTCTTTTAATTCTGAATTAATTCTTTTTAAAAGTTTGTCAAAAGATAGATCTGATGGACCAATACCATCTAATGGAGAAATAGCTCCACCAAGAACATGATATAATCCATCAAAACTATTGGTGTTTTCAATTTTAATAACATCTTCCATATTTTCAACAACACATAAAATTTCTGAATTTCTACTATCNCTTCTTAATGGAGATTCTTCTCCTTTTAGTAACACCATTCCTGTATCTGGACAAATATCAAGCTTTTCATCAACCTCTTTGAGGGCATTAATCAAGTTCTTACCCAATGACTTTTCGGACTTTACTATGAAATATGCTATTCTTTCAGCTCCTTTTCTTCCAATTCCAGGAAACTTGGTCAAAGAATCAATTAATACATCAATATATTTAGTGGCATTTGCCATTAAAATCCTGGTAATCCATCTGTTAACCCACCAGTTACAGCTTTTAATTTCTTTGCTGATGTGTCTTTAGCATCTTCAAGAGCATCATTTACTGCTATTTTAATAGCATTTTCAATAACATATGCTTCCCTACTCAAAAGAGTTTCATCAATTTCTACATTCTTCGTTTTCATATCTGCTGTCATTATAACCTTACATGCACCATTAGCAGATACACCTTCAACTTCTATGCTCTCTAGCTCTTTCTTAATTTTTTTCATTTGAGATTTCATATTTTGCGCTTGTTTAAGCATTTCTTTCATATTTCCAAACATTATAACATATCCTTTCCGTCAAAAAGAGATATAATATCATCTTCATTAACGTTGTCATTTTTTTTATCTTCAATTTTTTCAACCTTTGTATCAACTACTAAACTAATATTAACATTGGAGCCATACTTTTCATCGATAATTGTTTTAACAAGCTCCAGGCCTTCCTTTAAAAGCTTTTGATTAAATTCCGAGGTATCATAAGAAATCACATCAAGATTGCTACCTTTTAAATCTCCGAGAATACATCCAGACAACTGTGCTCCGATTGATCCCCTTTTTTTTGAAACTTCCTTAACGATTTGATTCCAATCATTTTTCAATAATTCATCACTAAAATCTATTTTTTTCTCTTTTTTTTTTGACTTTGTATCAAGGGTTTTATTTACTTTTTTTTCTTTGGGAATATCAACCTGCTGTTCCTGTGAAATTTCTTTTTTTAAAAATTTTTCAATGTCGACGCTTGAATCAAACTCTAAGAGCTTGATTAAATGCATTTCTAATAATAAATATTGATCAGAGTATTGTCTTATTGAAGCATAAAGCGTTGAAAGATTATTAGAAAGTCTAATTATATCTTTATGACTCCAATTGTAACTTAATTGATTATATTTTTTAGAAAGTTCCGAATCTATACCAGCAAGCTTTAATCCATTTTTAAAATTCAATACTGATAGATTTCTGAAATGCAGCATTAAATCTTTTAATAAATCTTCAACAATATAACCTTTGTTTCTAATAACCTCTAAATCAGCCATGAGTTTATCTCCATCTCTATCATGTAAAGCATCAGAGATACTAAACAAAATTTCATGAGGAACTACTCCAAGCAAATCCTGCACAATATCGAAAGTAATATTATCTCCTAAAACAAGGACTTGATCTAAGTAACTTAATGCATCTCGCATACTTCCTTCTGATTTTGAAGCAATCATTGATAACGACTTCTCATCAATTGACTGATTTTCATTTTCTGTAATATATTTTAATCTATCACTTATTGTAATATTTGAAAGTGGTAAAAAATCAAATCTTTGACATCTAGAAATAATTGTTTGTGGTACTTTATGTACGTCTGTAGTTGCCAGAATAAATTTCACATGCTGAGGAGGTTCTTCTAACGTTTTTAATAAAGCATTAAATGCTTGTGTAGTAAGCATATGAACCTCATCAATAATAATAACCTTAAACTTGCCAGAAACAGGCATAAATTTGATATTTTCACGCAATTCGCGTATTTCGTCAATTCCTCTATTAGACGCACCATCTATCTCAATCACATCCATGGATTTACCATCAATAATATCTAAAACAGATTCTGATTTTAAATCATAGTCAGTTGTAGGAGTTTCTGCACCGTTTAATGACATAGCTACGAGACGAGCTGTTGTTGTTTTTCCCACTCCTCTTGGTCCAGCAAATAAAAAAGCTTGAGCAATGCGATTTTTTTCAAAAGCTTTTTGGAGTGTAGCGGTAATATGTTCTTGACCAACAACATCTTTGAATTGTTTTGGTCGCCATTTGAGAGCTAAAACTTGGTAATTTTCTGACAATTTATTTCCTTTATTTTGCAGAATTTAATCAAACATATTAAAAGAGCGTAGAATTATAATAACTCTACGCTCCTTTTTCAAATCAAATAAGTTTTTAAGCTTATTTTAGATTATTTGATTATTCGCTTAAAAGAGATTTCAAACTATCTACTTTTGATTCACTGGCTTTTAATCCCATCATTGCAGATTGTTCAAAATATTTTAACGCCATGGAATTATTATTTACTGCTAAATAATAATCACCTAAAGAATCATAAGGATTAGCCTTACCTGACTGTCTTCTTACTTGCTCTTGAAGTGTTTCTTTAGCTAAATCCATCTCATCTTTTTGCATGTAAGCATAACCCATAATATTTAATGCTGGCGTAAAGTTAGGATTCATAGCGTACAATTCCTTTCCTCTGCGCAAGATCATGTCAGGTCCGATATCACTCATTGTAGCAAAAATTGATTCCATTCTCATAAATGATCCATCAGGATATTTCGTGGCCAATCTTTCAATGACTTTATTAAATGAATTGGTTCCTAATTTTGTATCATTAGATAATGCCATAATCATTTTCTTTTCTTCCGCAGATGCGTTTTCTGACATACTTACTGCAATTTCTAAGTCTTCATCAGATGCAGTTTGATTTTGCATAAGTCGGTGCGTTCTAGCTCGCATTGCATAAGCTAGAGCAAAGCTTTCATCAATTTCAATTGCTTTTGCAAATGACTCATTTGCTTGCTCCCATTCAAGATTGTAAAGCTGCCACATTCCCATATTGAATGTAGATTTAGCTTCATCTGATTCACTTGTCCATTGCATCACTTTAGAATCTTCGCTAGCCATCTTTTGTTGATATTTAGCCAAAGCTAAATTCCTAGTTGCCCATTCAAACTCCGGATCAACTTCAAATGCTAACTGATATGTCTCTATTGCTTTATCAAATTCACCTTTATTAAGATGAAATTCAGCTAATGAATCATATGCATTTGCTTCATTTGGATTTAAATCAATATATTTTTCAATAAATGGTAATCCTTTATCATACTCCTCATCACTTTCAGCATTCCAAAAGTATGAATAAGCTAATAGATTATATAAATGACCTGCTTTCAATCTCTCTCCTGCTTCAAGCAATAACTCTCTTCCTTCATCAATACGATCATTAAACTGAAGATATCTGTATGCCCCTGAAGCTAGATATTTATCACCTTTAAATTTTTTGTATAAGTCAGGATGAGCGTCAAACCTTCCGCCTTCTCCATTAATCCAATTTACAGATGCTTCTATAATCTTTGTTTCAGGATGTCCTTTTTTAGCTAAATCTAAAGCAGTTTCAAGATACTCTCTTCTTAAGACTCTATCTTGTTCAGCATTTCCTAAGTTCAAATAACATGAAGCACAATTTGGATCTTTTTCAATACCTTCTAAAAATAGTGCTCTTGCTTCAGCAAAACGTACATGATGCATTGCTTCTAATCCATTCATTAGCTCATTAGATGCTTGTCCTGCCTGTCTTGGCATTTCACCAGAATTTGACTGACAACTAATTGCTAAAAATGAAAGCAATATTAATATTCTTTTCATTATTTCCTCCCTTTATCTTGTAAATACAAATGTCAAATCATCTGATAATGATGAATCAAATTTGTAATTCTCTAAGTTAAAATCTTTTAAATCATTAATGCTTTTTATTTTATTGTTAATTATAAATTTTGCAAGCAAACCGCGAGCTTTTTTAGCATTAAAAGAAATAAATTTAAGCTCGCCATCACGATATTCTTTAAATACTGTATTTAATATATCTCCCTCTAAATTTTTTTGATCAATAACATTAAAATATTCATTTGATGAACAATTTATTATGGTCTTGTTCTCATGTTTTTTTATATTTTTATTTAAATTATTAGTCACTTCATTTCTCCAGAAATCATATAAATTCTTTCCTTTTGCATTTTCAAACTTTGTGCCCATTTCAAGTCTGTATGGTTGAATTAAATCTAAAGGTTTTAACACTCCGTATAAACCAGATAGAATTCGTAAATGATCTTGAGCAAACTCTAAATCATTCTGATCAAATGTTTCTGCCTGTAGACCTGAATAAACACCTCCATCGAAAGCTAAAATAGCTTGTTTTGCATTGTCTTGGTTAAAAGGTAAAGACCAATTATTAAAACGTTCTTTGTTTAAATCTGCCAACGAATCACTGATTTTCATTAAATCTTTTAAATCTTGTGACGTCAAATTCTTTGCTTGATTAACAAGCTCTTGGGCACTTTGAATAAAATCACATTGCGTAAAAGCTGAAACAGCATCTTGATATTTAAAATTTAACTTTTTTGATGGTGATAATAATGTAATCATTCTAACTCCTTTAAATTATCTATTATAACATTATGAACTGGAATTGATTTTTGTTCCACAAAATTAAACATTACAAAGGTATGAATAGTTTGAAAAGATGGTTCATTTTCTCCATCAACAAAAATACCTTGGTGTACATCATAACTTTTGCTTCCTACTCTAGTAATACGACATCCTATATCAAGTTTAACTGGATGGTGAACTTGCTTGATGTAGGTAACATCCATTGAAGCTAATAACCCTGCTGCGGTGCTTTTTAATCCCAGATCATAAGTAGTTTCTCCGTAAATATGATCAATAAAATCTTTATGTTTTGTTTCAAGTAAACTGAGGTAAACCGTGTGATTAATGTGACCTAAAGTATCTACATCCCTCCACCTGGTTTGAGCTGATGTAAAAAAGTCATAATCGCCTCTAGTTAAAATCTTTTTTTTCATATTAACTTAATTTTGTATTCATTGCATAAATCCCAAACCTTCTGCCAATCTTCCTTATTGTATGAGGCTCTTGAAGATTTGATTTCTCTACATTTAAAAAAATATTTACCAGATACATTTTGCACCTCATCGGAGGTTGACAAATAAATACTAGAATCTGCACCACTATCAACTGTTCTAGCAAACATTTTTGCACCTAATTTTACAATATATTTGATAAAATTTCCTTCATTTCCTGCAATATTTGTATCCACAAAACCAGGATGTAATACATTTACCGATACCTTATCTTGAATTGATGATAGTTGATAGGTAAACATAATATTCATTAGTTTAGAAACACAATATGAAGTCCAAGCAGAAAAGCTTTTTTCAGAATTGATATTCTCATAATCAACTTCTGCACCAATATGCGCATTGGAAGCAACATTTACTATTCTTCCATCATTAGATTCTGAAATTATCTCTAGTAACTCTGTTGAAAGAACAAAATAATTCATTTGATTGGTAGCAAATGTTTTTTCAAGTCCTTCTGTTGTGATTTGTTTTGTTTTATTTGCTCCCCCAGCATTATTTAACAGTACATCAATTTTGCTGTACTTTTGTTTAATTTTATCTGATAAATCTTTCACATTAGCAACTAAACTAAGATCACATTCAAAAAAGTCTAAATTTTTATTTCCAGTATCTGAGATGATTGTCTCAAGGGCATTTTTACCTTTTTCGGGATTTCTTCCAACGAGGATTAGATTATAGTCTTTTTTTGCAATAGATTTAGCTGCAGCTAAGCCTATTCCGTCTGTTGCCCCTGTTATGACGATATTTTTGTGCATATAACTCTTATTTGAAGAATTAAATATTACTTATAAATTATAACCGATGTTACAAAATTTTGAATCATTAGTTCTTATTTGGCTTGGTTTAGGCTTTTTCACCTTTATTACTCTTTTAAAAATCCCAGCTCCTTATGGAAAATTTTCAAAAACAAATTGGGGCCCAATGATTCCAAGTCAGGTTGGATGGATTATTATGGAAATTATCTCTCCGCTTGCTTTACTATATTTCTTTTTAAATGGAAATATAGAAAAGACACCAACAAACATTATTTTTATATCATTATGGACCCTTCACTACTTTAATAGAAGTGTTATTTATCCTTTAAGACAGAATAATCCTGCCAAAATGCCACTTCTAATTGCAGTGCTTGCATTCCTGTTTAATGTGATGAATGGATATATTAATGGGACTTATTTTGGTAGTATTCAGGAATATTCTGCTGAATACATGTCTAATTGGAATTTTATTATAGGTGTGTGCTTATTTATAATTGGTGCATATATCAATATAAAATCTGACAATATTTTATTGTCATTACGATCTAAATCAGGTGAATACAAAATTCCTGAAGGCTTTATGTTTAGATATGTCTCATTTCCAAACTATTTAGGAGAAATTCTTGAATGGATGGCTTTTGCCTTAATGACTTGGTCTCTTGCAGGGCTATCATTTATGATTTGGACCATGGCCAATCTTGTTCCAAGGGCAATTAAAGGACATCAATGGTATCATAAAAAGTTTGAGTCTTATCCAAAGGACAGAAAAGCAATTTTTCCATTTATTATTTAAAATCATGAATTATAATAATTTAATTTTTTTAAGCTTTATTCTTCTTATATCCTGTGAAGATAATAATGATGTTGTTTTGGAAAATTGTTCAACTGATTATACCACTTCAAATATTTTAACAAATATTGATGAGGAAATTTTTAATAATGATGAATCTGTTCAATCTTACAGTATATTTTCATGGACTGAAGATGATGATTACAGAATATTAAGAGGAAATGGTATTCCGAATCATGAAGTTGGCTCATTTCCAAATAATAATAATCCAAACACTATTTCTGCTCAAAATATAAATGAAACTTTCACTCTTTGTCCCGAAGTAGTATCAAATGATGGTGTAAATATAAGTGGTCCTGCTCAAATAATAGCGTATGCAATTAATAGTGTAAAGTTTGATCCTGCTACTGCTGGAAGATGTAATGACAATGGTGTATGCCGTTTAGCTCAAGGACAAGGAAATTGGAATATTGAAGCATTAGGTCATGATACATTTGACTTTGGTGATGATATGAACCACGCTCATGTTCAGCCTAATGGTCAATATCATTATCATGGTGTTCCAGAGCTTTTGGTTGATTTCTTGGGAGAGAATCAAGGAATGACCTTAGTTGGATGGGCAGCTGATGGATTTCCAGTTTATGCAAAATATGGTTTTTCTAATTCTTTTGACACAAACAGTGCGGTTGTTGCATTGCAATCGAGCTATCAATTAAAATCTGAAGGTGATCCTAGACGTCCAAATATCTTAACAGCTTTGGTTGGCGGACCTGGTCAGGGAACCTCAAATCCTAATATTCCAATTCCGATGGGAGCATTTACGCAAGATTATGAATATGTTGAAGGATCCGGAGATTTAGATGAATGTAATGGAAGATTTGGGGTCACTCCTGAATTTCCAAATGGAATTTATTATTATGTTGTAACTGATCAATTTCCATTCGTATCGAGATGCTTGAAGGGAAATTTTTAAAAAATTTTTTTCTTTTGTCTTTTTTTGAAAAAATATTCTTGAAGCAAAGCAAGAGATTCACCAGCTAAAAGATTACCTTTTACTACTGCAGGAGTATTTAAACTAACGTTGCCACAAATTTCAAACTTTGAACCACAAGCTCCATAATCTTCATCATAACAACCAAAATATAAAAACTCAATTCGGCTGTTAACTATAGCTCCAGCGCACATAGGACAAGGCTCTTTGGTAACATACATAGTACAATCGTTTAATCTCCAGTCTCCTAAAGTGTTTGAGGCTGCGGTAATGGCAAGCATTTCAGCATGGGCTGTTGCATCATTAAGTGAATTACATTGATTGTAACCTTGGCCAATAACCTTACCTTTATATACTACAATAGCTCCGATTGGAACTTCGTCCTCAAGCATAGCTTTTGTAGCTAACCTCAAGCATTTTCTCATCCAATCTTCATGTGATGTTTGAGTTAGATTGTTTTCAGACATTAGTACGCCCGGAAGGACTTGAACCCACAACCTTCTGGTCCGTAGCCAGACGCTCTATCCAATTGAGCTACGGGCGCATATGTAAAATAGATTAGAACTTATTAATCAAACGCGTGAGCTTCAACCTGATAAACTTTTTTATTATTTTGACCAGCTCCGTCAAATTGAACAAAAGCAACCAAGTTTAAATCTTCTACGCTCCAAGAAACTCCAGAATCATTCGGCCAATCATCATCCATGGTCCAATTAAAAACTTTAGTGAATGTTTGACCAGCTCCTAAGCTTATATTATCATGATAGACTTGTTCACCATCTATTGTTCCACCACTTAAAAAATCAACAAATGTCTGATCAAATACAGTTTGACCATTTGGAGCAGTATATGTGCTATTATCATGTGTTACAGCAACATATAGCTTAAAGCCAGACACTGCGCTTATGTCTGCAGATGAGGTTACCTGAACATTTCCGCTAATATTAAATCCATTTCTAGATCCATTAATATCTATCCTAAAGAAAGTTGGTTGATTAACAGCTGCTCTAGCATTTGTTCTCCAAGTGGTTGCAGTACCAGCGGAATCAACATTCCCATTTGTATACATATGTGGAACATATCCTACATCATAATATGCTTCCCTATTAATTACAGGTTGTGGATTCCAATCATAAAAAGGATCTCCAGCAGACGGCCACCAAACATGATACCTTAGAAGAATCCATTTATCAGCTAAATCTCCAGCATAAACAGCTGACATTGGATCAAGATAACGATTTAAAGTAGTATTTTGTGGAAGACAAGGTCCGCAAGTAGTTGAAGTAAATAATTCCATTAAAATTTTTGAATCATACACAATTGCACTACTTCCATCTTCATTATTATTATCAGTAGTAGCAGTTACATTACTTCCCTCTTGACCACATGATAAAAGTATAAAACTAAATAATATTAATATGTTTAATTTTTTTTTCATTTTTACTCCCTTATAGAAGTTAATTGAAATTTGATGTGTAGTCAATTCTAAGACCATCATCAAATGATTGTATATATCTACATACACCATTTGTACAATCTAACCCACCTCTCAAAGAACCGTAAAATACTTGTAAGGAATCATCAGAGTCAAACTTATATCCAATACTGAAGGAGTTCCATGAATTTGATAAATCAATAATATCACTTCCATCACCTATTAAAGATTCATCAGCATTTGTTCTTTCATGTGATAAACTAAAAGTCCATTTCTGCTTAAAATTTGCCGAAATGGATAAATAATTATTATACTGATACTTTTTATTAAAAATTGAAGAAAATGAAGATTGATTTTCATTTTTTAATTCAAACCCTTTTTGAGCTCTTTGCATTTCAATCTGCATTTCAATATTCCATATTTCATTTAATGAAATATTTACTAATAAAGGAAGAGTAATTGCCTTATTAAATTCAAATGCTTCTCTAGTATCTGAATTGTTTAAAACTGCAAAAGTATCATAGAAAAAATCAAAGCCTATAGAATAAAAAATATTTTGACTTTTATCATATCCATTTAATTCAATGAAAATTTCGTCATAAGGGTATGAATCTTTATCATTAGTTGGAAATAATGAATTGCTGGTCCCAAACGTGGTAGTTAGTGGTTCTCTTTGCCAATCACTGTTTTCATCAAAATGCCAGCCAGTAGTAGAGCTTGACTTGATATAATTAATTACAAGTGTATTGGAATTTTTAAATGATCTAGCAAGCTCTAATTCTATTCCTACCTCATCATTAAGATTAACCTGCTTTGAATTTCTGCTTAATAATTTAAAATTATGTTGATAATAACCCGTTGGGGATTGTTGCAAATCAAGCGCTCTTGCATGATTATTTACAATATTACCCTTATTCACAGGGTTTTGGATATCAAACCTATATCTCCTGTAATTTGTAACAAATGTCCATTTATCTGAAAAATTGATATTAGAAAAATAAAATCCATTACCTCTATCATTTTTTTGAGTATTTATTTCAGATTCTTTATGGGCAAATGAAAAATACATTTCACCTCTATTATAAAATTTTTCAAATCTTAAATTGGTAAGCAAATGTTTATTTGAGTTGTTTTCATTCTCAATAGATAGAAGAGATATTCCGTAATTTAAGTTATTTAAAGATCTTGTATAGTCTAATCCATATATAGATTGATTTATGAAATAGTTAGGGCTTCTTGTATTATAATTTCCTAAAACTGTAGTACTATGACTTATGGAAGTATCTCCATAAATAAAATTGATTGAATGATTATTTTTGTTCCACATAAAATTAAAACCTCTGGAACCTGTGTCAAAATCAAGGTTTTGGTAATCAGCTTGATTTAAAATTAATCCCCTTCCCCATGTTTGATAAATATCACCTAATTCAACTGACCAATAATCAGTATAGTATGTAAGAGAAAATTTTCTTAATCCCTTTTCATCTAAACCAATTTCAGGAGGAGAACTTTGCTCAATAGATAATAAACCCTCAATCATAAAGTCTGTATTCTGTAAAATTAATCTCGAATCAAAAAAAATTTCAGAATAATTATATTCATTCTCACTTGTTCCATAACGTGCTTCTAATTCATTTACAAAACTAATTTGTGAAAATAACAATGACAAAAAAAATGGAAATAAAGTTATTTTATTCAATGATTTCCTGCTCAATAATATTTTTAATTTCAATCTCATCACCTACATTGAATCCTCTTTTTCTGTAAATAATTCGATTATTTTTTGTTATAAGAGTAAGTGGAATGGGTTGGGCATTAAATGATCGAGAAAGCTTTTGGTTATAATCCATGATTATATGATAATTATTATCTAAGGGAAATCTTTTTGTTTTTACAAACCTTTTTACTTTAGCAATTTCACCAGCTTTATCTGTATTTATGAGAATAACTGATAAATTATCATAGTCTTTTACAAACGTATTAATTTTATCGATTTCTTTAATACAAGGAAGGCACCATGTTGCCCAAAAACTAATTAAAGATATTTCATTAGTTAAGCTTACCAAATTACTAGACTGATTATTTAATAGTTTTACAGAAAAATTAGGAAGATTATCCTGCGAAAAGATATTTTGAAAAACAAGAAAAAATATAATTATTTTTTTCATTAAATGACTGACAAAGCATGTCTTAATCTAATTTGACAAATTTCTTTTCCCAGTAATAAAATTAAGTCAAAAATTCCAGGTCCAAATGGAATGCCACTAATAGCAACTCTTACTGGCTTCATCACTTGTCCAATTGCAACTTCGTGTTGCTCCATTATATCCTCAAAAATTTTTTCTATTTCTTCTCTAGACCAGTCTTCAATTGAAGTTAAGGTGGATTGAAAATCTTTGATTATTGCAATAGACTTATCATTAAAAGTCTTGTTCAATAAATCAATATCATATTCTAATTTGTCTTTAAAAAATATTTCAGACATTGATGTAATTTCAGTGATTGTTTTAGATCTGTCTTTTATTAATTTTATGACTTCTTTTAAATAATCCCATTCAAGACCGTCTCCCCATTCAGGGTTTAAAGCATATATTTCATTCATTAAATCCCTTACACTCATTTCTGATAAATGTTGTTGTGAGATCCATAATAATTTCTTTTCATCAAAAACAGCTGATTTCTTTTGAACTTGTTTAAATTCAAAACTATTTATTAATTCGTTTTGATCAAAAATTTCCTTTTCAGAATCTGGATTCCAACCTAAAAGAGATAAATAGTTCAAAATGACCCTAGGAGTGAAACCTTTCTCTTTATACTCTTGGACATTTGTTGCAGCATGTCTTTTGCTTAATCTTTTTTTATCTGAACCTAAAATCATTGGTAAATGAGCAAAAATTGGAATATTTAATCCTAGTGCCTTATATACTAGTATTTGTTTTGGAGTATTTGCTAAATGATCATCTCCTCTAATAACATGTGTAATATTCATATCTGCATCGTCAACTGCTACAACAAAGTTGTATGTTGGCGAACCATCAGAGCGAGCGATGATGAAATCATCTAAATCTTTATTTTGTACTTTAATTGAACCATAAACCATATCATTAAATTCAGTTTCTCCATCTGGAACTTTTATTCTTACAGTAAATGATTTTCCTTCATCAATTAATTTTTTTTCTTCTTTTGAAGATAAATTTCTATACGTTTGAGGAACACGAAAAATTACCTTTTTCTTGTCTGACTCTTTTCTAAGTTTATCTAATTCATCTTTTTGAAGAAAACACCTATATGCTGTCCCATTTTCAAGCATTTTATCCACCATCTCTTGATGTCTATCATTATTGTTAGATTGTAAAATTATATTTTCATCCCAATTTAATCCCAACCACTTTAATGCATCTGTAATTTGATCAACATATTCTTCTTTGGATCGTTCAAGATCGGTATCTTCAATTCTTAGAAGAAATTTACCATTATTTTGTCTGGCGAAAAGCCAATTGAAAAGAGCTGTTCTGGCACCACCGATATGCAAATATCCGGTAGGACTGGGAGCGAATCTTACACTAGGATTCTTCATTGCGGAGGCAAGAGGATTCGAACCTCTGAAGGGCTTGCACCCTTGCTGGTTTTCAAGACCAGTGCATTCAACCGCTCTGCCATGCCTCCAAATTCAGTGTAATTTATTAATTATAAATGAAAATAAAAGATAATTACTACTTAAAAAATTATACTTACTTGTCGTTAAAAACTAAATATATTAATTTTTGTTTAGCAATTAATTTGTAAAAAAATTTAAAAGGAAACATTGGACTTATGAAAAAAATATTAATATTAATCTTGATTTCAAACCTAGCTCAGGCTCAGCTTATGGATCAATCTGATAAAGAATTAATTCCTGTTAAAAGGCTCGATAATATTGCAACAAAACAGGAAAATGAAAATTTAATTAATCCAACGATCATTCTAAATGCGGGAAAAAGTAAATTTGTTTGGAATGGTGGATTAAAATTTGGACCTAAAACTCATAATGGAAAATTGAGATTATTAAATGGGAATATCAACTTAAATGGACAAAATATTTCAGGTGATGTTGTTATCAATATGCTTTCTCTAAATAACAGTGAGCTTATTGGAACTTCAAGTGAAAGACTTGTAGGTCATTTAAGAAGTGCAGACTTTTTTGATGTAGAAAAATATCCAACTGCCAAATTATCAATCAAAAACAGTAAGGTGATTGAAAAACTTGGTGATGGAAAATATAAAATGCTTGTAAATGGAGATATGACAGTAAAATCAAAAACGAATCCTGTTTCCTTTGAAGCAATAATTAATCTTGATTCAGATATCAAAACAGCTGAAGGTATTTTAACATTCAATAGAGATGATTTTGATGTTCAGTATCGTTCTGAAATGCATTTGGATGATCCAAAGTCTTTTTGGAATAAACTTCAAACTACTCGCGATACTGCTAAAGATAAAGTGATTGACGAAGAGATTGAAATTCAATTTAATGTAGTTTCAATGCCAGGTGTTCTATCTAAATAAAAGCTTTTTAGCATTTTCTAGAAAAACCTCTCATTATTAAAATAGTAGAATGATATGATATTGATATCAAGAAAAGGATGATAATTAATCGAAGTTACAAAATAATAACTTCTTAACACTTCCAAAGAAATTGTTAAATGAACCTAATTTTAAAGCATAGTAAGTCCATAAAAAATTGAATAAAATAAAGGTGAAAAAAACAGGCCAATTTAGTGGATGTCCTTCATTTACAAGCGAGATTAAAACTCCTATCCATGCTGTTCCAGACCAAATCACTGCCCATCGTAATTTTATTACCATATTGTCATAATCTAAATTCGAAGCTTGCAGAGAGCTAAATCCAATACCAAATAATGCTGCGGCTACAATTCTTAAAGCAACTGTATCCAGTGGATATTCAGGAAAATATAAAGCGATTTGCTCAGCACCAAAAAATATTGGTATAGCAACTGCATAATCAAAATAAAAATGAAAAACTAGCCACTTTCTAAGCATTGTAGGAACTTTCATACTAGCTCATCAAATTTTTATAAACTAGATATGGTATTATAATATAAAGTGTAACATCGCGAATGAGATAATACATAAAAATTGCAACACCCAATTTCCAACCATATTTTTTAAACATGATTTTGATTGCTTCTCTAATACCAGACTCTCTAGCATTATTACGTAATTCGTTTAGGGCTTTAAACATGTGTGAATATAATAACTTTTAATAAAGTTTTGTATTTGTAAAAGGTATTAATGCCAAAATAATTGCATGCGAATAATAATCTGTTCTGTTTATCACATTATCTGTGAGAATTCCAACTGCTCCATTTTGTTGTTTTGAATTGGAGCGTTTAAAAACTATGTCATCTGCATCACCAAGCTCGTAACCCTCTTGAATTAGTTTAGAGATTTTTAAAGGCAATGGAAAGGTAGCTGTTTTAGCTTTAGATATTTTATTTTTATGTGAAATAACAATCCATGCAAAAGCTTCATAATTATCATCAAGTAAGTCAACTCCACCTTCCATTGAAACAAAAAAATCCGCTTTTAGATTTTGAATATTATCAAGCCTATTGGTTGCACCTTTTAAGGTTTCTTTGTTGGACATTGGTTGATCTGAAACCGAAGAGTCAGCAGAAACTCCTTCAAATTCAAAATAATCATTGAAGACCTCTTCAAAAGCTTTTTTGGTGGCATTAATTTTTACTGGATTTTTTGATGCTATGATAACTTTTTTCATATTTGAATTTATCATAAAATATTGTCAATTAGTGCTTTCGGCATTCTTAAAGCAACTATAATCCACTTAGCTAAAGGAATTGAACCTAGAATACTATTTACTCTAACTCTAGCTTTGCGCATCTCTTTCAATGATTCTGGTTCATTATTATCATTTATATCACGCATTTCAAGAATTGGGACAATTGTATGTCCTAAAACCATGGGTATTAAGTTTACAGGATTACTTTCATTATTAGCTTCTAAAATAATAGTGCCAACTGTTCCCAAAAAAGAATAAGTAGCTTGAGAAAATAAAACATCATTGCTTTGTTTTGCTAAAGCCTTATTTACTATCTCTGTTTGTTTTTTTATCTCTTCTGATAAAATACCCTCTACGGCTCTATCATGGTCTTCTAATATATTCCCAGTTGATTTTTCTTGGCCAAAACAAAAGATGTTAAATAAGATTAGTATTGCGATATAATTCTTCATTTTAAAAGTTTAGTTCGTAATCGCTAAATCTTCAATGTTAAAAATTCATTCCAATTTGTAGTATAGCTCGGAGAGAGTTTTTCTCTTTTAATCGACCAGGATTCATTCTCTCCTTGGACTGCATACCTGATAGTATCTGATCCAAAAGCTTGATTGATTTGATCAATAGATGAACTAATACGTTCATCCTTATCTCTTCTATTGTGAAATAATGATTGCTGTACTTCGTTGGACTGCACCAAGTCATTTAATATTACTCCGCATTTCTTATATTCATATCCGCTTCTATAAATCGCATATAACCCTTCTAGAGCAGCGTTGATAATACCACTGGTATCGTTTAATGCAATAGGTAGTTGAACACTAATATATCGACGATATTGAGGCAAATCAGTACGAAAACGATTAGTGCAAAGATAGACTCCTATCGAGTTTACGTAACTGTTTTGTGATCGTAGCTTTTCAGCAGATCTAGAAGCATGGGATGATACAGCATTTCTTAAGGTATTAAGATCAGAAATCATCTTGGAGAATGATCTAGAAGTTGAAATACTCTTTTTAGTAATAAATTCACGTTCGAGCTCTATTTTTTTTCTTCCATTCAGTTCATCTACTGTATGTCTACTAATAATTGTCATATGTTTTTGAATCCACTCTGGATTAGCTTGTTTTAAGTGATATGCATTATAAATTCCATTAATCTTCAGAAATTTTTGCTTTCTTCTTCCTATGCCCCAAATATCGTGAACTTTCACTTTTTGTAGCAAATCTTGGTCATTATTGCTATCTATCAAGCAAACATTATTCTTTCCTACACCTCTTTTGGATAGATGGTTAGCTACTTTAGCCAAAGTCTTAGTTTTTCCTATTCCAATTGATACCGGTATTCCAGTCCATTGATAGATTCTATTTCTAAGTTTTGTGGCATATTTAACAGGATCTGTATAGCGGGGATTTATATTTACAAAAGCTTCATCAATAGAATATACCTCAATATCTGCATTGTCCGAACGGATGATGTTCATGATTCTGTTAGAAATATCTCCGTACAAAGAAAAGTTTGATGAAAAAATCTGGATGTCATGGATTTCAACAAGATGTCTAATTTTGAAAATAGGTATTCCCATCGGAATGCCTAAATCTTTTACTTCTTGAGAGCGTGCAATAACACACCCATCATTATTGGATAATACAACAACTGGTTTATTATTTAGTTTTGGGTTAAAAACCCTCTCGCAAGAAGCATAAAAATTATTACAGTCAATAATGGCTATGTAGCTATCTTGTTTTGTGGATGACATAGGTTACAACTCCCCATACAGAAAAGTCCATCTCTTCGGTAATCTGAATTTTTTTATATTTTTTATTTGCTGCAACCATAAATAGTTTCGTTTTTGTTTTTTGAATTTTTTTCACAGTGAATTCACCATTCAATACCCCAATGATGACATCATTATTTTTTGGAGTTTTTGATCGGTCAACAACTAATAAATCTCCGTCATCAATTCCTTCATCTTGCATAGAATTTCCAGATACTCTAATGTAAAATGTTGCAGCACTATTTTCTACTAGATACTCATTTAAATCAATTGGTAAATCTAAGTAATCATCTGCTGGAGAAGGGAATCCTGCGGAAACCATAGTGTCAATGAAAGGAACTTCTTTCTTTGATTCTTCAGAAACGGTGAAAAATTCTAGATTATCTACTTTTTTGATTTTTTTAATGGAGTTCATTACAAAATATTACAACAAACAATCGATATAGTCAGTAGAAAGATGCCATAAACATCCGATAGATACAGACCTTAATTGCCAAAAAGGAGTAAACAAAAGTAATAAATAGAAGATTGCAGCATATACAGTGTGCAGCGGATGATAACCAACACTACATCGATTTGGATCAAAAATTGGAGATGAAAGTAAATGATCTAAATCGATAAACATTGTAAGTAGCATAATAATAAAGGCCTTTTTCCAGACTTGATTAAAAAACAACTTGGCAAAAAATAGAGGAAAAATAAAATGAAATGAGTAGTGGATTAAAACTTTAAAAGTCATGAAAACCAAGCTAGTTTTCCAAAATGATTTCTAGGAGTTGGCTTATTATGTTTAGTGTACCATTTCAAACCTCTTAAAACAGATTTAAGATATGATTTTAGTTGTGGTTTAACAAATAGTTGAAAAGGTAAAAATTGGAATAATTTATTACCTTGATTCATCATCCAAGGATGAACTTTTATCGTTAAGGCTGACCTATTGTCGGATACATCTTCTATTCTCCATGATACATGAGACTGTCTTCCATTTACTCTACCTATATTAAGATCGTATCCCTTCTTTTCAATCCAAGAAATGATTTTTCTTTCTAAAATGACTCCATTTAAATATTCAAGTCTATCATGATGATTTTCGCCATCCCATGATATGATATCATTATTTTTACAAAATGGGTGGTAATGATTAAGATTGGAAGGTTCAGATATAATTTCCCATAATTTTTGGGAAGATATATCGAATTCTTCGCGATGTTTTATTGAAAAATTATAATTGTTCATTTTTTTGCGGAGAGGACAGGATTCGAACCTGCGTGAACTTTCGTTCTACACGCTTTCCAAGCGTGCGCCTTAAGCCACTCGGCCACCTCTCCAAAATTATTTATCGGAGGAATCTTCAGCTTTTTCAGCTGATTTATCTTCAGATGCCGGTTCAGCTTCTTCTGTAGACTCTTCAACAGGAGCTTCATCTTTTGATTCTTCTGNTGATGTTTCCTCTACAGGAGCTTCTTCTTTAGGCTGTTCTTCAGCTGGAGCTTCTTCTGTAGACTCTTCAACAGGAGCTTCATCTTTTGATTCTTCTGATGATGTTTCCTCTACAGGAGCTTCTTCTTTAGGCTGTTCTTCCCCAGAAGCCTCTTCAATAATTTCTCCAAACGATAAAACCTGTTTGGATTCTTCTTCCATTCTCTTCAAAGCCTGATCAAGATTTTCATTCTCTTCGAGTCTTACCATGTTGTCTAAGAACTTAACATGACCGGAATCTTCTGAAACAACAGACTTAATGTGTTTAACATATTTAAAATTGCTGCCTTGTTTACTAAGCTTTGACGTAAATGTTTGTTTTTTTGCCATAACTGATGGTGAAGTTAATGTAGGATTTTAAAAACTCAAATATTTAATTAATTATTTATCCTTGTTCTTTTGATTCGGCTAAATCTCTCATATCAACTACCGAATCATGCTCATCTACAATTTCCTGCCCTAAAATAGTTTCAATTGCATCTTCTAATGTGATTAAGCCAGTTAAGTTATCGTTATCATCTTTAACTAGTGCCATATGATCACGATTTTTTATAAACAATTCTAAAACTTTATCAATTCGATCATTTTCATTAACGAAGGGAACTTCTTGCGAAATCTCATGCATTCTTGTACTAAATTGGTCTTCTGCTTTACGATTAATGATTTCATATCGATTAACCATACCCTTTATAACGTCCAAATTACCTTCAAAAATAGGAATTCTAGTGAAATCCAATGTTTCGTGCTCTTCTAACACTTGACCAACCGTAAAATCGCTTTTTAACGCAAATATTACTGATCGAGGTGTCATAATATCTTTAACCTTCACATCTTTGAGCTTTAAAGTGTTTTCAATAATATCAGTTTCTTGTTCTTCTAAAACACCTTCATCTTCACCCATTTCTGCCATTGCAATTACTTCTTCTCTAGTCACAGTTGCTTCATCTTCTCCAAAGTTTGAAATATATTCTGCAAGAAGTACCAATGGATAAGTAAAGAAAATTAACACTTCAATAATTAAAGTTGTGTTTCCTATCAAACTTCTCCAATAAACACTTCCTATAGTTTTTGGTATAATTTCAGAAAATACTAGTATCAATAAAGTCAAAATTCCTGAGGCAATTGCAACAGAGTTCTCTCCATAAAGTTCTAAGGTTTGAGCTCCAACTCCAGCAGCACCTAATGTATGAGCAAAAGTGTTGAGTGTTAAGATTGCTGCAAGAGGACGATTAATATTTTCCTTAAAACGCTCTAATCGTTCTCCTTGTGAAGAGTTTTTTTTGGCTAGAATAGATGAATATGATGCAGGCGTAGAAAGCAATACTGCCTCTAGAAGTGAACATAAAAATGATAAAAATAATGCTAAGAAGAAATATGCTAAAAGTAGTGTCATTTATCGAAGATCCGCCTTGCTATAAGATCAAGAACATAAAAATGAATTATTGCAAAAATTTCAAAACCAATTATATGGTATGGGTCTTGTAAAACTAGTGGATTGTTAGCAATTGGTGCTTTAGCTAAATACATATAATTTGCACCATTACCGATTATTGAATTAGCTTGAGAAACTAACACTACGATAAGCTGAAGATAAATAAAGCTTGTCCACCATGCATTATGTCTTAATCTAAATTCGTAATATTTCATGAACCATACAGGTATAATAATTAACATTGAATGGCCAACGTAATAATCAAAAATTTTCCAACTGGAAACACCTCCAGTAAATTCTGGGGTTAAAACTGAATGAATAAAACCCACTAATCCAAAAAAATACAAAAACTCAAAAAGAATTTGTTTACGATAAAAGACAACTATCCCTGCTAAAATACCAGATAAACCACATAAATGAAGTGGTAAATTTGATGCCATAATGTAGTTATCCGAAAAAATGTAGCCAATTTGAGTAATTGCTTTGTTACCAAGTTGATAAATACCCATTCCATACAAAACCATATCTCTTTGTTTTGAAGATATTTTACTACCTAAGAAAATCATTAATGGTACAAAAATCAGAACAAATATAAGACCTATCCACCAAAACTGTCCTCCAATGACAGGAGACCAATGCTCAATTGCAGTTTTATCCATTAAAAATATTTTCCTTACTTTGCAAAAATCTGATTATCGTCATTAAATGCTTTAAATTCAAGTGCATTTCCAGAAGGATCTAAAAAAAACATTGTAGCCTGTTCACCAGCTTCACCCTTAAAACGAATTTTTGGCTCAATAATAAACTTAATTTTTTGTTCCAATAAATGGTTTTTTAATTCTTTCCATTGGCTCATAGTTAATACTACTCCAAAATGAGATGCAGGTACATCATCTCCATCTACGTTATTTGAAGCAGGATGATCGTTTTTATCAACTAAATGAGCTACTACTTGATGACCAAACATATTAAAGTCAATCCATGCATCAGAAGATCTTCCGATTTCGCATTTTAATATATCTACATAGAAAGATTTTGTTGATTTTAAATCAATAACCGGAAAGGCTAAATGGAAAGGTCTCATTGTAATAATATTAGTAAATTGCTCATATCAATCCAAGAATTATATCATTATAATTCTTATTAAATAAATATATAAAGTAATACTTTAACATCTTGACTTAAACTAAGCATTATCAGCAAATAAAATTATCTCTTCAACAAATTTATCATTGTACTTAGGAGCTGTAATAATATCATTATGTCCACTTCCTTCATAAATAGTATATGATGCATTTAGTTTTTTAATTAAATACATAAATGCCCTTTTTGGGGTGGTTTTATCCTTGCTACCAAACACCGAAAGTACGTTATCGGGACCGCTAAAATGAATTCGTTCTAAATGTGAATTCCATATACTTTTTGAATTAAAATGTTCCATAAGAAATTCACGACTTTCACGTACTTTATGTTTTGACAATTCAATTTTTATAGCTTCAGGCGTATCATCAGTAAAATAAAGAGATCTTGTTAACCATTTAGGTAACTTTCCGCTAAAAAGCATTCTCATACCAATTTTCTTGATTAATTTTGATAAACGATTGATTTGCATCTGCTGCATAGCTTTCATAGCTACCCTTTTTGGTGCAAGGCCTGTGTTTACAAAAATCAACTTGTGAATTATATCTCCAAGCTGTTGAGCAACGTAAATTGCAAATAATCCACCCAAGCTATGTCCAACAATTATAAAGTTTCTATCGGGATACTTTTTCATAATTTCTTTGACAGATTGTATTGAAGATTCAAATGCATTATCTAACGAAGAAAAGTCTAAATCTATTAGTGAATACTCTATAGATTTTTCTTCCAGCTTTGGTACTATCAAATACCAGAAATGAGAGCGAATGCCTACTCCGTGAAAGAAAATAAAGTGATTCATAAGATTTGTGCCCGGGGCCGGACTCGAACCGGCACGGAGTATTATCTCCGAGGGATTTTAAGTCCCTTGTGTCTACCAATTTCACCACCCGGGCGACACATTGAGGCGTCGGTCGGATTCGAACCGACGAATAACGGTTTTGCAAACCGGTCCCTTAAACCACTTGGGTACGACGCCAATTTTAAAATAGCGTCGAAATATAGAGATTTAGAGAGTTAATTCAAAATCATTAACTAGTATACCTGGACAAGTGGTTTCTCCAGGATTTCTACCATCATAGGTAGCTGTTACTGGTCGTGCTAAAATCTCTTTTCCAACGCCTTCTAAATTACTTCCAAAAAAATTATAAAACGAATCATCAAATCTCATTGTTTTAATTGGGGCAACCATTTTACCATCTTCAACCCAATAACACGCATATCTTGTCAAACCAGTAATTCTTCCTCCAAGCGAATCACTCCAATTAAGATAATGAATGTTTGATATAAAAATACCTGTTCCTAATTTTTGTAAGCGTAAATCTTTATCAATGTCTCCTGAATCCATAAAAGGTGACCTCATATACTCTCCCATACCCCATGAATTAGCTTCTTCTGCAAAGTTTGATGATATTCCGTACTCTAAAGCAGTTTTTGAGTTAATTAAGGTATTATTTAGCTCACCTTTATTAATAATATTTACATCCTTTGAAACTTCTCCCCTAGAATTAAAAGGAGCTGTAGCTTTTGATGAAAAGGATTCATTTAAAGAAAATAAAGGTGATAATTTTAGTTCAGAATTTCTCATTTTTAATAAACAGCTTGATCCATTTCTAAATGAGGATTCGCTTACTCCGTTCCAATTAAACATATCAACAAAATCTGCTACAGCATTTGGTTCAAACCATACTCTGTATTTTCCTGGTTTAAGCTCCATTTTTGGTTTATTCATTAACTTCAGCTTATTGGATGCTTCCTTAAATGCTGCATCAAACTTATTTTTATCCCAAGAACTTCCTGGAAAAAGAACTTTTACCATATTTTCTTTTTCATCTATCAAAGAAAAGTCAAATATAAATGAATCTTTTTCAAACCAATGATTTGTGCCCTCTGAAGTAGAACATGCTCTAAAAATTTTACCTGAAGTCCAAACTCCAGTCAAATAATCTTTAGTAATAACATCCATTAAAGCTTCCAATATTTCATTTCTGTGTGGCAATTGTCCAGACTTGATCATTTCAACTGATTCAAAGCTATCAGGAAAGCTTGTAAATTCATTTTCCGGGATAAGAGATAAAGGATCTCTTAGTGCATGAATTTCATTTTTTAGATTATTTACAGAACTTTCAATATCTGAAGATACTGTAGTTGCAGCTTGAAGTGATTTTTTATTCAAAAAAAGTGAGATAGTAACCGCATAATCTTCAATAATTCCACTTTGACGCAACTTTGAATCATTAAAACGAAAATACTGTGAGTTCTCTCCCTCTAAGTAAATAGTTAATTGTTCATTATTTTTTAAAGAACTAAACACTTGTGAGCAAATTTCTTGAAAAATTTCTTTTTTCATTATGCTCCTCCAAATACTTGAACTTTATCAAATTTACACAACGGAGAAGCATGTCCAACTCTTTCAACCTGATTAGGCTCACCTTTTCCGCAATTTGGAGTGCCGAACACCTCGTAAGTATCCTCATTACCTGTCATAGAAAGACTTCTCCAAAATGGATTCGTGATTCCTCTGTAATTTGGATTTTTTACAACTTTGGTTAACTCCCCATTTTCAATCAATTTTGCATACTCACACCCAAATTGGAATTTATTTCTGTAGTCGTCGATAGACCACGAACGATTGCTTTCCATGTATACTCCTCGCTCTATACTTCCAATAATTTCTTCTTTAGTAGAAACTCCAGGCTCTAGGTTAATATTTGCCATTCGATCAATGGGAATCCTGTTCCAAGATGATGCTCTAAGATTTGATACACCGTCAATTCCAGAACGTATTTGACTTTCAATACCACCCAACCCCCTCAAAAGAACACCATCTTTAATTAAATGTTCTTTTGTAGCAGGCATTCCACCGTCATCATAATTATATGATGCGAGCTGATTATCAACGGTAGGATCAAATACAATATTCATCAATTCAGAACCATATTGTAATGTTCCAAAGTCTTCAAGGTTAACAAAACTTGAACCAGCAAAATTTCTTTCATCTCCTAAAATTCTATCAAGCTCTAATGGATGCCCTACACTTTCATGAATTTGTAGCATCATTTGATCAGGAGCTAACACCAAATCACATACTTCAGTTGGACATTGATCTGCCTCCAATAACTCAATAGCCTGATTTGAAATTTGCTTTGCTTCTGTTTCAATATCATAGTCTTCTACAAATTCAGCGCCAGCTTGAAAACAATGTCCTCTCATCCCATGATTGCTGCGGGTTTGTGAATCATTATTATCTTGAGCTGTTGAAGATAATTCCACTAATACAATATCCATTTTTTGGTCAATGTCGGCACCATTTGTACTTACAATTCTAGTGTTACGTTCAATTAGCTCTACAGTGGTAGCTGCATGAACAATTCTTTTATCAAAATTCATCATATTTTTTGATCCAAGAAATGCTAAATCTTTAATATCGTTAACTGATAAATTGCTCAACGGAGACTTCAAATTTGTTTTATATGTTCCCTCGTAACCTTTTCTAACTTCGTCATGATCAAATTTAAAAACCGAAAATTTTGATGCTAGCTGAGCATTATTGACAGCAATATCTATACATTCAAGAATATGTTTTTCATCAAGAAATGGGGTGGCATAATAAGAAAATTGTCCATTTACCATAACATCAATCATCACTCCTTTTGTAGCATTGCGCTGTACATTGTCTAAAGAAAACTTTTTAGTAGAAAGAATGTTTTGTTTTTCTTCAACATAACGAAGACCAACCCATTCTGCTTTACTATTTGCTTGTGATAATATTTTCTTAAAATTCATTTTTTGTGTCAAAAATTCATACAATTTTGCTACAATTTGAAAAAATGGCAATGCTTAAAATCAATTTATGCCAAACTTGCATATCCTTTCTAATTGGCACTTAGTTTGCAATTATAATACCGTAAATATTAACTATTTAACGGAGGTTAAAATGAGTTTAATAAAATGGAAACCATTAAACAATGAAATAGATACATTTGATAATATTATTGATCAATTTTTCAATGACTTATCATTTGATCCACGTTTTTCATTGATGAATACGAATAATGTTTCAAATTATTATAGTGAAAATGAAAAAGAATATTATTTGACTATGGATGTTCCTGGAATGTCCAAAGACGATATTGAAGTAACATTCGATAGCAATCGTTTAAAAATTTCAGGACAAAGAAAGTCTGATAAATATGATTCGTATGAATATGGTAAAATGGAAAGAACCTTTAGTGTTCCAAGCAATGTTGAAACAGATAAAATATCTGCAAAAATTGATAATGGAGTATTAAAAGTTCTACTTCCAAAAGCAAAATCATCACTCGGAAGAAAAATTTCTGTAAAATAATTCTTTCCGATTGAAAAAAAAGAGGGGCTTTTCGCCCCTTTTTTTTTAATATCTATGCATGATTTATAATGACATTCTCGAAACAATAGGATCTACTCCTGTTATTAAACTTAATTCTATTGGAAAAGAACTTAAATGTAATCTTTATGCAAAAATTGAAATGTTTAATCCTGGAGGATCTGTAAAAGATAGAACTGCATTTAGAATGATTGATAAAGCAGAAAAAGAAGGTCGTATTAAACCAGGAGATACATTAATTGAAGCAACTTCAGGAAATACAGGAATCGGACTAGCATTAGCTGCAGCTGTAAGAGGATACAAACTAATTATTTGTATGCCAGAAAAAATGAGTATGGAAAAAGAATTAACAATTAATGGATTAGGTGCAAAAATAGTTCGTACACCAACTGAAGCATCTCATGATGACCCTAAAAGTAATTTTGGAGTTGCTGCACGGTTAAATAAGGAAATTCCAAATAGTCACATCTTAGATCAATGGAATAATGATTGTAATCCAGATGCACATTATCATGAAACCGCACAGGAAATCATTGATGATTTTGGTACAAATTTAGATATGGTAGTTATGGGTGTTGGTACAGGTGGTACTGCTACTGGTATTGGTAAAAGACTCAAAGAAGAAATTCCAAATATTAAAATTATTGGAGCAGATCCTTATGGCTCCATTCTTGGTGGTGAAGACGAATATAAAGGGCAGGCATATAAAGTTGAAGGGATCGGATATGATTTCATTCCAAAAACATTTGTAAAAGATTATGTGGATGATTTTGTCAAGGTGAACGATAAAGAAGCATTCAATACTGCAAGAGCTCTTATTCGCGAAGAAGGACTATTAATTGGAGGTTCATGTGGCTCAGCTATGTTTGCAGCCTTAAAAGCAGCAAAATCGCTCAAAAAAGGGCAAAATTGCTTAGTAATACTACCTGATAGTATTAGAAATTATATGAGAAAGTTTCTTTCAGACGATTGGATGAAAGAAAATGACCTTGTTTAAATTATTTTTTTTATTTCTATTGCAATCTTTCGACTTACACCAAGCTTGTAAGATAATGCTTTATCTGATAGATCTTTCATGTCACTGATATTTTGAAATCTCTTATATATTTTTTCAACTGTTTTCTTTCCAACTCCAGGAATATCTTCAAATTTTGATTTCGCAATACCTTTAGTTCTTTTTTGTCTTTGAAATGTAATTGCAAACCTATGTGCTTCATCTCTTAACTGTTTTAAAATATTTAAGGCAGGTGAATTTTTAGCAATGCGTAGAGAATCTTTTTGTTCTGGTAAAAATAACTCTTCTAAGCGTTTTGCAAGTGCTACTATTGGTAAATCAAGTTTTAATTCTTTAAGTGATTCCAAAGCAGCAGATAACTGTCCTTTTCCACCATCAATCAGTACAAGATCAGGTAACTTATTTTTTTCATTTAATTGGCGTTTGTATCGTCTAAATACCACCTCTCTCATTGATTCAAAATCATCTACTTTATCAACATTAATGTTATATTTTCTATAGGCACTTTTAAACGGTCTGCCGTCTTTAAATACTACCATAGAAGCTACTGTATCCGTGCCTCCTAAATGAGATATGTCAAATGCTTCAATCAGTCTAGGTGGTTTTTTAAGATTTAAGATATCTTTTAATTCATTTAATAATTTTGGAATGTAATCTTTGCGCTTTTCAATATTTAACAACCATTCATTTAGTAATAATTTTGCATTTCGATTAGCAAGTTTTAATTCCTGAAGCTTCACTGCCCGTTTGGGGACATGAAATACTACTTTTCTTTCTGCTTTTTCTGATAACCAAGATTCAAGTTCGATGGACTCATCAGGTAGTTCAGGAAAATAAATTTTATTAGGGATATAAGCTGCATTCATATAAAAATTAATTACAATAGATCTTAAAATATTGTCTAGTGATTCATCAGAATCTAAAGAAATCTTTTCTCTGCTTAGAATTCTTCCCTCTCTTATTCGTAAAATGACAACTACAAAGTGTTTATCTTTATTTTGATAACCAATAACATCTCTATTAGAAAAGTCAGCCTCCAATTTTCTTTGACCAACTTTAAATGAATTAATAGCCTTTATTTGATCTCTTACTCTAGCAGAGTCTTCATACATCATTTTTGAAGTATAATAATCCATTTGCTTTGAAAGTTTTTCTTCAACACTCTTAGTTTCTCCCTTCAAAAACGAAATCATATCAGCTACCATATCTTGATACTCATTCTCTGTTATTGTTCTAATACCTAATCCATTTTTTAAAACCAAGGGTTGCTTCGATTCCTCATCAATCTCATTTAGCTCTATATAACAATTTCTTATTGGAAATGCCTTGTATAATACATCTACTAACCTTCTCATGGACTTGACATCCGTATAGGGTCCAAAGTATTTTGATTTATCGTTAAATATTCTTCTTGTTATAAATACCTTGGGAAATTGTTCATTAGTTATTTTTAAATATGGAAATGACTTATCATCCTTTAATTGAACATTATACCTTGGTTTAAACTTTTTGATTAAAGTTGCTTCAGTAATAAAAGCATCAGCTTCATCTTGACAAACAATCCACTCAAAATCTTCAATTCTTTTCAATAAAGATTGTTCTTTTGGCGTTCTGTAAGATTTTTTTTGAAAATAGGACTTTACCCTATTTTTTAGGTTTTTCGCCTTACCAATATAAATAATTTTGCCATTTTTATCTTTGAATTGATAAATACCGGGTTGTTTAGGAAGGCCTAAAATTTTGGACTGTATACTAATTTTATGATCTCCAAAATGTTCTAGTAAAAAGAACTAAAACTGCAAAAATTTCTAATCTTCCTAAAATCATTCCAAACATCATAAGATACTTACCCACTATATGCATGCTTTCATAATTATCCATAGCTCCATATTCTCCGATTGACGGACCAATATTACCCATAGCTGAAGCAGCTGCTCCGATGGAAGACTCTAAATTATCTCCTAACATTACAAAAATGATAGATGCTAAAAAGAAGAATAGAACATAGAATAAGAAAAATGCTAACGTTTTTCTTATAAGCTCGTCTGACAAAACTTTCTTACCAATTCTAACAGGAATTATTGCTTTTTCATGAAGAGCTCTTTTTAATTCAACTCTAACATATTTATACAAAGCTACAATTCTGATAATTTTAATACCTCCGCTCGTTGAACCGCCCATTGCTCCTGTAAACATCAAAATATATAACAAGTACTGTGAAATAAATGGTGTCCAACTACTATAATCCGTTGCAGTATAACCAGTTGTTGTAATAATTGACACAGTTTGAAAAGCAACATCCAAAGGAGAACTATTACCTTCATTTAGGAAGCTAAAAGAAAGAATTAGACCCGTAAATAATATACATGCAAGAATATAGTATTGAAACTCCCTGTCTCTTTGATAAGACTTTAGCCCAAGATTTACTGATCTAAAATGTAAAGCAAAATTAGTACCAGTAATTAACATAAAAACTAAGATAACTGATTTTACATAATTACCTTGTCCGTTAATACTATCATTAAAGGTTGAAAATCCTCCTGATGGCATTGTTGTCATTGCATGGCATATAGCATCAAAAAAAGACATACTATATGACAATAAAAGAAATAGAGCTAATGTAAACCCAATATAAAATTTGAGAAGTAATCTAGCAGTATCTTTTATTCTAGGAGTTATTTTTTCAGATGAAGGACCTGGGTATTCTAAATTAAATATTTTCTCACCAGATACTCCAAGCAATGGTAACAAAGCTATAGTAAAAATAACAATCCCAAGACCACCAAACCATTGTAAAAACGAACGCCATAAAAGTATACTTCTTGGCATACTTTCAATATCAGTCAAAATGGTTGCACCTGTGGTAGTAACTCCAGAAACAGCTTCAAATAATGCATTCGAATACCCGCCAAAAGCATCCGATAAGTGAAATGGTATTGAACCAAAAAGTGCAGCTGATATCCAGCACATTACAATGACTAAAAAAACGTCTTTATTTGAAAAAGATTTAGCTTTTCTTGATAAATACCACACTGGTAAAGCACATAAAATTGCAATTATAGAAATCTTAAAAAGGTATAAATTTGAAGAATCATAATATTCTAAAGTTGCAGGAATCAAAAGAAATACAGATAACACTGCAATTAATATTGATAAAAGTCTAAATGTTGGTCGAAGACTCATTATTCAGATTTAAAGATTTTACTTACTTCCCTTATTTTTGAGTTAATGCAAAATATTAGAACGGTATCGTTTTCCATGATTTGAAAATCACCAGATGGAATCTTAATATGCCCATTATGATTTACCAAAGCTAAAATACATCCGTGAGGAAGATTTAAATTTGAAACAGGTAATCTTGAGGCTTTAGAATCTTTTTCTGCAATTAGTTCAATTGCTTCCATATCCAATGAACTAAAAAGCTGAATAACATGTTCTTTTTGATCAATCCTAATAGACTTGATCACTGCATTAACACTAACATTATTTTTACTTACAATTGAACCAATTCCGAGATCGGACATATTTTTAACATAGTCTGGATTAGTAACATGAATGATTGAGTGTTTGACTTTCAATTGTTTTGCTAAAATTCCAGCTAATAAGTTTAACTGTTGGTCATCTGTAACTGCTACAAATGAGTCAGCTTCTGAAATATTTTCTCCTCTTAAAAATTCTATATCGGTAGCGTCTGAATTCAAAACTATTGTTTTATCTAAATCATTTGCAATTTGTGTTGCTTTTTCTTTGGATTTTTCAATAAGTCTAACAGACATATCATCCTCAAGCATTGAAGAAACTAGTCTTCCAATTTTACTTGCACCAGCAATCATAACTCTTTTTGAATCAGAATTTTTAATACCAAGTGTATCGAGCAACGAATTAAGATTTTTTGACTTTAGAAAAAAGAAAACATAATCTTCTGGTTCAAATTTAAAAGTAGTTGAGGGTATTGTCATTTTTTCCCCCCTAATTACCGCAACAATCAAACTTTTAAAATCTTCATTGGATTTATGAAATTTCTCAACTGTCATGCCAGCTAGTTTCGAACGGTGATTTATTTTTTTTGAAAATAATACAGCTTTACCACCTTCAAACTCATAAAACTTATCAGCATAAGGATGTTTTACCAATCTAATTATTTCTTTTGCAACTTCTTTTTCAGGATGAATAACCATATCTACCCCAAATTTTTCAGGAGGAATGGCGTTTCCATTTCTTGAATAGTCTAAATCTCTTAATCGAGCAATTATTTTCTTTGCTCCCATATTATGACATTGTAATGAAGAAATTAGATTTGTTTCATCTGAATTAGTGAGACAAAATACATAGTCAGCGTCGGCTACATTAATATCTTTAAGAAGTTTTTCGTCTGATCCATTACCCTGATTTACAATAACATCTAAATGTTCATTTGCTCTAGAACACTTTACATGATCAATATCAATTACTGATATGTCGTAATCAAGCTCACTAAGTGATTTTGCAACGTGAAAACCTACTTCACCAGCGCCTATAATAACAATTTTCATTTATGGAGATAAATCTATAACAAATTAATTCAAAAACAATACAAATTCGGCTATTTTTTTCTAAAAATTTCAGCACCAACATTTGTTAATTTTTCTTCAATCTTATCATAACCTCTATCAATGTGATAAACTCTGCTTATTTTTGAAGTACCTGAGGCACATAAAGCGGCAATAATTAATGCTGCAGATGCTCTAATATCTGTTGACATTACATCTGCTCCAATTAATCTTCTACCACCTTCAATAATAGCAACAGAGTCTTCCAGCTTTATATTGCAGCCTAGACGATTTAACTCCATAATATGTGTAAATCTATCATAATAAATATTTTCTTTTATTGTAGAATTACCTTTTGCTAAACACATTAACATCATCCATTGAGCTTGTAAGTCTGTTGGAAAACCAGGATATTCATTGGTCTCAATGTTTGTGGATAATATATTACTTACATTTGCTCTAATAACTATTGAGCT
This sequence comes from Fidelibacterota bacterium SCGC AAA298-D23, assembly GCA_000402655.1. Classification (GTDB taxonomy): domain Bacteria; phylum Fidelibacterota; class Marinisomatia; order Marinisomatales; family Marinisomataceae; genus Marinisoma. The sequence continues at coordinate 179,086 of AQSI01000002.1, forward strand.
ATCTTTTACTTCTAATTCAATATTGGCTTTTTGAAGGGATTTTATAACACTATCCAGGTGTTCGGGGATGATATTTGATACTTCAACTACACCTCCAACAGCTGCGGCGGCAATTAAAAATGTTCCTGCTTCAATTCTGTCTGGAATAACAGAAATATTTGAAATAGAATTTAGAGATGTAACTCCCTTTATAGTGAGAGTATTAGTTCCAATTCCTGAAATATTTGCTCCCATACTGTTTAACATTTCACATAACTGTTGAATTTCAGGCTCTGATGCAGCATTAGTTATAGTTGTTGTACCTTTGGCAAGTATTGCAACCATAACTATATTTCCAGTAGCTCCAACCGATATTTTAGGAAAATGAATTTTATTTCCAATCAAATTACTTCCATCAGCAATTACATAACCGTTTTCAATTGAGATTTTTACACCTAATGCCTTAAGTCCGTCTAAATGAAAGTCTACAGGTCTTGGACCCCATGCACAACCTCCAGGAAGAGATACTTTTGCATTACCAAACCTTGCTAATAAAGGTCCAAGAACATAAAAAGATGCTCTCATTGTTTTAACCAAATCGTAAGGTGCAAATGGATTATCAAGTTTTGATGAATCAACAGAAATTGAATTATCAGATTCAAAATTTACCTCTGCTCCCATTTTTTTTAATAACTTAGACATTGTTATTGAGTCTGATAGTGTGGGAACATTAGATATTTTTAATTTACCCTGATTTAAAATAGAAGCTGCCATAAGGGGAAGTACAGCGTTCTTTGCTCCACTTACCTCAATAACACCATTTAGTGTTTTTAACCCGTGAATTTCAAAATAATCCATTATTGCACTACGCAAAAAGCTACAGCATAGTTCCCATCATGTGAAATTGAAATATCTACGACTGAGTCGTTATTAAGATCAACTCCTGGCTTACCACTAGCATAGTTAAAGATCTCAATCGATTTAAAGGTTAGTTTGGAAGGATGATGAGGTGTTGAAGTAGCTTTTCTTATTGCTTCCTTAGCTGCAAATCTTCCTGAAAAGAACTGCGCTTCATTTTGTCTTGATTGCGCTTCTTTTATTTCATTATGAGAAAAAATTTTTTTTAAAAATCGTTCTCTTTTTGAAGAATTTAAAATTTCTTTGATTCTATCAATTGATACGATATCAATGCCGGTAGACATATTATTTTTCATTTTCGGCTTCTATAATATCTATTAATTCTGAAATATCATCAATATCCCAATTTGCCCCAGAATCTTTTACTCCAAAAGTATCTCCATATCTAGCAAAAATCGTTTTTATTCCTAAACTATTTGCTCCAACAACATCTCTTTCAGGCCAATCTCCAATCATGACCACTTCTTCTTTATTTAAACCTAATTTTTCTAAAACAAGATTAAATGGTTTTGGAGAAGGTTTTCTTTCATTTGAGTCATCAAAAGTAATGACTGCATCAAACATATGGTGAAGATTTAAATAATAAATTCTCATCCATGCTTCTCTACTAGGTGCATCAGATACAATGGCAAGCTTAATTCCAGATTTCATAAGATGATTCAACGTTCGGTGGACATTGGGATATGCTTTTAAATTGGCCTCTTTTCCCCTTCTGTATGCTACAATGGCCGCTGCAAGGTATTTGTTATCTACGTAACCAATTTTATCGTTTAAAAACTTATCAAAAACTTGTTGATGCTCCCATCCTTCAGCCTCATAAATTGACATAACTTTCTTGTAGGAATCTTCAATATTAATTTCAAGACCAGCTTCTTTCATTGACAAGAGAGCGTTCATTACCGCCTCTCTTTTCATTTTTATAAAATCTAAAAGTGTGTTATCTAAATCAAATATTACAGCTTTGATCATTGCTCATATTTTTCAGGATTTCTTACACGATCAATTTCATATTCCGCCATCTTCCTCCAATCGCGATCATTTCGAGCTCTTTCAAAATGATTAATAGATGCATTTTTATTTCCTGAGCCACTACAATATTCAGCTATTCCGAGTTCAAACCAACCCCCACCAAAATTCTTTTTAAGATCTGTAGATTCTAACGCTGCTTCTTTAGCAGATTCGCAGTCACCAAGCTTATTGTATGCTTCCGCTAAATGAAACCATGATAAATGTTCTTTTGGTGCAATTTCAACAGCTTTTGATAATGCTTCAGCTGATTTTTCAAAATTTTCGATTTTCGCATAAGTAATTCCAAGAGAATGATATGCAAATGAATAATTTGGCTTTACATCAATAGCCTTTTGAAAGCTTGAAATAGCTTTATCAAATTCTTCAGTATCAATGTAAATATCCCCTAAACTTTTGTGAGCCTTGTAGTATTTACTATTTAAGCGAACTGTCTCTTTAAAAGAATTCATAGCATTTTCAATGTCGCCGTTTTCTTTGTAAGCAAGACCTAAACTATACCAACCCTTGTCGTAAGTTTTTTTAATATCTAAAGCTTTTAAATAGTTTTCAATAGCCATGGATAAATTTCCCATCTTTCTTTGAAGAACTCCAATTTGAAAATGTGCTTGATAAATCCTAGAATTTATTGAAAGAACCTGATTATATTTTGTCATCGCTGATTCAAGATTACCATTTTTATAATCCTGGTTGGCACTGTTATAAAGTTTTTTTGCAACATTTGAAATTGATTTTTTGGATTTATCATACCCAGAATCTACTTGCAGAGATTTTTTATAAAAATCAACTGCTGTCATAAATTCTTTTTTTCCTTCATAAGCTTTTCCTGTTCCATACAAAGATTCCGTAGAATTTGGAACGCTTTTAAGAACATCGCCAAAACCTTCAATTGCATCATCAAATCTTCCATCTTGAACTGCTCGATTGGCGTTATTTCTTTTATTTCTTAAATTATTAAGTCTATCAAACTCTGATCTGAACTTTTCATTTGACTTATCTGCATCAATTGCAGCTCTAATTTTTTCTCCAGCTAGCTCAATATTCCCAGCTGAAAGAGCTTTTTGAGATTCTTCATATAATGCAACTGCTGAAGTTTGAGCATATAAAGCAGAACAAGTTAAAAGTACTATAATGAAATTTTTCATTTTATCACCTTATGTTTATTTCAAATTTTTCTTAATCTAATAATTCTTTTAAAAATAATGTTTAAAAAATATTTGTGCCGAAGGCGGGACTTGAACCCACACAGAGTTTCCTCCACTAGCCCCTCAAGCTAGCGTGTCTACCAATTCCACCACTTCGGCAAAAATTAGTTTGACGAGTCATCCTCAGGAATTAACTCTCCCGCTGATGGAAGAGAAAATTCTTGTGGAATCATTTCATCAGTCAGTCTTGATTCAGCATCTTTTTGCAATATCGATTCTGATGATGGATTAGACTCTCCGCTTAAAGCACCAATAAGCATTGCTAAACCAATAAAAGCAATACCTAAACCTGTCGTTAATTTTGTAATAAAATCATTAGCTCCAGATGATCCTAGCATAGAATTTGCTGTACCGCTCATCATCGAGTTTAAGCCTCCTTGACCAGACTGCATCAAAACAACTACAATCAAAAGAATGCTAATAATTGTATGAATCGTTATTAAAAATTGAACCATATTACCTCATTTTATTTAACATATTTTTAAATTTGTCAAAATCTGCACTAGCGCTACCAATTAAAAACCCATCTAACAATGAAATTGATGATAACTCTTCAACAGAATTTTCGTCTACTGACCCTCCGTAAAACAAACGAATATTAGGTCTATCTTCATCGGAATATAACTCTTTTATTAAAATATTTATATATGAAAGAACATCTTCTATATGTTGCTTAGAAGCAACTAATCCAGTTCCAATTGACCATACAGGCTCATAAGCTATATCAAGATTTTTTCCTTGAATTTGATGTGGTAAAATAGATAACTGTTTTTTGATTACTTCAAAAGTTTTGTTTTCTTCTTTTTCATTAAGAGTTTCACCAACACACAGAATAGCTGAACCTATTTGATCTAAACAATTATTAAGCTTTTTCTTAATTAATTCATCATTTTCATTAAAAATAGTTCTTCTTTCAGAGTGACCTACAATACATGAGTCTACTTTATGAGATGTAATGGAGTTGGAACCAGTAACAGCTCCAGAAGTTAGTATATCACAATCTTGCATTCCAATTTTAATATTATCAAACCCTTTAGCTAAATCTTGAATAATACTTATAGCTACATGACTTGGAAAAATCATAATATCAAACTCTGAAAAAAGGTCTTTATTAGCATTTATTTTTAACATGAACTCTCTGGATTCATTGCTATTAAGGTACATTTTCCAATTTGCAGCAAATATTTTTTTATTCATTTTTTCAACATCTCCAACGCTGGTAGTGTTTTACCTGAAAGCATTTCAAGACACGAACCTCCTCCAGTAGATACATGAGAAAATTGCTCAATCAAACTATTATCATAATTTCTTATAGCTGCCACAGTATCTCCACCTCCAACAATTGAAGTTAATTGGTTTTCTATGATAGCATCAACAATTCTATTTGTTCCCACTGCAAAATTAGGATTTTCAGCTACTCCAACAGTACCATTCCATAGTAAAGTTTGTGATGAGGATATAATATCAGTAAATAGCTTTATTGATTTCTCTCCAATATCCTCACAAATCATATTTTCTGGGATATCTTTAGCATCAGCATAGGTAATGTTGCCAGAACCAAATGAATCTAGCTCTCCTGTCAAATCTACCGGAAGAATAATATTGGTTCCTCTTTTTGAAGCTTCTTTTAATAAATTTTTTGCAACATTAATCTTATCCTTTTCTGCTAAGGACATACCGATATTATAATCCATTGCAAGTAAAAATGTATTTGCCATAGCACCGCCAATAATAATATTATCTGCAAGATCTAAAAATTTCTCGATTACAGCAATCTTTGTATCAATTTTTGAACCTCCAATAATTAATGTAAGTGGTTTAGAGGGATTTGATAGCTTTTCAGAAAGAAATTTTATTTCCTGTTCAACTAAAAGACCTATTCCTTTTGTTGCAAAGTGCTTTGTAATCCCTGAGTTTGAAGCGTGATTTCTATGAGCAGTTCCAAAAGCATCATTTATATATATAGAGCCATGTTTAGCTAGCTTTGAAGAAAAATCTGAATTATTTTCAATTTCTTCATTATAAAATCTTAAGTTTTCTAGTAAGTGTATTTCTCCGTCTTTAAGATTTTTTGAAACATCTATAGCATCTTCAGATATACAATCTTCAGAAAATTTTATTGGTACTTCTAATAATTCAGCTAGCTTTTCGCCTGCGGGAATAAGAGAATAATTACTATTAACCTTTCCTTTTGGTCTTCCCATATGAGACATCAAGACTACCTTTGCTCCCTGATCTAAACAATACTTAATAGTAGGAATTGATTTAAGAATTCGATAATCATCTGTTACTAATTCATTTTCTACCGGTACATTATAATCAACCCGAATGAGAACAGTTTTCCCAGATGTTGTATTTGACGACTTAAAATCTATTGTTGAAATCTTACGCAACATGACCGCATAAGATACAAATTAAATTAAACAATTCCTTGGTCTATCATTGAATCAGCAACTCTTACAAATCCACCAATATTAGCACCATCAACATAATTAATAAAGTCTCCTTTATCACCATATTTTACACAAGTTCTATGTACGCGTTGCATAATTTCTTTTAGCAAACCATCAACTTTCTCTCTTGATAGTGGAATTCTTGTACTATTTTGACTCATCTCAATTCCTGATATTGCTACTCCTCCAGCATTTGCAGCTTTACCAGGACCATATAATATTTTTTTATTAATGAAATGATGTACAGCATCAGTAGTGGAAGGCATATTTGCACCTTCAGCAACTACATAACAACCATTACCAGTAAGTTCTTTTGCATCATCAAGATTTAATTCATTTTCAGTTGCGCAAGGTAATGCGATATCACATTTAATTGACCATGGACGCTTGCCTTTGGTATATTTAACATTATACTTCTTTGCATATTCTGAAATTCTAGCTGATCTAACACTTTTCAATTTCTTTACATATTCAATTTTTTCTTGTGTTATACCATCTGGATCATGAATAAACCCACTCGAATCTGAAAGAGTGACTGGCTTGGCACCAAGCTCAATTAATTTTTCGCAAGCAAATTGAGCAACATTACCTGAACCTGATACTGTAACAGTTTTACCTTTAATGGAATGCTTTCTAGTTTTCATCATCTCTACAACAAAATAAACTAGACCATATCCAGTAGCTTCTGGACGAATTAAACTTCCTCCCCAATTGGTACCTTTTCCTGTTAAGACTCCAGTGAATGCATTTCTAATTTTCTTGTATTGCCCAAACATAAATCCAATTTCCTTAGCTCCAACACCAATATCTCCTGCAGGAATATCAGTTCTTCTACCAATATGTCTATATAGTTCATTCATAAAAGCATAACAAAAACTCATTATCTCTTTATCAGACTTTCCTTTAGGATCAAAATTTGATCCACCTTTACCACCGCCAAGGTTTAATCCAGTTAAGCTATTTTTAAATACTTGCTCAAAAGCTAAAAATTTTAATATTCCTAGATTAACATTAGGGTGAAATCTCAAACCACCCTTGTATGGGCCAATAGCTGAATTAAATTGTATTCTATATCCTAAATTGACATGAACATTATTTTTATCATCCATCCATGGAACTCTAAAAATAATAATTCTATCTGGAACGACTATTCTATCTAAAATATTGAATTTGCAATATTCTTCATTATTTGCAGCAGTATTCCAAATTGAATGTATAACCTCTTCGACAGCTTGATGAAATTCTTTTTGATCTGAATAATTATCAACAACAGAATCTAAAAATTCTTTTTTTGATTTGTACTTCATTGAGTTAGTTATCTCCTATTTAATTCGTCAATCAATGAAATTACAAAACATTAAAAAAAAGCAAAGAGTTTTTTAAAAAAAATTAAATAATAAAATAATTTAGACATTTAATTCTGAGTGATATAACTTTAGCCGTTTATGGCGGAGTAGCTCAGTTGGTTAGAGCAGCGGAATCATAATCCGAAGGTCGGGAGTTCAAATCTCTCCTCCGCTACAAAAGCATCAATCAAATCAATCTCCTCTTTTGTAAGCACTAATTTGTAATATTCATTACTATATTTTTTATTATAATCGGGGTCATGTTGTATACTTTGATCTGGAATGTGAATCTGAGAGCTTTTACCCTTGTTTAAAGATTGCGAAAGTTGAATTATTTCATCAGAAACCTCTAATTCAAGCCATTTTAACACATTTGTAATTTCTTCAATCGGATCAGTAGAAAATTCTTGTTGTGAAAAAAAATATAAGTTTTTGTTTGAATTTATACTGTTCATGTAATTGTAAAACAATTCATAGAATTGTATTGCTCCTACCACATTGCTTGATATTTTATCATTAGCTTTAAACCTCAAAGATTTAATACTGTTTGGTGGAAAAAAATTTATTAAGTCTTCAAATTCTTTAAAGTCCCACTTCATTCTTTTGAAACTACCTGCAAGAGCCATTAAAGGTCTGTAACAAATTATTACTTTATGATTTAAGCATAACTCTTTTGAACAAAATAATAGAAATGGATCTTTTATCAATAATTGGTTAGTACTTAAGCTTTTTTTAGCTTTGAGAAAGGATAAAGAACTTTCATTGCCAAAAAAAGTTTTAAAAATTCTCTTTGCTAAACTATCATTCTTTAAATATCCTTTCTTGAAGCTAGATTTCAATTGTATAAGATTATTAAAGATTGATTGAAATTGTTCGACAGAAATATTCTTGCCAGGATAAAGATAATTGAAATGGACATCAATTATACCCTGGTTCGCGTTAAATGGCTCATAAATCATCGAAAAACCTTTTATAGATGACAGTACACTACCTAAGGGGGTTGTCCCTGATCTTGGTATACCAGAAATGATTATTGGTTTTTTGATATTTTTCATATTTTTAGAATAATGTTATCATCTAAAAATAAAGAAAAAATATATATAAAATGTATTGAAAGAATTAAAAGTACATCGGAAAGTAATAAGCTTAAATTTATTTCAAAATTGCTTTTTGAATCATTTGAAAGTTGGATTTTTTGTGGTTTTTATTTTCAAGAATATGATAAACTTCTTGTATCAGAATATTGTGCAAGCAAAATACCTTGCAGTCCTATTACTTTTGATGGAGTCTGTGGTACTGCAATTTTAAAAAACAAAATTTTAAACATTGAAAATGTAAATACTTTTCAAGGTCACATAGTTTGTGATGAAAATAGCAAATCAGAACTTTGTATACCCTTTGAAATGAATGGTATAAATTATGTTTTAGATGTTGATTCAAACATACATCAAGATTTTTGTGAAATTGATGAAAAATATTTAGTAGAAATAATTAAAGAAATTTAACTATTCTTTAACTTCTTCTTCAGGTGGAGAATCTTCAGTAACATCAACTACTTCTTCAGTGTTGAAATTAAATTTGTCTACAAATTCAATTAAAGATATTTTTGCGGCATCATTTACTCTTGATCCAAGCTTAATAATTCTAGTATAACCGCCAGGTCTATCAGAATAGCTTGGAGCAATTACATCAAAAAGAGTTTTTACTGCATCATCATTATTAATTTTTTTCAAAACTTCACGTCTATTATGAACAGTATGGTTTTTAGCTTTTGTAACCATTGGTTCAATAAATTTTCTTAACTCTAAAGCTTTTTGATGTGTTGTTTTTATTCGTTTATGTTCAATTAAAGAACTGGCTAAATTAGACATCATGGCTTTCCTGTGAGCAGACAATTTTCCAAATTTTCTTGATGATATTCTTTTTCTCATTATGCTTCGTCTTCAGTGTAAGGACTAGTATCCATTCCAAACTTTAATCCCATGGTTTCAAGTTTTTCAATAAGCTCGTTTAATGACTTTCTTCCGAAATTTTTATATTCAAGCATTTCAGCTTCGTCCTTGTCAACTAGCTCTCCAATCAAAGTAATACCCGCTGCTTCAAGACAGTTATGACTTCTTACTGATAGTTCCATTTCATCAATAGATGATTCAAGTAGTTTACGAATTTGAAGAATCTCTTCACTAACTGGTTTATCTATTTCAAGAATTGATGGATTGCTTATGGAATTTATAATATTGTAATGTTCTGATAAAACAGAAGAACAATAACTTACAGCATCAATTGGAGTGATTGATCCATCTGTTGTAACATTTAATGAAAGCATTTCTGTGTCCTCTTTTGCTCCTGGAAGTGGAGAAACGTTAAAAGACACTTTTGTAACTGGATTAAAAATACTATCAATTGGTATCATACCAACTGGTGAATTATTTAATTTATTTTCTTCGCTGGATTTATAACCCTTTCCAATTCCAAGTCTTAATTCAACTTCAAGTGTTGTACCTTTTGCAACATCAGTAATGTGATGATTTGAATTTAAAATAGTGAAATCATCGCTTGCAGCCTGTATATCAGCAGCTGTGAAAGCTTTAGGACCTTTAACTTTTAAAAAAATTGGTTCTACTTTACTTTCAAACAAATGAAAGCGAACGCCTTTTAAGTTCATAATAATATCTGCAACATCTTCTTTCACTCCGTCGATCGTGGAGAATTCATGATGAGCACCATCAATTTTAACATTTGTTATCGCAGCACCGGGCACAGCTGTAAGAAGAGCTCTTCTCAAAGAATTACCAACTGTAATTCCATAACCTCTATCTAGAGGTTTTATGGTAAAATTACTCGAATTATCATCAGTAATTTTATGTGAAATTTTAAATTTTAAATCATTGCTCATGTTTCTTCCTTTATCTTGAATAATATTCAACAACTAATTGTTCGTTCATAGTCAAATCAATTTCATCTCTTTCCGGAAAACTAACAAATGTTCCTTCCATTTTTGACTTGTCAACTGATAACCATGATATATTTAAATCACCTTTTACCATTTTAATTGAATTTAAAATAATATCTAATTTTTTACTTTTATCTCTAACAGTAACAGAATCTCCAGGCTTTAATCGGTAAGAAGCTATATTAACTTTTTTGTTATTCACCATAAAATGACCATGACTAACTAATTGTCTTGCAGCTGGTCTTGTTGGAGCAAACCCCAACTTGAATATAACATTATCTAGTCTTGACTCAAGCATTACAAGAAGATTTAATCCAGTTTCACCTTTCATTTGTGAAGCTTTTTTGAAATAATTTCTGAACTGTTTTTCAAGCATTCCATAAGTAAACTTAATTTTTTGCTTTTCTTGTAATTGTACTGAATATGTAGAAAATCTTTTACCTGACTTACCGTGTTGACCTGGACCGTAACCTTTTTTTGATAACAATCTATCAAACTTAGGATTTCCAAAAATATTTACTCCTAGTTTTCTTACAATTTTACCCTTAGGTGTATTTAATTTTGCCATAATTTATACTCTTCTCTGTTTTTTAGGTCTACATCCGTTATGCGGTAAAGGTGTAACATCAGAAATTGATGTAACCTGAAGTCCTGCTGCAGACAAAGCTCTTATAGCTGATTCTCTTCCAGCGCCAGGACCCTTAACTCTCACGGCTACAGTAGTCATACCCATACTTACCACCTCACTAGCTACTTTCTCTGAAGCAACTGTTGCTGCATATGCGGTATTTTTTCTAGAACCTTTAAAACCTGCCTTTCCTGCTGTTGCCCATGCGATCACATTACCAAATTCATCTGAAACAGTTATATTTGTATTGTTGAAAGTTGCTTTAATGTGAACAACACCATTTGGATTAATCTTTTTCTTTTTCTTACTTGATCTAGCCTGTGTAGCCATATTATACTGCCTTCTTACCTAACGAAATTGTTTGTCTTTTTTTGCTTCTTCTTGTACGAGAATTGGTTTTAGTTCTTTGTCCTCTTACTGGTAAAGATTTTCTGTGTCTAACACCTCTGTAGCTACCAATATCTTGCAATCTTTTAACATTTTTTAAATTTTCACTTCTAAGCTCACCTTCAATAAGAAGCTTAAGATCAACAATAACTTTTCTGATTTCATCTTCTTGCTTTGATGATAAATCAGTTACACGAGTGTTAGGATCAACTTTAGCTTGTTCACAAATATCAAGAGCAGTCTTTAAACCAATCCCGTGAACATATCTTAAGGAATATGCTACCTTTTTATCCTTTGGTATATCTACACCTGCTATTCTAGCCATTATCCTTGCCTCTGTTTAAATCTAGGGTTCTTCTTGTTGATAACATAAATACGTCCTTTTCTTCGAACGATAATACAATCTCTACTTCTTTTTTTAACTGACGCCCTTACTTTCATAATTACTGCCTAAATGTTATTCTACCTCTAGTTAAGTCATAAGGAGACAATTGTAAATCAACTTTATCTCCTGGAAGCATTTTAATAAAGTGCATTCTCATCTTACCACTAACATGGGCTAAAACTTCATGCTCTTTACCCCCAAGATTTATTGTTACTCTAAACCTTGCTCCAGGTAAAGCTTCTTTTATAGTTCCTTCTACTTCTATTGACTCTTGTTTTGCCATTTTTTATTAAGTTAAAATTCTGGGTTGGAACTTAGTAATAAGAATTGAATGTTCAAAGTGCGCACTTGAACTACCATCTTTTGTTCTTATCGTCCATCCATCACTATCAGTTTTAATATGTCTAGCTCCAACATTTACCATAGGTTCAATAGCTAAACACATTCCTTCTTTCAATACCACATCTAAATCTGGAGTAGCAGGAATGGAAAAATTTGGAACTTGCGGTTTTATGTGCAAATGCCTTCCAATTCCATGACCAACTAACTCTCTAACAATTGAGAAGCCTTCAGATTCAACATATTCTTGTATTGAATTACTTATGTCAAATATTTTATTTCCAACTAAAGCATTTTGAATCCCAATATCCAATGCTTTTTTTGTAACATCTAATAATCTTTGCTTCTCATCAGAAATTTCTCCTATAGCTATCGTTCTTGCGGAGTCACTATAAAAATCATTTTTTATTACTCCACAATCAATGCTTACAATTTGTCCTTCCTTGAGGATCATGTTTTTAGGAATTCCATGAACAATCTCATCATCTATAGAAACTGTAAGAGTTGCTGGAAATCCATCATACCCCTTAAATGCAGGTTTGGCATTACATGAAATAATATAGTCTTCAGCAATCTTATCTAGCTCAAGGACTGATTGGCCTGGAAAAATATTTTTTTCTACCTTATTTAAGGTGTCAGAGAGAATCTGACAACTTTCAGATAAAGCTTTCACTTCAAGATGATTGTTAATATCAACCACGTCTACTTCTAACCTTTCCTTTAGTTAAAAAACCATCATAATGTCTAGAAAGCAAATGGGATTCTATTTGACTTAAAGTGTCTAGTCCAACACCAACAACAATAAGTAAACTAGTTCCACCAAAAAATGAAGCATAGGCATAATCAAGTCCTGCAAATTGTTGAAGAAAATATGGCATGAGAGCTATAAAACCTAAAAAACAAGCACCAGGGAGGGTAACTCTTGTTAAAATATTTTCAATAAACTCAGCTGTCTTTTTACCTGGTTTGACTCCAGGAATGAAACCACCTTGTTGTTTTAAAGTTGAAGACACTTGATTGGGATCAAATTGTAATGCAGTATAAAAATAAGTAAAAAATATAATCAACAAGGCAAACATTGTGTTTGAAAACCAATGGTCCATAGCGAATAAAGAAATAAAGTTAGATTGAGTAGCATCTTGTCCAAAAAATGTAGCAATAGTCCCTGGAATAAGAATTATAGATTGTGCAAAAATAATTGGAATTACTCCAGCTGTATTGATTTTTAGAGGCAAATAAGTATTTTGACCTCCATATACTTTACGTCCAACAATTCTTCNACAGNNANNATTTTACTAAATCAAAAAAAATATATTTTTGGTTTTTTATCCGTAATAATAATTAATGCACTAATTGGACAAGTTTTAATTTCAAATTATAATAAAACAAATTTTCAAAAGCAGATTAATGTTTCAATTGGACAACCTGTGATTTATCCTGATGAAAAGTGGAATCCAAATCTAAAAATTAGAAATGACAATATAATGAATGATCTTTTAGAAAAATCATTAGAATCAAATCCTGATGTAATAGTTTGGCCAGAAGCAGCTTTAACATCATTTCTAGCTACTACAGATTCAAAAAAGAGAAAAGAATTGCAAGCAAAAATTGAGGATTCAGTTTTAATTACTGGAATTCCTCAAAGAATGATTTTTAATGATGAACTAAAAGTTTATAATAGTGCAATTTTTTTAAGACCAGATGGATTTTATGATACTTACCAAAAAATTTTTTTAGTCCCGTTTGCCGAATATGTTCCTTTTTTTAAAAATTGGCTTTCAAAAATTAATCAATTTGACGACATGGGAAGTTTTTCTCCAGGTCAAAATTATAATACTTTTGATATAGGAAATGTGAAATCATCTATTATGATTTGCTATGACTCAAGCAGTTTTAAGGTTGCAAAAAGAATGGTTGAAAAGGGAGCAGAGATAATATTTGTAATAACTAATGATTCTTCGAGCATATTGAACTGGAACCTTTCTTACGCCTTGCTGAACCAAAATAATCATCATAACTAGAAAAAAGAAAAGCAGCATCAAAAATAGTTCAGAGAGAATACCCCTTACACCTTGTTGAAAGTATGAAATTTCAGAAATTATTACATTTGGAAAAGCTGCTATGATACCAACCATAATAATTAAAGAAATACCATTGCCAATTCCATGTTCAGTAATTTTTTCACCTAACCACAATAATAACATAGTTCCAGTTGTAATGCTTACTACAGCAGTGAATCTGAACAAAAAACCTGGGTTTAAAACAATTCCATAACTTTCAAGTAACAAAGAAATAAAAATAGATTGAACGAAAGCTAGAACTACAGTACCGTATCTAGTTATCTGAGTAATTTTTGCTCTTCCGCTCTCACCTTCCATGGCAAGTCTTTGAAAATATGGTAGTGTTGTTTGCAAAATTTGAATAACAATGGAAACAGAAATATATGGCATAATTCCCAAACCAAAGATTGCTGCTTGTCCAAAAGCACCACCAGTAAACAAGTTAAATAAGCCAAAAAATGTATCATTCAAAGATTCCATAGTTTGTCTTAATGCGTCCGGATTTATACCTGGAATTGGCACTTGAGATCCAAGCCTTACAATCACTAATATACATAAGGTAAATAAAATTTTTCTCCTTAGCTCTGGTATAGCAAAAATATTTCTTATTTTTTCAATCACAGAGTAGTAGCCTTTCCTCCAGCATCCTCAATTTTTTTTGCAGCTGAATCACTGAATGAAGATGCGATGACATTAACCGCTTTATCGATAGAACCATTTCCTAAAACCTTTACTGGTGCAAAAATAGATGAAATAAGTCCATTTTTTGACATAACTTCAGCATCAACATTCTTCACTTTAAGCTTAGAAATCTGTGAAAGATTTACTATTTCAAAAGTTTTTGCAAAATTAGAATTATTAAATCCTCTCATTGGTACTCTTCTATGTAGAGGCATTTGACCCCCTTCAAACCAAAAACGGTATTTGTGACCACTTCTCTGACCGGCACCTTTATGACCCCTACCAGCAGTAGTTCCTAAACCAGAACCATGACCTCTTCCAACTCTTTTAGATTTTTTTAGTGCGCTTGACGGTTTAACTAATTTCATACTTCTTCTACCTTTACTAAATAATCAATTTTTTTTATCATACCTACAATAGCATCGTTTGCTTCTAAAATAACTGATTTATTCATTTTAGTAAGTCCTAAGGCATCAAGTGTGGCTTTAGCTTTTCTTGAATACCCGATTCTGCTTTTAATTTGAGTTATTTTTAATTGTTTTTTAGCCATTTTAAGTCTCAAAAAGTGTTTTGGGTGTTTTTCCTCTCTTCTTAGCTACAACTCTTACATCTTGTAAGCTAGTTAACGCATTCATAACAGCTTTAGCAACATTCATAGCATTATTAGATCCTAATACTTTTGAATAAATATTATTAATTCCAACTTGTTCCATAATTAATCTAACTGCAGAACCGGCAATAATACCTGTACCATAGGGAGCAGGCTTTAATAAAACTCTGCTAGCGCCATGCTTTCCGATTATTTCATGAGGAATAGTATAATTTATTACTGGAACCTTAACCAAGTTTTGTCTCGCGTTTTCTTTAGCCTTATTTATTGATACAATAACTTCATTAGCTTTTCCAGAACCAATGCCTACATACGATTTACCATCACCAATTGCTACTAGAGTAGAAAAACTAAATCTTTTTCCACGTGAATTAACCTTAGCAACTCTATTAATTCTAATAACTGATTCTTCTTTTAAATCAAGTTCAGAAAAATTTATTATACTCATTTATGCTCCATTTAAAATTTAAGACCACCTTCTCTAGCCGCTTCAGCTAAAGACTTAACTCTGCCGTGGTATCTAAATCCATTTCTATCGAAATAAATTTTATTAATCTTTTTTCCTTTTACTCTTTTAGAAAGAGAAGTTCCAACAAGTGCTGCAAGCTCAGTTTTAGTCACCTTTTTCTTTGAAAACTCTTTTTCTTTAGAAGATGCAGAAACAATGGTCTTTTGATTAAAATCATCAATAATTTGTGCTTCAATGTGATTAGTACTTTTAAAAATACATAATCTCATCTCATCTTTATTAGCAAAAGCCTTTTTTGATCTTTTTCTTCTTCTTGCGTATTGTTCTTTCTTAAGCTTTAAAGCTCTCATTATTCGCCCCCTCCAACTGTTTTACCTTGTTTAGAACGAACATATTCATCCTTATATCTAATACCTTTTCCTTTGTACGGCTCGGGCTTCTTTAAAGACCTAATTTTGGCAGCTACTTGACCAACTAACTGTTTATCAGCGCCTTTAATTTCAAGCGTGGTTTTATTTGCAACTGCTTCAATACCCTCCGGTAAATCAAATGCAATATCATGTGAAAAACCTAACTGAAATATTAATCTATTACTTTGAGATTTAACATTAAAACCAACTCCAATAATTTCAAGGTGCTTTGAAAAACCATTTGTAACACCTTCAATAGCATTAAAAATTAACTGTCTAGTAGTACCATGCATAGATTTAGCAACTTTATCTTCGGATTTTCTTGAAAGATTCATGACTTTATCATCAATATTGACTGAAACTTCATCACATAAGTTTACCATAAGGCTTCCATTGGGACCCTTAACCATTAATTGGCTTTCTTTATTTTCTAAAGAAACACCGTCTGGTATATTAATTAATCTATTTCCAACTCTTGACATACTACCAAACGTTGCAGAGCAACTCTCCTCCAACTTTTAATTCTCTAGCTACTTTATTGCTTACTACTCCCTTAGGAGTTGATAAGACACTAATTCCTAGACCATTTAATACTCTTGGAATTTCAGAACATGCAACATATACCCTTTTTCCAGGTTTACTAATTTTTTCAATTGTTGTAATAGCAGGGGAGTTTTCATTATATCTGAGATATAATCTAATGTCTTCTTTACTATCTTCCTTATCAACAAAAACAAAATTATCGATATATCCTTCTTCTTTGAGAACAAGAGACAATCTTTTCTTTAAGGTAGACGAAGGAACATCAACCCATCTTTTTTTTGCAGCATAACCATTTCTGATTCTAGTACAAAAGTCTGCTATTGGATCTGTCATTGACATATATTTCTCCTACCAACTTGCCTTTGTTACACCTGGTAATTCGCCCTTAAGTGCAAGCTCTCTAAATGTTATTCTTGATAATCCAAATTTTCTCATATATCCTTTTGGTCTTCCTGATACAGCGCAACGATTTGTTAATCTTGAAGCACTGGAAGATCTAGGGAGTTTTTGCATTTTAATAACAGCTTTTTCTTTCTCTTCATCCGATACATTTGGATTTTTAATTATTGCTCTTAATTCTTTTCTTAATTCAAAATGTCTTTGAACTTTTTTCTGTAAATGAAACTCTCTTACAATTTTTGATTTTTTAGCCATCCTGCTCCTCAACATTGTTTACAACATTTTTTTCTCTTATAGGTAAACCCATAGCCCTCAATAGCTCATAACAAATATCATCATTTGATGATGAAGTTGTAATAATTACATCCATACCTCTAATTGAATCAACTTTGTCATAATCTATCTCAGCAAAAACAACTTGTTCTTTAATTCCAAAGCTATAATTACCCATTCCATCAAAAGATTTAAAAGATAAACCTCTGAAATCTCTAGTTCTAGGTAATGCAACTGCACATAATCTTTCCAAAAACTCGTACATAAAGTCTTTTCTAAGTGTAACTTTACAACCAACTGGAAAACCTTTTCTGATCTTGAAATTTGAAATATCCTTTTTGGCAGTAGTAACAACAGGCTTTTGACCAGTTATTAGCATGAGTTCTTCTAATGCAGATTGTAAAGCTTTTTTATTATCTTTTGCATTGCCAATACCAATATTTAGTGTAATTTTTTCAATTTTAGGAACCTGCATAATACTTGTAAATTCAAACTTTTTCAATAAATGAGGTCTTACTTCATCTAAATATTTTTTCTTATAATTTGGAATACTCATCATTTATCCTAATTCTTTGCCGCTTCTTTTTGAAACTCTAACTTTAGATTTATCATCAAGTATTTTATATCCAATCCTTGAAGCATCATCACCTTCAAGAGCCATAAGATTTGAGATATGTAAAGATCTTTCTCTTTCAGAAAAACCTCCTTGTGGATTCTCTTGAGTTGGACGTACTGCTCTTTTTGTTAAAGCAACACCTTCAACGATTGCACGTTGAGAATGAGGAATTACTTTTAGTACTTTTCCAGTCATACCTTTAAAATTTCCAGAAACAACTTTTACCATCATATCTTTTTTAATTTTCATTATAATACCTCTGGGGCCATTGAAATAATTTTCATGTACCCACCCTCTCTTAATTCTCTTGCTACAGGACCAAAGATCCTTGTTCCTTTTGGCTCATTCTGAGCATTTAATATCACTGCAGCATTATCATCAAACCTAATATATGAACCATCTCTTCTTCTAACTTCTTTTTTCACACGAACAACAACGGCTCTAGCAACTTCTCCTTTTTTAACCATACCACCAGGAGTCGATGATTTGACAGATACAACTATAATATCTCCAATACTCGCATACCTTTTCTTTGAACCACCCAACACTTTAAAGCATTGAACAACTTTGGCTCCAGAATTATCTGCTACTTTTAATCTTGTTTCTTGTTGAATCATTATTTTTTACTAACGTTAATAAGCTTAGAAGCTCTCCATCTTTTTGTCTTGCTCAATGGTTTAGAAGCAACTATTTGCACAGTATCTCCGACATTAAATGCGTTCTTTTCATCATGAGCATAATATTTTTTAGACCTTTTCATATATTTCTTATAAAGCTTGTGTTTCACAAGTCTTTCAACGCTCACTACAACAGTCTTGTCCATTGCATTTGAAATAACTTTTCCTACCATTCTTTGAGCATTTCTATCCATTAATTATTTTCTCCATTTATAGATAATTCTTTTAATACAGTATTAATCTTAGCATTCTCTTTTTTCATCTCTGAAATAAGCTTATAATCTTCTAATTGTTGAATAGATTTTTGGAAACGATACTTTTGTAAACTTTCTAAATTATCAATCAATCTTGATTTCAAATCATTTTCAGACAGTTTTCTAAGATCTTCAATTTTCATCTAAACCTCTTCTAGATACTAATTTTGTTTTAATTGCCAACTTATTACCAGCAATTCTAAAAGCTTCTTGAGCCAATTCTTTTGATATTCCTTCCACTTCAAATAAAATTCTTCCAGGTCTTACATTTGCTACCCAAAATTCAGGTGAACCTTTACCTTTACCCATTCTTGTTTCAAGAGGTTTCTTTGTAATAGGTTTATCTGGAAAAATTCTAATCCACATCTTTCCTACTTTCCTTACTCTTCTAGATATAGAGATTCTTGTAGCTTCTATTTGTCTAGCAGTAATCCATCCTGGCTCCATTGCTTTCATACCGTAACTACCAAAGTTTACCTCGGTACCACCTTTAGCCATTCCTTTACGGTTTCCTCTGTGGACTTTTCTAAATTTAATCTTTTTTGGTTCTAACATTATTTCTTAGCCTTTGCAAATCCGTTACAAATCCAAACTTTTATTCCAATAATACCATAAGTAGTATGGGCTTCAACAAGTGCATAATCTATATCAGCTCTCAAAGTATGAAGAGGTACTCTTCCCTCCATAAATCTTTCAGATCTTGCAATTTCAACGCCGCCTAATCTGCCAGAAACGTTAATTCTAATTCCATCAGCACCCATTCTCATAGTTGATTGCATAGTTTTATTTAAAACTCTCCTGTATGGCATTTTTTTAACCAGCTGAGAAGCAATATTTTGGCCTACCAACTCTGCATTTAATTCTGGACGCTTTACTTCATTAATGTTTAAATGTATATCCTCAGTATTACACAGCTTAGCAACTTCTTTTTTAAGTCTAGCAACTTCTTCGCCTCCTCTACCAATAACAATACCTGGTCTAGCAGTATGTATAGTAACAGTAATTGCTTGAGAAGTTCTTTCAATATTTACCGAAGCTACTGAAGCGTCTTGAAGTCTCTTCTTCAAATACTTTCTTAACTTAATATCTTGGGCCAGATCAGTAGCATAAGCATTCTTCTTTGGAAACCAATTGGAAGTCCAATTTTTATTAACTTCTAATCTAAGTCCTTTTGGATGTGTCTTTTGTCCCATCTATTTACCCTATAACAATTTTTAAGTGACTAGTTCTTTTCTTTATTCTGTTAGCTCGCCCTTGAGCTCTTGCTCTAAATCTTTTTAATGCTGGACCTTCATCAACAGTAATAGTTTTTACATTAACTGAATTCATATCAAGATTAAAATCTTCATTATTATCAGCGTTAGCAATGGCTGAAGATAATGTCTTCAATATAATACCTGCACCTTTTTCATCCATATGACTTAAAGAGTTAAGAGCTTTATTTACATTTAATCCTCTTACTAAATCAGCTACCTTTCTCAATTTTTTTGGAGAAATTCTAACACTATTTGCTTTTGATACAATTTCCATCATTATTTTTTCTTTCTATCTCCAGAATGCATTCTAAATGTTCTTGTTGGAGAAAATTCACCTAGTTTATGGCCAACCATATTTTCCGTAATAAAAACAGGTATAAACTTATTGCCATTATGAACGGCAAAGGTATGACCTACAAAGTCTGGAAGAATAATTGAATTTCTCGCCCAAGTCTTTATAACAGACTTGCTTGAAGCTTCTTCCATTTTATGAACCTTTTTTAAAAGCTTCATATCAATATGAGGGCCTTTTCTAATAGATCTAGCCATTAATCATTTCTCCTTTTAATAATTAAAGCATTTGATTTTTTATTTTTCTTACGGGTTTTTAAACCTTTTGTTTGTTTACCCCAAGGTGAAACAGGATGTCTACCTCCAGAACTTTTACCTTCACCGCCACCCATTGGATGGTCAACTGGATTCATCGCCACACCTCTAACCTTTGGACGCCTTCCAAGCCATCTTGATCTTCCAGCTTTTCCTGAACGAACCAACTCATGTTGCTTATTTCCTACAACACCTACAGTTGCTAAACATTTATCAGGAACCATTCTAACTTCTCCTGATGGCATTTTAAGAGTAACATAATTGTTATCATGAGCCATAACTTGAACAAATGCACCTGCGCTTCTAGCCATCTGTGCTCCTTTACCAGGAATCATTTCTATATTATGGACAAATTGTCCAGATGGAATATTTTTTAACTGCATAGCATTTCCAGTTTTTAGCTCAGCTTTTTCACTTGAAATAATTTTATCACCAACTTTTAATCCATCAGGCTGAATAATATATCTTTTTTCACCATCGATATAGTGAATCAAGGCAATAAATGCACTTCTGTTTGGATCATATTCAATTGTTGCTACTTTACCCTCAATATCAAATTTATTTCTTTTGAAATCGATGATTCTATAACTTCTTTTATGTCCACCACCTCTTCTTCTAGAAGTGATTCGACCTTTATTATTTCTACCGCCAGTTTTCTTAAGTTTTCTTACTAAAGATTTTTCTGGCTTATCAGTTGTAATCTCTGAAAAATCAGGTCTAGAAGTAAATCTTGATGCTGGAGTTACTGGTTTAAGTTGTCTTATAGCCATTTAAAATACCTACACGCTAAATAAATCTATATTATAACCATCTATCAATGTAACAATGGCTCTTTTTTTACTCTTAGCAAATCCATCAGTTCTTATAGTTCGACCATTACTTTTAACTGTCATTTGCTTTGCTTTACCTTTTCTGTTAGAAATTGCCACCTTAGAAACTTTGACATTGAATTTTTCTTCAACAGCTTTTTTAACATCAATTTTATTTATATCAGAAGGTATCTCAAAAGCGTATTTATTCTCTGTTTCTTGTAAGGCTGTCATCTTTTCAGTTACAATAGGCCTAATCAAAATCTTTGAAAAATGCTTCATTAATTCTTACCTCCAAATCTATTTGAAAGATCCTCTAGTCCAGATAAATCTGCAAGTATGAACTCATTATCAAATAAGTCTTTAACTGAACAAGAATTAGCTTTGACTAATGAAACATAAGGAACATTTCTTGAGGCTAAAGACAAATTATCGTCAATTATAGAAGAAACAATTGTTAGCTTTCTTCCATCAAGATTATTTTTTCTTAAAAAAGATACAAATTCTTTGGTTTTTGGCTGATTAGGAAGTGATTCAACCACTTTAAATGAACCATTTTTAACTTTATCAGATAATATGCATTTAAAAGCAAGCTGCTTAGTTTTAGCATTAACTTTTTTGAAGTAATATTTAGGACTTGGACCAAAAATAACACCTCCACCTCTATTTAACGGAGATCTGCTAGTACCCTGTCTAGCATTACCAGTACCTTTCTGTCTAAAAGGCTTTTTACCTCCACCAGAAACTAATGATCTGTTTTTAGATGAACTCGTTCCTTGTCTCGCATTATTCATTTCTGCAACAACAGATTGATAAACTGCTTGAGAGTTCATAGCAACTTTGAAAATATTATCTTTCAAAGTAAAATCTTTACTTGTGTCTAATGATTTAATCTTCATTTTTTTAACAAAAATACTGGTGAATTATTTGCACCAGGAATTGCTCCCTTAATAAATAATAAATTGTTTTTATTGTCGATATCTACTATTTCTAAATTTTTAACAGTAACATTATCTGAGCCCATTCTTCCAGCCATTCTCATGCCCTTAAAAACTCTTGATGGCCATGATGCTTGACCGATCGATCCGGGAGCTCTTTCTGTATGTTTATTACCATGAGTAGCATCTTGCCTTGCAAAGTTGTGTCTTTTAATAGTTCCTGCAAAACCTTTACCTTTTGATTTTGCTTTAACATCAATTATTTCACCAACATTAAAAATTGAAGCATCAAATTGTTGTCCAAGCTTGTATTCAAAATCTTCAATTGACTTAAACTCTGCTAAAACTTTAGCTGTTTCTAATCCGGATTTTGACAAGTGACCTGTTGTTGGTTTATTAGTATTATTTTTTGATTTTTGACCATACGCTAACTGAACCGCGTTATAACCATTGTCTTTTTCTTCTTTTATTTGAGACACAGTGCAAGGACCAGCTTCAACAAGTGTCACTGGTACAACATGACCATTTTCATTGAAGATTTGGGTCATTTTAACTTTTTTGCCAATTAAGCCATACATTATACTTACTTATCCTCTAATCTCAATATCTACACCTGATGGAAGATCTAATTTCATCAAAGACTCCACAGTTTTAGGTGTTGAATTAACAATATCTACTACTCTTTTATGTACTTTTGTTTGAAACTGCTCTCTAGACTTTTTATCAATAAAAGGTGATCTTAAAACAGTATATACAGTTCTTTTAGTTGGCAAGGGAATTGGGCCTGAAATAATGGCTCCAGTTGACTTTGCTGTTCTAATAATTTTTTCAGCTGACTTGTCGAGCAACTTATGATCATAAGCTTTTAATGAAATTCTAATTAAATCTTTAGCCATAATTAATTAATCTCCATCCTTAGCTTCTGTTTTCATTAATTTTTCTGTAATTGAAGCAGGAACTTTTGCATATTCACTAAAGTCCATATGGAAATTTGCTCTACCCTGTGAAAGAGATCTTAAATCTGTTGCATATCCAAACATTTCACTTAAAGGTACTGCAGCTTTAATTTGCTGATTAGTGCCTTGCTGCTCCATCGACTCAACTTTACCTCTTCTAGAGTTAATATCGCCAATAACATCGCCTAAATAATCATCAGGCGTAGTTGCTTCTACAGCCATAATAGGCTCCATCAATATTGGATTAGCAGACTTGCAAGCCTTTGCTATTGCTCTGGAACCAGCAACTTTAAATGCAATTTCAGAAGAATCAACATCATGATATGAACCAAACACTAATTCAACTTCAACATCAGGGATTGGATAACCATACAAGACACCATTTTTTAACTGTTCTTGAATACCGGCATCGACTGCTGGAATATATTCTCTAGGAATTACTCCTCCAACGATACTATTTATAAATTTATATCCTTCACCTTGTGCAGTTGGTTTTACATTAATTACTACGTGGCCATATTGTCCTCTACCACCAGACTGTCTAACAAATTTTTCGTCAATTTTGTCAACTGGTTTTTGAATTGCCTCTCTGAATGATACTTGCGGCTTACCAACATTGGCATTTACATTAAATTCTCTTTTCAAACGATCAATAATAATTTCTAGATGAACCTCACCCATTCCCGAAATAACAGTTTGACCAGTTTCATTGTCAACTTTTACTTTAAAGGTTGGGTCCTCTTCACTTAATTTATTCATTCCTTTTGCTAACTGATCTTGGTCACCTTTAGAAACAGGTTCAATGGATACAGAAACAACTGGATCAGGAAATTCCATAGATTCTAAAGTAACATCGCCTTTTTCTGATAAGGTATGTCCAGTTCTGACATCTTTCAATCCAATTACAGCAACAATCTCTCCTGCCTTAGCTTCATCTAACTCTTCTCTTTTATTAGCGTGCATCTGAAGAATTCTTGAAACTCTTTGTTTTTCTCCAGTATTTGAATCGATACAGAATGAACCTTTTTTCAAAGAACCAGAATATACTCTGATATAGGTTAATTTTCCTACAAATGGGTCAGTAGCAATTTTAAATGCAAGAGCAGTAAATGAGCCATCTACAGAATTTTTAACTTCAACACTATTATCAGGATTATCAACAGATGATCCTTGAATACTTCCTACATCTGTTGGAGAAGGAAGAAAATCAATAACCGCATCTAATACTCTTTGTACACCTTTGTTTTTAAATGCTGATCCACATAAAGTTGGTATAAAAGCACTCTCCAAGCATCCTTTTTTCAAAGCGGCTTTAATTTCATCAGGAGATATTTCTTCACCCTCTAAATATTTTTCCATTAATGCGTCGTCAAAGCTTGCAACTTCTTCAACTAAAAAATTTCTCCATTTATCAGCATCTGCCTTTAATTCTTTTGGAATATCAATATATTCAAATTCAGCACCTTGAGAGCTTTCATTATACTGAATAGCTTTCATATTTGTTAAATCTATAATTCCTCTAAAATCTTCACCTGCTCCAATAGGAAGTGCAATTGGTAATGGCTTAGCACCAAGCCTTTTTTTCATAGTATCAATTGCATTATAAAAATCTGCACCAACTCTATCCATTTTATTAATAAATGCTATCCTAGGAACATCATATTTTGTTGCTTGACGCCAAACAGTTTCACTTTGTGGTTCTACACCAGCAACTGCACAAAATACCGCTACAGCTCCATCAAGAACTCTAAGCGACCTTTCTACTTCCATTGTAAAATCAACGTGACCAGGTGTATCAATTAAATTAACTCTATTTTTACTCCAGTAAAAAGTTGTAGCAGCAGAAGTAATAGTAATACCTCTTTCTTGCTCCTGCTCCATCCAATCCATTGTAGCTGCTCCATCGTGAACCTCACCAATTTTATGAGTTTTACCTGCATAATAGAGCATTCTTTCTGTTAAAGTGGTTTTTCCAGCATCAACATGAGCCATAATTCCTATGTTTCTAACAATTTTTAAATCAGTTGACATTATCTACCTCTCCCAAAATGAGCAAATGCCT
Organism: Fidelibacterota bacterium SCGC AAA298-D23; assembly: GCA_000402655.1. Classification (GTDB taxonomy): domain Bacteria; phylum Fidelibacterota; class Marinisomatia; order Marinisomatales; family Marinisomataceae; genus Marinisoma. The sequence goes on from AQSI01000002.1 coordinate 204,324, forward strand.
TATTTGCCTCAGCCATACGATGAGTATCTTCTTTTTTCTTGATAGCAGAACCTTCATTATTAGATGCAGATAAAATTTCACCAGCAAGTCTATTAGACATAGAACTACCAGATCTATTTTTAGCACTTTCAATTATCCATTGTGAAGCAAGATAAAACTGTCTTCTGGAAGGAACTTCAATTGGTACTTGATATGTAGCACCACCAATTCTTTTAGATTTTACCTCAACATGAGGAGATGCATTATTAAGAGCTTTCTTAAAAATGTCAATGGGATCTTTTTTACTTTTATCTTGAACTATATCAAATGCGTCATATAATATTTTTTCTGCAATACCTTTTTTACCGTCTGTAAGAAGATAATTCATAAATTTAGAAATTTGTAAGTCATTAAACTTAGGATCTGGGTTTATTGTCCTTTTTTCTGGTCTTCTTCTTCTCATTATTAGCTCTTAGGTTTCTTAGCTCCGTAGCGAGATCTGCTTGTTTTTCTATCATTGACACCGGCAGTATCCAATGAACCACGAACAATATGGAATCTAACACCTGGAAGGTCTTTAACTCTACCACCTTCAATTAATACAATTGAGTGCTCCTGAAGGTTGTGTCCTTCACCAGGAATATATGCATTAACCTCAATACCATTAGTCAATCTTACTCTGGCTACTTTTCTAAGTGCAGAATTAGGTTTTTTAGGAGTAGTAGTATATACACGAGTACATACACCTCTCTTTTGAGGGCTTTTTTCAAGCGCTCTACTAGCCGATTTATTGACTATTTTCTTTCTACTTTTTCTTATTAACTGATTTACAGTTGGCATATATATTTCCTTTTATATTTTTAAAAGTCCGGGCGAATATATCGTTATAACACGGAAGAATCAAACTTTTTCTTCTACGCGTAGGATTATTCAATTTGCACTAAAAAATCACAATCTTACTATTTAACTTTGCTCTTCGGCAATGTCAGGTTCTTCATCCTTAGTAAGTCTAACTTTATCAAGCTCAGGAAAACCTGTTCCAGCAGGAATTAATCTTCCTAATGCAACATTTTCCTTTAAACCTAAAAGATTATCTGTCTTGGATGCTGTAGCAGCATCAGTTAAAACTCTTGTTGTTTCTTGGAATGAAGCTGCTGAAATAAAACTATTTGTATTTAGTGATGATTGAGTAATGCCCATCAATATCGGTTCAAAGGTAGCTTGTTTTGCTTTGTGGAACTTGATTACGTTTTTATCTTGAGACTTCAAATCTTTATTCATCTCTTTAACTTCATTTTGTGAAATCATAGTTCCTACATCTAGGTTTGAATCTCCAGATTCATCAATAACTACCATACCTTTCATACTATCATTATCTGCGAATAAATCCTGCTTATCTAACCTTTCTCCAGGAAGATATTTACTGTCGCCAGGATCGTTAATTACAACCTTCTTCATCATCTGATTAACGATTACTTCAATATGTTTATCGTTAATTCCAACACCTTGTAACCGATAAACTTCTTGAATTTCATCTACCAAATACTCTCTCACGGCATTAGGACCAAGAATTGTTAAAATATCAGATGGAGAAATAGCTCCTTCGCAAAGAGGAGTACCAGCTGTAATAAAGTCTCCCTCATGGACAACAACATGCTTACCATACGGAATTTTATATGTTATTGGTTTACCATTAGCAGGCACCACTGATAACTTTCTTACACCCCTTTTAATTTCTCCAAATTCAACAGTGCCGTTTATCTCCGTTACAACTGCTGGATTCGCTGGCTTTCTAGCTTCAAATAATTCAGCAACTCTTGGAAGACCTCCAGTAATATCCCTTGATTTTCCAACGTCTTTTTGAATTTTAACTAATGTTTGCCCTTTAGTAACATCTTGGCCATCATTCACAACTAGAGTAGCTTTAACCGGTAATATAGTTCCACCAGATAAAATATCACCTTTTTTGCTATAAATTTCAATTTGTGGACTTAACCTTCTATCTTTTGACTCAGTAACAACTTTCTGTTTTTTACCACCGTCAACAGCCTCTTCTTGGTAAGTATCACCCTCAATGAAATCTTTCATTTTAATAACTCCAGATTGTCTTGCAAGAATTAAGTCTGTGTAAGGATCCCAAGAAAAAAGAGTCATACCTTTCTTAACTTTGTCACCTTCATTAACATTAACATTTGCTCCATAAGGAACATTTAATTCATCTAAAACATTATCTTTTGAGTCAATAATTGATAGTTTTGAACTTCTAGATAAACATCTTACAACATTAAATCCATCTTCATCTAAAGTTTCAGCTGGTTCGTAATCGCTAGAGAACATAGCTGTTCCATTAAATCGTGATTTTTTATCTGATTCTTCAGCAATACGAGTAGCTGTACCACCAATATGGAAAGTTCTGAGAGTTAACTGAGTACCAGGCTCTCCAATACTTTGTGCAGCAATTATACCAACAGCTGTACCTTTTGTAACAAGTTTTCTTCTAGTTAAATCCCAACCGTAGCATTTGGCACAAACTCCTCTTCTGGATTCGCATGTAAGAATCGATCTTATTTTTACGCTATTAAAATTATTTTCTACTATAATATCGGCCAACTTTTCGTCGAAAATATCTCCAGGCTTAACAACAACTTCTCCGTCAATAATAATTTTTTCAGAAGAAGTTCTTCCCAATATTCGTTCTCCAAGTGATTCAACTATTTCTTCACCCTCTTTCAGGTCAGATACTGTGATTCCATTAATTGTCTTACAATCATCTTCATAAATAGTTACGTCTTGAGCAACATCAACTAGCCTTCTTGTTAAATAACCAGCATCTGCAGTCTTAAGAGCTGTATCAGCTAAACCTTTTCTAGCACCGTGAGTTGATATAAAATACTCCATTACAGAAAGACCTTCTTTGAAGTTAGACTGAATTGGACTTTCAATAATTTCACCACCACCTATCATAGATTTTCTAGGCTTAGCCATCAAACCTCTCATACCAGCAAGCTGTTTAATCTGGTCACCACTACCTCTAGCTCCTGAATCAGATGAAATATACAAGGCATTAAATCCTTGGTCATCTGATCTAAGACCATCCATCATAACATCTGCTACATCGCTTGTAGCTTTTGTCCAAACATCAATGACTTTATTATATCTTTCACCTTCCGTTAAGACATGCCTGTCAAAACGCTGTTGTATTTTATCAACTTCTTGTTCTGCTCTATCAATTATATCATGCTTTGCATCTGGAATAATAACATCACTTATGGAAATTGATACTCCGCTCATAGTAGCAGTCTTAAAACCAATATCTTTTAAATCATCAAGTAATTGGACTGTTCGTTGATTTCCAGCTTTGACAAATGATTCACCAATGATGAAACTAAGTTTTTTCTTGGAAACAATTTCATCATAATAACCCAATTCATCTGGAATTATTGAATTAAATATTGCTCTTCCTGCAGTAGTATTTTTATGCCAAACTCCATTATGTCTGACATTAATAATTGCATGCATAGCAACTTTACCATTATCATGTGCAATTTTTACTTCGTCAATTGATCCAAATGACATTCCTTCACCAATTTCACCTTTTTTATCTCTAGTTAAGTAATAACAACCTAAAATCATGTCTTGTGAAGGTAATGTAATAGGTTTACCACTAGCTGGATGCAAAACGTTTTGACTTGCCATCATCAAGACTCTTGCTTCCAATTGAGAAGGTATTGATAAAGGAACATGAACAGCCATTTGGTCACCATCAAAGTCAGCATTAAAAGCTGAACAGACAAGTGGATGGACTCGAATTGCTTTACCATCAATAAGAATAGGCTGGAAAGCAATAATACCCAGTCTATGAAGAGTGGGAGCACGATTCAACAAAACTGGATGATCTTTTACAACACTTTCAAGAATTTCATAAACAAATGATTCTTTATTTTCAATCATAAGTTTTGCACTTCTTGGAGTTGCAGCTAAATCTCTTCTAATTAATTCTCTAATTAAATGAGGTTTAAATAATTCTAATGCCATATTCTTTGGAATACCGCATTCAGTCATTCTTAATTCCGGACCAACAACAATAACTGACCTTCCAGAATAATCTACTCTTTTTCCAAGAAGATTTTGTCTAAATCTACCCTGCTTACCTCTAAGCATGTCAGAAATTGATTTCAATGGTCTTTTTGAACCGCTCCTAATTGCGGTTTTACGTTTTGTATTATCAAAAAGCGCATCAACAGATTCTTGTAGCATTCTTTTTTCATTTCTTAAAATTACTTCAGGTGCCTGAATATCCATTAATTGCTTTAGTCTATTATTTCTAATAATAATTCTTCTGTACAAGTCATTAAGATCACTTGCAGCAAATCTTCCACCCTCTAATGGAACTAAGGGTCTTAACTCAGGTGGCATCACAGGTAAAATAGAAACGATCATCCATTCAGGCTTATTGTTCCTATCTTGAGCAAAATCTTTTACAACTTTAAGTCTTTTGAGAGCGTCTTCTCTTTTTTGCTTTGATTTTGTAGTTGAGCTTATTGTTTCTAGCTCCTGTTTAAGCTCTAATAAGTCCATTTCAGCAAGAGCATCCTTTATAGCTTCTCCGCCCATTGAAGCCTGGAAATATGATTCTTCTTCTCTTTCTTCTTGTGAAGCAGCATCATATCCAAATTCTTGATCTAATTCAAGGAAAGCTTCCTCATCAATTAATTCAAATCTTTTATAACCACTTTTACCAGGATTAATAACAAGGTAATTTTCATAATAGATTACACTTTCTAATTGTTTTGCACTTTTACCTAAAATATAACTTAGTTTGCTTGGAATTGATTTTAAAAACCAGATATGCACTACTGGAACAGCTAAAGTAATATGACCCATACGGTTTCTTCTAACTTTTTTAGTTGTTACTTCAACTCCACACCTATCACAGATGATACCTCTATAACGAATACCCTTATATTTACCACAGTGACATTCAAAATCTTTAACAGGGCCAAAGATTTTTTCACAAAATAAACCATCTTTTTCAGGTTTGTAAGATCTGTAGTTAATTGTTTCAGGTTTCAATACCTCACCAAAAGATCCTTCAAGAATCTTTTCAGGAGAAGCTAATTTTATTGAAATACTATTTTTTGCTTTATACATCTATAATTTCCTTTAATCTAAAGTTATATCAAGACCTAGACCTTGAATTTCCTTCATGAATACGTTAAATGCCTCTGGGGTAGTAGGATCTGGTAAATCTTCACCTTTTACTAATGCGCTATACACCTTTGATCTACCTTCAATATCATCAGATTTAATAGTTAAAATCTCTCTTAATATGTGAGCAGCGCCATAAGCTTGAAGTGCCCAAACCTCCATCTCACCAAACCTTTGTCCTCCGAACTGAGCTTTACCACCTAGAGGTTGCTGAGTAACAAGAGAATAAGGACCAGTAGAGCGAGCATGCATTTTATCATCAACCATATGATACAATTTCATCATATACTGATATCCAACTAATACTGGATTATCAATTTTCTCACCTGTTAAGCCGTCGTACAAAGTAACCTTACCCGAATTAGGTAAACCAGCCTCTTTCATTTTAGTGGCTACTTCTTCTGGAGTTGCTCCATTGAAAACTGGAGTTGCATATTTTTCCCCGAGAATTTTTCCAGCCCAGCCAAGCATGGTTTCATACAATTGCCCTAAATTCATTCTTGAAGGAACACCCATTGGATTTAAACAAATATCAACTGGTGTACCATCTTCTAAATATGGCATATTTTCCTCTGGAACTATTGTCGCAATAACACCTTTATTACCATGTCTACCAGCCATTTTATCACCAATAGAAATTTTTCTTTTATTAGCAACATATACTTTCGCAAGCTTTAAAATTCCAGGTTGTAACTGATCACCTTCTTTTAACTTGAAAATGTCAGTTTCGAGCTTATCTTCTAATTCATTTAAATGTTTATGAAATGAATCAAAAATTAATTTAATTTTATCCCAAGACTTAGGACCTGAAATCCAAGGCTCTTCAAGAGAAAATTGTTCAAAATTAAAACTGCTGATTTTTTTCAAGGTTAATTTTGTACCTTTTTTAACAAGCACTTTATCGTTTTTATCTTTTATACCTAAAGAAGATTTATCTTTAAGAATCCCACTTAACAATTTATCTCTCGATGCTCTTAATTCTCTTTCATTGTTTCTTTTATCTTTTTGAAGTTCTTTGATAGCTTTATTTACTTCAGCCCTAGATTGCTTAGATGTTTTTTCATATAAATCAGTTTTGATAACCACACCTTTTACACCAGGTTCGGCTTTTTTAGAAGCATCTTTTACATCTCCTGCTTTTTCACCAAAAATTGCACGTAAAAGTTTTTCTTCTGGAGATGGATCAGTTTCTCCTTTAGGAGTTACTTTACCAATAAGAATATCATCTTCGTTTACAATTGCACCTACACGAATAAGTCCATTTTCGTCTAATTGAGCAGTTGCTTCTTCGCTAACATTAGGAATTTCAGGTGTTAACTCTTCTTCTCCTCTTTTCGTATCTCTTACTTCTAGTTCAATTTCATTGACATGAATTGAAGTGAAAACATCCTCTCTTACAAGCCTTTCATTTATAACAATAGCATCTTCAAAGTTATAACCATTCCAAGGCATGAATGCGATCATAACGTTTTTACCCAAGGCAAGTTCACCGCCTTGAGTTGAGGCTCCATCTGCAATTACATCATCTTTCTTTACATTATCACCAACTTTAACGAGCACCTTTTGATTGTAGCATGTATTTTGGTTTGATCTGGAATATTTAATTAGATCTACAGTGCATAAATCTTCGTCAGCCTTTAATAGAGATCCATCCTTATAATTACTATCTTTAATTACTACTTTGTTTGCATCAACATAAACAACTTTTCCACTTACAGGAGATAGCAAGACAGATTTTGAATCTCTGGCAACAACTTTTTCCATACCTGTACCAACAATTGGTGAATCAGTTTTTAATAGCGGAACAGATTGACGCTGCATGTTTGAACCCATAAGAGCTCTATTAGCATCATCATGCTCAACAAAAGGAATCAATGCGGCAGCTACACTAAGAATTTGATTTGGTACAATATCTGAGTATTGAACATTATCAGCATCAACAATCGGAAAATCACCTTTAGAACGAACTCTAACTTTGGACTCAGAGATTATATTATTTTTGTCAGCATTCAATCCCGATTGTGCAATATTTGCTCTATCCTCATCATCTGCAGATAAATACTCAATTGAATTTGTAATTTTTTTACTTTCTATTTTTCTGTATGGAGCTTCTATAAAACCATGTCTATTGATTTTTGCCATTAATGCAAGGGATGAAATCAAACCAATATTTGGTCCTTCAGGAGTTTCGATAGGACATAACCTACCATAATGAGTATAATGAACATCTCTTACCTCAAAGCCAGCCCTTTCTCTTGAAAGTCCGCCTGGACCTAATGAAGAAATTCTTCTTTTATGAGTTATTTCTGCCAATGGGTTAGTTTGGTCACCAAATTGAGATAATTGACTAGTTCCAAAGAATGTATTGATAACTGTAGTTACTAATCTGGAATTTATTAAATCTTGAGGAGTTATTGTTTCTGATTCTCTTAGATTCATTCTTTCATATACAGTTCTAACCATTCTTGCTAAAGCAGAATTGAATTGAACTTTTAATTGTTCTCCAACAGTTCTTACTCTTCTATTTCCAAGATGATCAATGTCATCTGGAGCTCTAAGACCTTTTCTCATTTGTATTAAATATTTCAAAGTAATTAAAAAATCATCGTGGGTTAAAACAGAATCATTACCAGAATTATCTAAATTAAATTGTTTATCTAACCTATATCTACCAACCTGACCTAAATCATATTTTTTTGGAAAGAAAAACATTCGATTGATAAATTTTTCAGCAGATTCAGGGCTAGGAGCTTCACTACCTCTTAGCAACATATAAACCTTCATTAATGCCTCTTCAGTAGATTTAGTTGGATCTTTTTGAAGAGTGTTGTGAATCATCATACTATCAATATTATTTCTCACATCAACTAATTTTATGGATTTTGTTTTATTCTTTTTTAAAGTACTAATTATTGATTCATTGAGTTCTTTGCCACTTTCAACAAAAAGCTCCCCTGTTTCATGATCTATAATATCTTCGACAACAACATAATGACTTAGTTTTTCTAAATCTATTTTTGAGGGATCAAGGTCAAGAATTAATTCAAAAGCATTATAAATATCCTCATCAGAACTGAATCCTAAAGACCTTAAAAGCATGGTTGCAGGAAATTTTCTCTTTCTATCGATGATAGTAAATAAAATATCGTTTATATCCGTTGTAAAATCTATCCACGAACCTCTTATTGGAATAATACGAGCATTAAAAAGCTTAGCACCATTGGGATGAAACTTTTGGTCGAAAAATGCACCTGGAGATCTTTGAAGTTGCGTGACAACAGTTCTTTCGGCACCATTAATAATAAAAGTACCTTTGTCCGTCATGTATGGTATGTTACCAAAATAGACGTCTTGAGGAATTTGTTGAGCAAACTTCTTTTTATCTTTTTCATCTGTAATTTTTAGGTTTAATTGAACAGTCAAAGGTACACTGTAAGTAATACCCCTATCAGAGCACTCTCTAGGTGAGTATCGAGCCTTACCTATTGTATAACTTTTGTATTCAAGAATATAGTTTTCATGATTATCCTGTAAAGGAAAAATTGAAGCAAAGGCCTCGTGCAATCCAAACATTTCTCTTTTATCAGGATTGGTACTTTCCTGTAAAAAATCATGAAATGAACCTACTTGCAAATCAAGAAGATCTGGCAGTTTATTGGTAGTTGTTATTTTCTCAAAATTATGTCTATTGTTTAACTTATCTACTCTCAAGATAGATTACCTCCAAAAAATTGGTTAATTAATATATACTTTTTTAGTACAATTACTTTAATTCTACTGTAGCTCCGGCTTCCTCAAGTTGAGACTTGATAGTTTCAGCCTCATCCTTTGCGACGCCTTCTTTAACAGCCTTTGGAGCAGAATCAACCAATTCTTTAGCTTCTTTTAATCCAAGACCAGAAAGTTCTCTAACAACTTTAATTACAGAGATTTTTGATTGTCCAGCAGCTGCCAGAACAACATCAAAACTACTTTTTTCGCCACCTTCAGCAGCTGCTTCAGCGGCTCCTCCAGCAGCAGCGGCTGCAACAGGTACAGCGGCAGTAACACCAAATTTATCTTCAATATCTTTAACAAGTTCAGATATTTCAATCATATTTGCTTCTTCAAGATATTTTAGTACATCTTCTCTTTTAACGCTCATTTTAACTACCCTTTCTTTGAGTTTAATTGTTCAAGTGCTCCTAATAAGCCAGATACAGGACTACCTAATGTGCTGCTTAATTTTGACATTGGAGAGTTTAACATTCCAACAAGTTTAGACAATAATTGTTCTTTGGAAGGAAGATTTGCAATTTTTTCAAACTCTTCTCCTTGAAACACCTGACCATCTAATATCATGCCTTTAACAGCAGGCTTATCAAAATCTTTTAAAAAATCTTTTATTACTTTTGCAGGATCTGTTGGATCATTATAACTTAATGCCATAGCAGTTGGACCATTCAAAAATTCATCTAATCCTTCCATACCAACATCTTTAGCTGCAAGTTTTATTAATGTATTCTTAGCAATGGTAAATTCTACGTCTTTTAATACAAATTCTTTCCTTAGCTTTGTAATGCTTACTACGTCTAATCCAAGATAATCTGTAAAATAGATAGCATTGGCTTTATCTAATTTTTCTGTCAAATTTTTAACTGTTTCTAAATTTTTATTACTTGGCATAATTATTCAGTTCCTATCTTGATTCCTGGACCTAAAGTTGATGATACACTAATCGACTTTAAATATTTGCCTTTAAAAGAATTTGGCTTAGCTGATAAAACAGCACTCTGAAAAACGCTAAAATTTTCCTTCAGTTGTTCTTCAGTGAATGACGTTTTACCAATCGAAGATTGTAAAATTCCATTTTTTTCAACTCTAGCATCAAGTTTACCAGCTTTCAATTCTTTAATAGCTTTTGAGACATCATTTGTTACAGTACCAGATTTAGGATTTGGCATCAAACCTTTTGGTCCAAGTACCTTACCTAGCTTACCAAGTTCAACCATAAGATCAGGAGTGACTACAATTTTATCAACATCAGTCCAGCCAGCTTTAATTTTATCTAAAAATTCATCTTTTCCTACGAAATCAGCTCCAGCTTCTTTTGCTTCTGCCTCTTTATCTGCGTTTACTATTGCTAATACTGATACCTCTTTACCAATTCCATGAGGAAGATTAATACTCAATCTAATATTTTCTTCAGCATGTCTTGGATCTACTCCTAAATTGAAGGCAACATCAACTGACTCATTAAATGACTCTCTTTTAAAATTCATCAACAAACTAAAAGCTTCCTCAATTTTGTAAAACTTAGAGGAATCTAATTTTTCGTTTACTGATTTTGAAAATTTTGTTACCTTCATTTTTCAACCTCAATTCCCATACTTACAGCAGTTCCAGCAATCATTTCTGCAGCTTGATCTAAGGTATGAGCATTTAAATCTTTCATTTTAATTTCAGCAATTTTTTTACATTGATCCATGTTAATAGATCCAACTTTATCCTTATTTGGCTCTTGTGAACCTTTTTTCATTTTTAATTCTTTCATAATCAATGTTGATGCAGGTGGAGATTTGGTTTCAAATGTAAAAGATCTATCTTTATAAACAGTAATAATCACAGGAGTTAACATTCCCTGTAATTCTTTAGTAGCATCATTGAACGCATTACAAAAATCCATAATATTTACACCATGTTGACCAAGTGCAGGACCAACAGGAGGAGCAGGGTTAGCCTGTCCAGCTGCAATTTGTAATTTAATTAAACCAGTTTTTTCTTTTTCAGCCATTTTTAACTTTCACTTAAAATTTGATTAACACTCAACTCTATAGGAGTAGGTCTTCCAAAAATATTAACATTAACTTTGATTCTATTTCTATCATTAACTTCTTGAACAAGACCATTAAATTCTTTAAATGGTCCATCAATTACCTTTACAGAATCTCCAACTTTAAATGGAATTTCATCAATTTCTTCAGATGAAAACTCGTCACTATCAGCAGAAACAAGATATCGTGACATTTCTGCTTCTGTAACAGGTTGTGGACTTCCTTTTGGTCCAACAAAACTCATAACTCCATCGACGTTTTCAATAAAAAATTTTATTTCATTACTCATAGCCATTTTGACCAAAATGTATCCCGGCAATAAACTTTTTTCCTTTACAGTCTTTTTACCATTTTTAATATCAACTATATTTTCAGTTGGAATTAAAATTTCTTCAACATTAGTTTTTAAATCTTTTTCAAAATCTAGTTCTCTGAAAATAGTGTCTTTGACCTTATTTTCTTTACCTGACATAACTCTTAAACTATACCAATTCATATTAACACTCTCATAAATCTTTGAATAACCCAATCAATTCCAAACAAAAAAAGAACAAATAAAAGAAAAAAGATTATTATTAAATACGTTGATCCTCTTAACTCATTATAGGAAGGCCAAGAAACCTTGTTCATTTCCAAGTAAACCTGATTTAAAAAATCTTTTATTCTTTTAAACATTCTCTATCCTTTATCGCAGGTGAGGCAGGAATTGAACCCGCAACCCCCGGTTTTGGAGACCGATGCTCTACCAATTGAGCTACTCACCTATATGCTATTTAATTTCTTTAAAAAGAACATGCTTGCGAGCTACAGGGTCAAACTTTCTATATTCAAGTTTGTCGGGATGCTTACTCTTGTTTTTTGTAACAGTATAGCGATACCCTGTCCCTGCAGTACTCTCAAGTCTAACAATTGCTCTTTTGCTATTACCAGCCATTAGTCAACTACAGTAGTTACTACTCCAGCTCCAACAGTGTGTCCACCTTCTCTAATAGCGAATCTTAGCGATTTGTCCATAGCAATTGGTGTAATTAACTCAACATCCATTTCAACAGTATCTCCAGGCATAACCATTTCAGTGCCTTCAGGCAATGAAACAACACCAGTTACATCAGTTGTTCTGAAGTAAAACTGAGGTCTGTAATTTTTAAAAAATGGAGTATGTCTTCCACCTTCTTCTTTCTTCAAAACATATACTTCAGCTTTGAATTTGGTATGTGGTGTGATTGATCCTTTAGCTGCTAAAACAACACCTCTTTTAAGGTCTTCTTTTTCAACACCTCTTAATAAAAGGCCTGCATTATCACCAGCTTCACCTTCTTCAAGAATTTTTTGAAACATTTCAACACCAGTAACTGTTGTGGTACCTATTTTGTTTTCAAGACCAACAACTTCTACTTCTTCACCAACTTTAATCTTACCTGATTCGATTCTTCCAGTACCAACAGTACCTCTACCAGTAATACTGAAAACATCTTCAACAGGCATTAAGAAAGGTTTGTCTACTGCACGTTCTGGTTGAGGAATAAATGAATCACAAGCATCCATTAGCTCACCAATACATTTTACCGCTTCAGCATCATTAGGATTTTCAAGAGCTTTTAAAGCACTACCTTTAACGATAGGTGTATTATCACCATCAAATTTGTATTCGCTTAAAAGATCTCTTAATTCCATCTCTACCAATTCTAACAATTCAGGATCGTCAACTTGGTCAACCTTGTTCATGAAAACAACGATACTTGGTACATTAACCTGTCGAGCAAGCAATACGTGTTCTCTTGTTTGAGGCATAGGACCATCAGCTGCACTAACAACAAGAATAGCTCCATCCATTTGAGCTGCTCCTGTAATCATGTTTTTAATGTAGTCGGCGTGACCAGGACAGTCAACGTGCGCATAGTGGCGGTTAGCTGTCTCATATTCAACGTGTGAAGTTGAGATTGTAATACCTCTTTCTTTTTCCTCAGGTGCATTATCAATAGTGTCAAAATCACGTTTAGCTGCTAAACCTAGATTGGACTGGGTTTGCGTGATAGCAGCAGTCAAAGTAGTCTTACCATGGTCAACGTGACCGATAGTACCGATATTACAGTGAGGCTTATTTCTAACAAATGTTTCTTTAGCCATTTTGTTATCTCCTTGTTTTTAACAATTATTTTTATTTTATTGAGCCTACGACCGGGATTGAACCGGTGACCTCTTCGTTACCAACGAAGTGCTCTACCTACTGAGCTACGCAGGCAATTATTGAGCGAGTGACGCGATTCGAACGCGCGACCCTCAGCTTGGAAGGCTGATGCTCTACCAACTGAGCTACACTCGCAAATCCTGTGGGCAAAGAAGGATTCGAACCTCCGTAGACTTACGTCGGCAGATTTACAGTCTGCTGCCTTTAACCACTCGGCCATTTGCCCGAAATCCTATACTCAATCCTGATAGTAAGATCAAAAAAATTTTCAAATACCTTGCTTTTTACCCTTAAAAACTGAGCCGGCGAGAGGATTTGAACCCCCGACCCGCTGATTACAAATCAGCTGCTCTACCAACTGAGCTACACCGGCAATGTATTTATACACGCACGCGTAGGCAAAAGCGACGAAATATAAGAAGATTTATCAGGAAAACAAATTATTTCTTTTTAGAGAGATTTTGTCCGCTGGAAGTATCTTCAACCTGCCAGCCTAAAGACTCAATTTTATCTCTAATTGAATCAGACAATTTCCAATCTAGATTTTTCCTTGCTTCTTGACGAGAAACAAGTAAATATTGTAACTCTTTTGGAATATTTTGATCATGTAAATTGTTAAAATCTAAAATATCAAAAATTGAATTAAATAATTTTAAAAAAACTAATGATTTTTCTTTATCTGTATCATTTATTGTATTTTCTGCAATTTTTTTATTCATTTCTGATATAAAACTAAAGAAAACTCCAATCGCTCCTGGAGTATTTAAATCATCATTAAGAGCATCAAAAAATAATTCATGTTCACTTGAAAATTTTAGTTCAATATTTTTGTTATCAATTTTGAAGTTTTTTGCAAATCTTTTAATTTTTTCGATCATTTTTTTGCATTCATCTAATTTTTTTTGACTGAAAGATACCTTAGTTCTGTAATGAGCAGAAAGTAGAAACAATCTAACTACATCCGAACCATTTTTTTCTATCAAAGTGCTTACATCAATAAAGTTGCCTAAAGACTTGCTCATCTTTACATCGTCCATATTCAAATGTTCTGCGTGAAGCCAGTAATTAGAAAGATTATGTTTTTGAATTGCTTCAATTTGAGCACTCTCATTTTCGTGGTGAGGAAATTTAAGATCTATTCCTCCACAATGTATGTCAAGACGACCATCAAAAAGGGTCTTGATCATTACAGCGCATTCGGTATGCCATCCAGGCCTTCCTTTACCCCACTCACTGTTCCAGAAAATATCACCATCTGAGTCCTTTTTTGCCTTCCATAATGTAAAATCATTACGATTTTTTTTTGATAATTCATTATCTTCCGTTTCAAGGTCATCGCTAATGTTTACAAATTTTCCATATTTCGGATAAGCTTCTATATCAAAAAAAATATTTCCGTTCATTTCATAGGCTAAATCTCGATTTACCAAAGCTTGAATGAATTCGATCATTTCTTCAACATACTCTGTTGCTCTCGGATTATAATTGTTAGGTAAAATCTTTAATGACTTTGATAATTCCAGAAATGATAATTCATATTTTGAAGTTATTTCCTTTAATGAAGTATTTTCCTGATTAACTCTATCAATAATCTTGTCATCAATATCAGTTATATTCACTGCAGTTTCAGTCTCATAACCGTTTAACTGAAGAACTCTGTTTAATAAATCATAAAATACAAAGGTTCTAAAATTTCCTATGTGAGGATCGTTATAAACTGTTGGACCGCAACCATAAGTTTTAACTTTTTTATCAGAAATTGATTTGAAGACTTCTTTTTTACTAGAAAGTGAATTATATAATTTTAAGCTCATTTTTGTAAAGACAATTTAATAATTTTATTAATTATTTCTTTAAAAGAAAATCCATGTCTATTGGCAGCCATAGGAAATAAACTAGTTTCAGTCATTCCAGGAAGAGTATTTATTTCTAAAAAATAGAAATTATTTTCATAAAATTTAAAGTCAACTCTTGAATAAACATCACATTTGAGCATCTTGTGAACGCTTAATGCGCAATTCTGCACAAATTGATATTTTTCTGAAGAGAGGTCAGCAGGACAAATATATTTTGATTCACCTGCTATATATTTTGATTTGTAATCATATATACCAGATTTTGGTTCAATTTCAATGACAGGAAGTGGTTCATTACCCAAAATTGGAACGGTAATTTCTTTTCCATCAATAAACTCTTCAATTAATACGGAATTGTCAAAATCCAAAGCTTTATCAATGGCATCATTTAAATTTTCAAAATTATCAATAACATTAAAACCAACAGAACTTCCTTGTGAATTTGGTTTAACAACATATTTTTCAGACTTGAAATCAAGATGATCATTGCATGTATTTGAAGAAGTTTGATAATATTTCGGAGATAAAACTCCCTTATTCATAACAATTTCTTTTGTCACAGATTTATCAAAGCAATTTCGAGAAGATTTTTCACCTGAACCGTTAAAAGGAATATTATTTTTTGATAAAATTGATTGAATTACTCCGTCTTCACCAAAAGTACCATGCAATGCAATGAAGACAAAATCATGTGCTTTTAAATCATTTAAGATAAGGTCAATTGAATCTGAATCCAGAACAAATATTGAAGTGTTATAACCTAATTGATCACAAGCTAAAGCAACAGCTTCGCCAGTTCTTATAGAAACTAATCGCTCCTCTGAATTTCCACCCGATATTACTGCAATATTAATCTTATATCCTTTGCTGCTTCAAGTAAATTATTTGATACTAAATCAACATTGCAACTAGATTGAACATCATTCAAATAATCATTTCCCATTCCAGTTAATAAAAATATTGTTTTCATTTTAAGCCTATCCCCAACTTGCATATCAACAATTGAATCACCAATCATCAAACAATTTTCTAGATTGATATTAAATTCCTCTGAAGCTTTTTGAAACATTCCTATTCCTGGTTTTCTCATTGAGAAATAGTCTTCATCATAATTATCAGCAAAATAAATATTTTTCAATGGAAGTTTTCTCTTTCTGAACTCATCATCAATATAAGCATGAATGCTCTCCAAATTATCGATGTCAATTTTACCTGTTGAAAGTCCAGATTGGTTTGTAACAATAAAAAATTTGTCGCTGTATTGATTCAATAGTTCTAATGCTTCAAAAGTGAAGTCAAAAAAATCATAATCTTTGACATCATTTATGTACCCATAAGGATCGTGACTAATAGTTCCATCTCTATCTAAAAAAATTGCGTCAAACTTCAATTTTATCTCCAATCAATTGTTGTCCACGAATCATCTATATTTAAAAATTTTAAAGGATTTTGGTATTTTTTAATATTAACTATCTTACATTCAAATATAGAATTTTCTGCTTGAAATAGACTGATTTTTTCAACCATACTTTGTGAATTATCAAAACTAATTAAAAGAATATTATTGTAAAAATTATAATAATAAATTGAGTTTTCATTTTCAATTTCAATTTTTAAAAGAGAAGCATTTACAAGATTTTTATATGAAAAAAAGTCTAGTATATTTTTTTCTGAATTCTCGATAATTATATTTTTTTTGGATAAATCGTAAGAAGTAATCACATTGTTTTCAAACAATGATACAGTACTATCTAATTCAATAGTTTCAAAATAAATTTTTGGATCATTTAACGATATATTTGCATTAAAAACTGATTGATTTTCGAAAATTTCAATGAGAATAGTTTTATTATTTAAACTGTTGAAAAAATCTTTAATATGAGTATCCTGACTTTGACAAAAAAGTGAAGTAGTTAGTAAAAAGAATATTAAACTAATCTTCATTAATTGTTTCTAAATAAGATTCATCAACTAATACTTCTCTTGCCTTACTTCCAGTGAACGGGCCAACAATTTTTAGTCTTTCCATCTCATCTATTAGTCTTGCTGCTCTCGAATAACCAACCGATAATCTTCTTTGTAATAATGAAATAGAACCTTGCTTGCTCATAACAATAATTTCAATTGCTTTGTGCAGTAAATCGTCATCAATACCTTCTCCATCAACCATTGAACTTGATTCTTCTTTATAAGTTTCAATAATTACTTCACTTGGTTTTGGTTGAGATGAAATATGAGCAACTAAATCTTCAATTTCTTTTAAAGTAACAAAAGCGCCATGCATTCTAACTGGCGCAGGTGATCCTGGTTTTTGATACAACATATCACCTTTTCCAATAAGCTTGTCTGCTCCATTTTCATCTAAGATGGTTCTTGAATCAATTTTGGTTGCAACTTGAAAGGCAATTCTAGCTGGAAAATTAGCCTTTATAACTCCTGTAATTACATCAACAGATGGTCTTTGTGTAGCAACAATCAAGTGAATACCAACAGCCCTAGCTAGCTGGGCTAATCTTGCTATGGGTGCTTCTACATCTCTTGGACTATACATCATCAAATCAGCAAGTTCATCAATCATTAAAACAATATACGGCATTAAATCTTTTTTAGATTTTTTCATCATATCATTGTATTCAGAAATATTTCTTTTACCAGCCTCAGCTAATAGATCATATCTTGAATCCATTTCTTTTTCAAGAGTTCTTAATGCTAAAATTGCATTGTCTTTTTTAGTAATTATTGATTCATCAATGCCATTAAATTTTAATAAGTAGTGATTTTCAAGTCCTCTGTAAAGCGACATTTCCACTTTTTTGGGATCAATGATTACAAATTTTACTTCTTCAGGCTTTAATTGATAAAGAAGACTCACGATTATAGTATTTAATGAAACCGACTTCCCTGAACCTGTTGTTCCTGCAATAAGTAAATGAGGCATTTCAACTAGGTCAAGAATAGATATATCTCCAAGAGTTCCTTTTCCAATGGCTAATTTTAATTTGGCTTTAGATTTAAGATATTTTTCAGAATTAATTACATTTTTTAAATAAATAGTTTGAGGGTTGATATTTGGAATTTCAACTCCAACATGATTTGAACCAGGTATTGGAGCAAGAACTCTTACGCTTTGTGCTTCCATCACCCTAGCAATGTCATCTGAAAGCTGAACAAATTTGTTAACTCTTACACCTTCCGCAGGTAAAATTTCAAATAGAGTAATTATTGGGCCAGTCTTTATTGCTCCCGATGAACCTTCAACACCAAAATTTGAAAGAGAATTTTTAAGTAGCTCTGATCTGTCTCTAATATCATCTTCATTTATTTCACTTGATTCATCTGATGATTCTAAAATATCTGTTGAGGGAAACTTCCACTCAACTTTTAAGATTGATTTATTTCTTTGATCATCAATTTCTACTTCTTTTTCAATGATTGCTTTTTCAATTGAAATAGGATCTAATTCTTCATTTTGATCTATTTTTTGATATTCTTCAACTTTAGGTTTATCACCAGTTATATCTACTTCAGTTTCTTGAAAAGGTTCAGTCAAAGTTTCCTTTTCAACCACCTGATTTAAAGATTCGATGCTTTCTTCAGCATTAATGTTTTCAAGAAATGAATCATCTTCAATAATTTTGATTTTTTCTTTTTTATCATTCTCTTTTTTAAAGTCAGGAATAATTTTCTTGAAATCAAATTCTACTTTAGAAATTTTATTGATTAAAACACTTGGTACATCTTTCAAAGATTTATATAAATCAATTTTGAAAAATGATACTAAAAATAAAGCTATTGAAGAAAAGAGAATTAAAACTGAACCATAAAATCCAGTCCAATCATAAATCAGACTAAATATTAAACCTCCTAAAAGCCCTGAATGTTCAAAATTTTGAACCTCTTTAAATTCTGATAAATAGCTTACGTTGCTTACAAAACCCAATAGCACAGAAAGAAGAATCAATAATAGAATCTCAAATCGTAATAATCTTGAAACATTAAATGAAAAATTAGAAATCAAATAAAATGAAATCGTTGCTAAAATAATTGGGATCAATAAAGCCGCATAACCAAACCCCAATTTCATCAAATAAAATCCAATATATACTCCTAGAATGTTAAATGGGTTATTAATTTTTTGCGCTACAAGCGTTGGCTCTTCAGTTAAATCGTAACCAATCATTGAACCAGTAACCAATAAAGAAATGATCAATAATAACCAACCAATAATTTGAATCTTTAACTTGTCTTTCATTTTAAATAAGTCCCATTTTTATAAAATGGTAATTTAGTTTTTTCAAAAATAAAGAAATTATCTCTTATTCCAATCAAAAATTCATTTTCTAACCTTATTTCATAGTCAACATAGGCCAGAGCAATTCCTTTATTTAAACACGGAGACATCCCTCCACTAGTAACTACACCCACTTCTTTTTTATCTTTCGAAAATATCTTATATCCTGACCTCGGTATAGCTCTTTCCTCTGATATGAGTGCGATTAATTTCTTAGATGGTAAATTATCTTGTATAGAATTTGAACCAATAAAACATGTTTCATGCTTTGTAATCCATGATAATCCTGCTTCAATTGGTGTCGTTTGTTCATTAAGCTCATTTCCATACAAACAATATCCCATTTCAAGCCTCAATGAGTCTCTACATCCCAATCCAACAGGTAATATATCATCTGAAAGAGATAAAATTTCATTCCAAAGTTTTAAAATAATTGTATTTGGAGCATAAATTTCAAAACCTAACTCACCTGAATAACCTGTTCTTGCAACTATAACCTCGTTATTATCTGGAAGCAATGTTTCATAATATTTTAAATCTTCAATTTTTGGATAAAGTTTTTTTAGGTGAGTTCTAGATAAAGGGCCTTGCAAAGCTAACAAAGACATATAGTCAGATTTATCTTCCAATGATACATCATCAATTAACTTTGAAGAAAGCCATTCAAAGTTTTTTTCAATATTTGAAGCATTTACTACCAACATGTAGTGATCGCCAAGATGATACACGAGCAAATCATCAATGACTCCACCGGAATCGTTACAGAAAGCAGAATATTGAACTTTTCCAGCTTCCAGTTTTTGAATATCATTGGTCGTTACATTCTGTAAAAAAGTTTTAGCATTATTTCCAGAAACAATAAACTCCCCCATATGACTTACATCAAATAATCCACTCTTTGAACGCACATGATGATGCTCTTTTATTATACTTGAATATTGGAGAGGCATCCAAAATCCAGAAAATGGGACTAATTTTGCTTTTAAACTTTGATGAGAATCATACAGTTTAGTTTTTCTATAATCACTCATCGAATGATAGCCAAAATTCTTTTAATTACATTTTCAATATCACCTTCGTATGAACCTTCATCATTTAATTTTTTTACTGCCTTGTCAATTTGTGACTTTTTATAACCTAGTGAAGAGAGTGCAGTATAAATATCATCGTAAGAAAAGTCTAACTTATCATTATCAAGATTTTGCGTTGAAATTGATGTTGATGTTATCTTCTCCTTAATATCTAAAATAATTCTTTTTGCTGTTTTAGGACCTATTCCAGGAATAAGACTAAGGGATTTAACATCTTCAGAAACAATGTTATCTTTAAAGCTTGATACAGATGCATTTGAAAGAAGGTTAATAGCAGTTCTAGGCCCAATTCCTGATACATCAATTAAATTTAAAAAAAGAGACCTTCGTTCTAAATCCATAAACCCATAAAGCTCCATTAAATTTTCTTTTACATTAAGATATGTGTATATAAAGATATTTTCATTTTCTGATGGCAATTTTTCATAATCTCTGATACAAATTGAAATACTAAAAACAATGCCATTATTTTCAATGTATAATGTAGTTGGTTCTTTTTTGAAAATTTTTCCTGAAATTGAATTAATCATCTATGTCCTATTTATTCCGCACCATGCAACTGCAATTGCATCTGAGATATCATTTTTTTTTAAAACTTTATCATCTAATTTAAATATTTTTTTCACCATAAATGCAACCTGTTCTTTAGATGCAGAACCATTACCAACAATTGATTGTTTTATTTCTCTTGGGCTAAATTCTTTTGAAGATATTTCATTATGTTCAGCTGCAAGCATCACTGATGACTTTGCCTGACCTAACTTAATTGCTGATTGAACATTCTTTCCATAAAAGACATTTTCAACATAGAGTACTTCTGGTTTAAATTTTTTTATTAGCTTATTAGTTTCAAAAAAAATGGTATATAATCTTTCTGAAACTTCTTTTCCCTTTTTAGGACTAATTAATCCACACTCAACCATTGTTATTTCGCTACTTTTTTTTCTCAAAACTGCATAACCTGTATTAGTTAAACCTGGATCAAATCCAATAATAACCATTAGCTTTGTCCTAAAGTTTGATTTGAAAAAACATTTTGAACATCCTCTAAATCATCTAAGAATTCCAATAATTTTTCAACTTTTTGATTATCATCTTCATTTAAACCTATTTCATCTTTAGGAACATATGCTAAGAATGAAGAATCTACCTTGATACTTAATTTTTCAAGAAGATCAAGTTTATTATAAAGTTCATTTGAATGAAAATGCAGTCTGTAACAATCATCATCTTCAAAAAATTCAATACAATCGTTTTCAATAGAAAATTCAAAAATATCACCCTCTGAAATTTCATTTTTATCAATGAGAATGATACCATTTCTTTCAAAATTCCATGATACACTACCGGCTTGACCTAGAGAACCTCCAAATTTAGAAAGTGCATGTCTTATATCTGCAACTGTTCTATTTTTATTATCTGTTATTGCTTCGATGATAATTGCTACACCAAAAGGTCCATATCCTTCATACGAAACCTCTTCAATAATTACATTATCTAATTCTCCAACACCCTTTTTGATTGCTTTATCAATATTTGAGTTTGGCATATTTAGTGCTTTTGCTTTTTTTACTGCTTGTCGAAGTCTAGGGTTTGAATCAATATCTTTTCCACCTAATCTAGAAGAAACAGTTATTTCTTTGCTGATATTTGAAAAAAGCTTACCTCTTTTTTGATCAAGAGCGCCTTTTTTTCGCTTGATTGTTGACCACTTACTATGACCAGCCATCAATCCTCCTTTTCAATCATTGTGGGAACAACCCAAGCAGTTCTATAACCTAATCTCACAATTTTTTTCTGAAAATTTTCAGCCTCTTTTCTATTTAAAAAATTTCCAACTCTAAGTTTATAATTTGGTAACTCAAAAATTATATAAGTTTTTTCATCAATTGATTTTTCAATTTCAATTTTGACATCTTGCAGTTCCTGTTCATTTTGAGAAATAACTATTTGAACTCTATACCCTTTTATGAAATTTATTTCTTCATTTGAAGAAATATTTTCAAGATCATTATCACTAGAGAATGATGGCAAATTAACATTAGGAAATTTTGGAGGGTTATCATTAAAGTCACTAGGCTTTATAAAGTCAGATTGACAAAATGCACTACTTATCAAGAAAAGAATTAAAGAATATCTCATATTAATACAAATTTCTAACATCTAGAGCTCGAATCCAACCTTTTCTTCCATCGAAAGTGGAAACTTCAATCCAAAGATTTGTTTTTTGATGAATTTTCACTTTATTTCCGCTATAAAATACAGATTGCTCAATTGCTTGGTTTGAAAATGGAGCAGAGTAAACTATAACTTCATTTTCAATAATAATGCCAAAAATATTATTTTGATCCCAAATATTTTTAGTGAAAGTAACTAAAACTGAAAAAAACATAATTATCGTTGAAAAATAAAAAAAACTAATATGTATTTTCATTTGTGTAATCCTCATCACAAAAAATGATAAAGCACATAAAAGTATTAATAATGAGTTAATTAATAGAAATTGATTTAATGAAAATGATTGAAAAAAAATATTTGTTAAATCAATTAAATCATTTTTAGGTAAATCAATAAAGCCTTCAATATATAATTTATTAATATTACTATTATTTTGAAGGTCAGTGTTCATTGGATTTAATTTTAAACCCATTTCGTATGACCATCTTGCCTGACCAAAATTTGATTCTTGAAAATACGCATTACCTAAATTCAAAAATAAATCTTCTGAAAAATAGCCATAATTCAAGATCATTTCATAATTTTTAACAGCTTCTTTGTAACTATTTTGGTTATAAAATCTATTTCCATCTTCAAAAAGCTCATCAATGTTTTGTGATAAAACAATTGATAGATTAAAAAAAATGATAATAATATATTTAAACATACGCATCTATCCTCTTTAAGATATTTTTTAAAGATTTTTTAATTTTTTTGTCGTCTTTGTGATCTTTAAACTGCGAATACGATTTTTTCTGAAACTCACTTAAATGTTTTGATAAAGCATCAAAATCTTCAATTTTAATTTTATCTTTTAAAATATTTTTTAAAGATAATAAATCAATATTTACATTTATTAATATATTTTTTTGAAAAAAATATTTTATTATGATTTTCATCCCATTTTCATGAACTGAATTTGTTTCTTCAATACTATGTATAGCATTATTTAATGCAGTATTCAACTTTATATATTCATTCATATAACTTTTTAATTTAACAAAGCTTGATGTAAAATATGGAAGTGTGAATAAAACTAGAGCTACAAAAAGTATATAGAATATTGAACTTTGAATATTAGAACTTGATGAAGAAATCCATTTCTGATCACCAACTCTAATATATTTTATAACATTTGATTTCGAATTTAAAATATCTTTATCAGAGGAATCAAATACTGCACTTTTATTGATCTTCAAACTGATATCATTTGAAAATGCTTTTGACCACGATTTAGTAGTTGAATTAAAAAAAGGTATTTCAATCGAATCAATATTGTATGAACCATCTTTTCTTGGAATTAAATTATAATTCCAAGTAATAGAACCTGAGTAATCATCAGTAATATTTTTTTCGACATTTGTCTCACCTTCAAAAACATCAAATTCATCTGGAAATTCTATTTTAGGTCTGCCAATGTTTGACAGATTTCCTTCTCCAACTAAAGAAACTTTAAATTCTAGAGGCGTTCCCTCATCAATATTTGAATTAGATAGTGATGTATTAAGAGAAAAATTACCAACCGCACCTGTAAAATTCTTAGGAATATTCTGAAGAGGAAAAACTTCAATTGAAACTGTGTCTGACACAAGAAGTTTAGCCCTCGATCTTTGAGAAAATGTATCAAAAAATGGGTCATCCCAAAAGAGTCTATTGAAAGATGAATCTTTATTTTTTGTTTCAATTTTCATTATCATTGATTGGAGATCAAAGATTCCTTCTTGCAATGGAAATATTGCTACTTCATAGATTTTAAGGGATTTATAATTATATCCATCAATTTCTACATCAGTCCAGTTATCTGGAGTAAATTGAATTCCTACAGGGTCAAAAAGCTTCTCTACCCAAAAGTCACTATATTCGGGAAATTCGGTTGACAGTACTTTTGAAGCAACTCTTGTATAGAATGTGTAGGTTAATTTAATTTGTTCTCCAACATAAGCCTCATTTTTACTTACTTTAACCTCTAAGAAAAGATCTTTAGTAGCTTGATCAGCAGTTTGCTTAGAGACTTGGACTGTATGAGATTTAGTCATTAGTATTTTATTGCCAATATTCACTTTAAAAGATGGTATTTCAAGTTGACCATGTTTTTTTGGAATTAATGTCCATGAAATTGATCTTGATGAAGTTCTATCTCCATTTATAAATCTATATTCGCTGCCAATGTTGGGCCCTGAAATGATGGAAAAAGAATCCTCAATTTTAGAAATATCTACTGCAGGATTTTTATCTACATCAGAAATTTTAATTGTAAAAATTACAGATTCAGTTATAGAAATATTTTTGGCTGAAACAAATGATGATATATCTTTAGCAGAAATCAAACTTATAAATGATAGAAAAATTAAAAAAATTCTTACCATTCTTTGCCGCTTTCATTTGAAAAATTATTTTGTTTTCGCTTCTTATTAACTTTCTCATTTTCTTTCATAGCATTTAGAATGTTTTCAACGTTCTGATCAATTTCAATTTGTTTATCATCATTATTTTGTTGTTTATTTGACTGTGATATGTCCTGATTTTGCGGACCATCATTATTATCATTTTTTTTGGGATTTTGTTCAGAATTATTTGATTTGTTATCTCTATTATTATTTTCCTGATTTTGATCTTCTTTTTGATCATTATTATCATTTTCGGATTCGTCACTATTTTCCTTTTGTTGCTGATTTTGTTCCTGAGCTTGTTGATTTTTTTTAATTTCATTTTTAACAAATTCATAATTTTTTCTTGCATCGTCATCTTCTGGATTTTTGAGAAGTGCGTCTCTAAAAAATTTTAAGCTTTCATCGAGCATTTGTGATTTGTAAAACATATTTCCACGATTATAGCTTAAGTCTGAAGAAGGATTTAAACTATCTTGCATACCAAGATTAAAGTAAACCTCAGCTTTTTTGACGCTATCGATTGATGAGTATATTGTAGCTAGGTTAAAAATTATATCATCTTTAGATAACTTTTCGTTTTCTAGCAAATATTTATAATAATTTAAAGCTGAATCAAAATCTCCATTATCAATCATTTTTTGCCCTATATCTTGAGATAATAGTTGCGAAGAAAATAATATTAAAATAAAAAATTTCATTTTGTTCTTTTTCCTGTTGAAATAAAGTACGATATCATTAAAAGAAATATTGCTACAGCTAAGGGATATTGAAATTTATGTTCATAATCAGAAAATTCAAAAGAACTGATTAATGAATCCTCTCCTTTTTTAATAATATCTATAATATTATTACTGATAGGTTCACTTTTTGAAATACGAAGTAATTTTCCATTACTAAATGTTGAAATTTCTCTTAAAAAATTTAAATTTAATTTTGATAAAACTAATTCACCTGATTTATTTTTTAAAAATGAATTTTGCTTATCTTTTATAGGAATTAGCGATCCCTTTGAACTTCCTACTCCAATCACATGAAGATCAATTTTTTCATTAATTAAATAAGATATATCATCAATTAACATATTACTGTGATCTTCACCGTCTGTAAAAAGGAAAATCATTTTTTGCTGATCATCTTCATCATCGAATGCTTCAATAGATGTTTTTATTGCGTTGGGAATATCAGTACCTCTTGATGATATCATTGAAGTATCGATGCTTTTGATAAAAAGTTTTGAAGCATCGTAGTCCATAGTTAAGGGTAAATAAAGAAAATTTGAGCCAGAAAAAACAACGACTCCAATCCTATCCCCCTCAAGATTATCGATGATTTTTGATAATTCAAATTTGACTTTATCAATTCTTGAAGGTTTAATATCCTCAGAATCCATACTTAGAGATACATCAACACAAAAAACTATATCAACACCTTTTCTTTCAACAGGTTTTACAGTGACACCAGTCTTGATACCTGAAATTGCAATTACCAAACTTAAAATTCCCAAATATCTAATGAGTGTTTTGATTGCTATAGTTTCAGAATTACCAATATATAAATTTTGATATAATTTTTTTGAAAAATTTCTGTTATCAAAAATTTTATATTTTGTTGATCTATAAAATGAAAAAATTAAAGTAACAAAAAATACAGTTAAACAGATAATAGCAAAATTTAGAAATTCAAAAATCATATAACTTTCCTAAAATAATATGCTCTTAATACTTCAGAAATAATGAGGAAGAAAAATCCTATAATTAAAAACCAAATATAAACTTCTTGATAACTTGAAAAATAACTTACAGTAATTTCAGATTTTTCCAAATTATCAATTTCTCTATAAATTCCTGATAGACTTTTTTTGTCCGTAGCTCTAAAATATTTTGCATTAGTTACCTCTGCAATTCCTTTTAATGTGTCTTCATCAATTTCGTTTCTTACAAATCCTCTTCCAGGTATTTGAGTGATAGATTGATTAGTTCCTGCACCAATTGTATAAACCTTAATATTATATTCTTTTGCAATTTTGGCAGCAGAAATTGGATCTATTGAACCAACGTTATTACTTCCGTCAGAGAGAAGAATGATTACTTTACTTTCAGAATCACTATTTCTAAGCCTATTAACTCCATTTGCAATTGCTACTCCAATGGCTGTTCCATCGTACTTAGGCTCCATAACAGTAACTTCAGATAAAAGATTATTTAAAACACTATAATCAATTGTTAATGGACATTGTATAAAAGTATCTTTACCGAAAACTAATAAACCAATTCTATCACCACTTCTGTTTTTAATAAATTCTTTTGCAGCATCTTTTACAGCCTCTAATCTATTCGGTTTAAAATCTTCTGCAAGCATGCTACTGCTAGTATCTAATACTAGTACAATATCAATAACTTCTACTGTTATATCTTTATCTAATGATGAAATTTGAGGTCTTGCAAAACCTACAATTATTAATAATAAAGCAACTATAAAGAGGGCGTTAATAAAAAAAACTTTTATTTTTCCTTGATTGCCAAAAAAATTTTTTAAACTATTAAAACTTGAAACTTGAACTGATGATGTTTTTTTGTAAAAAAAAATCTTAACTATAACTAATACCATAAATAATGGTATAATTATTAAAAAATTTGGGTTCAAAAATTCCATCAATTCGTATCAAAAATTTCCTCTTCACTTAATATATGAGCTAAACTAAATAAAGTTTCCTCTTTAAAAGAGTTAGAAACTAATTGAATTCCAATAGGTAGATTACTTGACGAAAAACCTGCAGGAATATTAAGAGCAGCAATTCCAGCTAAATTTATTGGTACCGTGAATATATCAGATAAATACATTTTTAATGGATCCTCTAAATTATTTTTTAGTTTGAAGGGTAATTCAGGAGTTGTAGGTATGAGCAAGTTTTCACATTTATTAAAAAGATCTGAATAACTATTTTTTATTAATCTTCTGACTTTTAAAGCCTTTGAAAAATATGCATCATAATAACCTGAAGAAAGAACATAAGTTCCAGTCATTATTCTTCTTTTTACTTCGTCTGAAAATCCATCTGATCTAGTTTTTATGTAAAGATCTGATAGATTCTCATTATTTGCCCTGTTTCCATATCTAACACCATCAAATCGAGATAGGTTAGAAGAAGCTTCTGCCATTGTTAAAACATAATATGCAGCAATACAATGTTCAAAGTAAGGTAAGTCAATTTCAATAATTTGTACCTTTTTAAGCTTTAAATAATCAACGAGTAAACGATATTTTTCTGCTATTTCAACATTAATTTGATTTAGAATGTTATCATTGATTATTCCAATTGATTTTGGAAGCCTAGAATCCTCAAGATTAAAAATACTAGGTTTATCAGCATCATAACTTGTTGAATCTTTAATATCTTTACCTGAAATGGCACAAAATGTACTATAAACATCTTTAATAGACTTTGACATTATACCTATAGTATCAAAAGATGAAGCATGTGCCACTAAACCATACCGAGAAACTCTTCCATAGGATGGTTTTAAACCGTAAATACCACAAAATGCAGCAGGTTGTCTCACGGAACCGCCTGTATCAGAACCTAAAGCTATATCTGAAATGCCTTCAGCAATCGCAGCAGCAGAACCGCCGCTTGAACCACCAGCAACTAAACTAAGATTAAATGGATTTTTGACAGAACCATAAATTGAAAATTCTGAAGATGATCCCATTGCAAACTCATCACAATTAGTTTGCCCAACAATTACACCGCCTTCATCATTAATTCTTTCAATTACAGTTGCGTTAAACGGAGATTTGTAATTTTGAAGGATATTAGATGCACAAGTTAAATATTCATCCTTAATTGCAATGTTGTCTTTAATTAAAAATGTTTTGTTTTTTAAAAGTCCAGTTCTTGGTTTTTTTAAATCAATACTTTTAATGCGATTTCTTACAACAGAATTTGTCTTACTGACAGAAATTTTTTCTTTAACACCAAGTAATTTCTGCTCTAAAGAATTAGATGGATTCATCTAAGTTAATTATCTGAATTTTCTGACTTTTTAATTTCTTCCTTCGTATCATCCAAAGCACCACGAAATTCTCTCAATGAATTTGCAAATCCTTTGGCTATTCCGGGAAGTCTTTTACCTCCAAAAAGAAGTAATAAAATTAAAAATATTAAAACTAATTCACCAGTACCTAAATTAAACATAACAACCTCTTATTTTATCTAAAGTATTTTAATAAATAATATGCAATACCAAAACCAATAATACTACAAACATTGAATTTTAAAATAAAACCAAAATCTACTACCACAATACCCAAATCAATTAAATTATCACTATTTATTGAACCGAAGGTAAAATCGTAAGAAATTAAAAAAAACTGTTTTACAGCGCTACCATCAGGTAATAAAAAGGAAAGAACATTTCCAACTAAAGTTCCGATTAATGCTCCAGCACATAAACCAAAAATTATTAATTTTATACTTCTATTTTTCATACCTCTCCTAGTGTTAAATTTACATCCAAAAGATCATTTTCTCTAACAACTGTTAACTTAATATCATCTCCTGCTCTTAAATCTAATTTTATTAACACTGCTTTTATTTCATCAAGTGATTCGACTTTATATCCTTCAGCTGCCACTATAATATCTCCTCTATATAATTCTTCATTTCTTGCTGTATCTGAGTAATCAACTTTATCAATAAACAAACCTACCTGGTCTCTATTTTCTCCATAGAGAATTCGATTAGCAGAAAAGCCAATAGAAACTCTTCTGTCAATGACACCTTTAAGTTTTAATTCATCTGCTATTTTTTTTGCAAAATTAATTGGAATTGCAAATCCTAAATTTTGTGAGTCAGCTTTAATAAATGTGTTGATACCAATTACACTTCCATTTGCATCAATCAATGGTCCACCGCTGTTACCAGGGTTTAATGATGCATCAGTTTGAATCATATTATCTAAGAGCTTCCCTGATTGCGAGTCAAGACTGAAATCTGCATTGATGGCACTTACAATTCCAGCTGAAGCAATTGGTTGATACTGTGCATTTGAAATTAAATTTCGAGGGTTGCCTAATGCTATCGCCCATTCTCCTACTTTTACATCATCTGAATCACCTATTTTACAATAATCAAATTTTTTACCATCAATTTTCAATAATGCAATATCAGATATCATGTCTAAACCAACTATTGTAGCTTTAAATGCATCTCCACCTGGAATAACCACTGTAATGTTAATATCAGTTGTAATAACAGATGGACGAAGAAAATTATCCTTTATATTATGAGCATTTGTTAATATATATCCATCTTCACTAACTAAAAAACCAGATCCATTTGACGATACAGGTTTTAGATTCCTGTAACCTCCCCAAGTTCTCATGACAATTTCTTGGCTTCTGTATATCCCAACTACTCCTGGACTTGCTAATTCTACAGCAGAGGATATAGCTGTTGATTTTGAATAAGATATTTGAACATTTTTTTCAACTTCTTTAATACATCCTAAAATAAAAAATACAATAATGAATAAAATTCTAATTTTCATAAAAAACTTCCTTTAACACTAAACCTTTACCTGGAGCTTTAAATATTTTAACATCTTTTTTAGGATTACTTAATAAATTTTTAAAATCATCAATAGAAATCTTTTTTTGACTAACAGCAATCATTGTACCAACTAAATATCTTACCATATGATGCAAAAATCTATCTCCATGAATAATATATGATAGTTTTTCGTCTTTTTTATCATCAAAAACCCATTTTGACTTAAAAATTCTACAAAAATTATTTTTTTTATTTGAAAATTTTGAAAACGATAAAAAATTGTATTTTCCTTCAATTATTTTTGATACTTCCATTAATAAATCAAAATCTAAATTTTTGACTTGGAAGTAATTTCTTAAATGAAGTGGGTTATCTGTTAAAGAACATAAATAATGATACTCTTTACTGGTTGCGTCAAATCTGCTATGAAAATTTTCATTGACTTTAGTTAAGTTTGAAATTCTTATTTCCTTACTTAATCTTGCATTTAAAGCTTTTAATAGTTCGCCTTCAGAAAATTTAGAATCTAAATCAAAGTGAGCAACCTGACCAAGGGCATGTACTCCCGCATCAGTTCTGCTTGCTCCATAAATTTTTATTTTTTTGTCATTATTTAATTTAGAAATTGAGGATTCTATATTGTCTTGGATACCGCTTTGATTCTTTTGTGATTGAAATCCAGAAAAATTAGTTCCATCATATTGAATAACTATCTTATATCTACTCATTTAAGTTTAATGGAATGATTGTAAACATTTCTTTCATCAATTTCAGTTTTAATTAATACCTCTCCAGAGGGTAAAATTATACCAGATATCCCATTATTAGCACTTTGTACTACTGGAATACCTAATTCTATTGATCGAAGCTTAGCATGCTCAAAATGCTGATATGGCATAGCTTTTCCAACATAAGAATCATTAGTTATTACAAATATTATCTCTGCTCCCTTTTCAACCATTCTTTTTGCAACCTTAAAACTGCTTGAGTCATAGCAAATCATAATAGATGATTTCACATTTCCTATATCAAAAGTATTATAATTTTGACCTGGAGAAAAACTTCCCATGTCGTCAAATTGATTAATTTTTGAAAGCCAATTTTTAAAAAAAGGAACATATTCGGCAAACGGGACTAAAAAAATTTTTTGGTAAGTATCATAAAATCCATCTGGTCTTA
>AQSI01000003.1 GCA_000402655.1 Fidelibacterota bacterium SCGC AAA298-D23
GCCGCCAGAATTATCTCCACCGCCACCAGAATTATCTCCACCGCCACCGGTATCACCGCCACCATATCCATTATCGGATGATGTTGGCGATCCACCGCCACCGCAAGCTTCTAGCAAAATTGCTGTTCCACCAACAATAGTTAGTGTTGATGCCTTTTTTATGAAATCTCTTCGGGATGGGTTAGCAGCCTGCTCTTCAAAGCAATTACAATCGCAATTTGTTTTTTTTATTTTATCTGTCATGGACAAAACTTAATAAAAAAAAATTAATATTAAAATTTGATAGCAATTTTTTTTTATATTGAGTTATGAAATATTTTAAAAAATATATTTTTAAATGTTTTTTTATTATTACTACCATTTTCTCAACATTAAATGGGCAGTCAATTGTAACACAGGAATCTTATGATAATAGGTTTACTCCAAGAGAAATTGGGCTTCCAGAAAATATGCCTTATGTTAAATCTTTAATATGGGGGAAAGAGGGAGCATTTAGAAAATTAAATATTGGTCCTGAAACTAGAATTGAAGAATTACGATTACGAAGAAAAATGCTTCAAGCACATCAGTGGTTGGGTATAATAACTTTAGCAGGATTAGCTTATCAATATGATGTTGGTAAAAAACTTTATGATGGTAATGATAGTGATTATTGGGAATCACATTATGACAAGCATAAAGCTATGGGATATTTTTCTTATATGACATATATGTCAACATCCTCAATGTCGTTTTTTGCTCCTCCTGCACGAAAATATGATAATAATATGAACTCAATCAAATTTCATAGAAGAATGGCAGCCATACATTTTACTGCAATGATGGCTCAACCTTTTTTAGCAAAAAAAGCGGTTGAAAATGGTAAAAGATATAATGAATTAATGGATGCTCATTTAAAAGCAGGAACAGTTGCGTTTTTTGCTTTGAGTTTAGATGCGTTAGGAATTACATTTTTTAAATGAAGAAGTTAATTTTCATATTGTTTTTACAATCTCTTTATGCTCAATCACTTGTTCAGTTTGATTTGAGTAAAAGTTTCATTTCATACGATGGAAAACATCCTGCTCATAATTGGACTGGAGTATCAAAAGATGTTCAAGGTACTTTTGAAATGAATAAGCAGGATTTAACACAATCTAAGGTTGATTTGTATGTTCCAGTTTTTAGTTTTGATAGTAAAAATGCTAATCGTGATTCAAATATGTTAGATGTTGTTGAGGAGTACTACTATCCATTCGTTAGATTTACTTCATCAAAAATAATCAAAACTGAAAGCGGATTTGATGTGACTGGGAATCTTAGCTTTCATGGAATAACAAAAGAACTGACTGTACCTGTTAATTTAGATCAAGATAATGAAACTGTTATCGTATCATCAGATTTTTCAATAATGCTAAGTGATTTTAAAATTAAAAGACCTGCACTATTAACTGTTAAAATTCGAAATCAAATTGATTTAAAAGTCTTCTTGGTGGGATCAATAGATAGTCAAAAATAATTCTAAAAGTTATCCAAATAAATAAAATGTTTTATTTGGTACCATAACAAGCAAGAAAAAAATCATATGCAAAGAAATGATAATACCAAATATTGCGAGTAATGTTATTGTATTTTTATCCATTTTATCCTTTAAATAAGCGTTTTAATATAGTGATTTCTGGGAATAAAATATGAACTCTTTTTTGATAATCTTTATACTGTGGTCTAGTTCTTAGAATTTTAATTTCAATCCACGGTATACTTGCATACCAAAACATTGCTGTCATAGCTATTGGAGCTAATAAAAGATAATTGAGTCCAGAAAAAGAAAACCCAAAAACAAAGATTCCCCACCAAAACATAATTTCTCCGTAATAGTTGGGGTGCCTAGAATAGTTCCATAAGCCTGTTTCAATTATACCCGTTCCACTAGGATGAATTTTTCGAAAAGCATGAAGTTGTTTATCGCTTATGATTTCTAATAATACTCCAATTATACATAATCCAAATCCCAAGAAAATTGTCCAATTATAGCTTTGTGAAAAATTTTGCGCCATAGGCATGCAGCAGAAAAAAACAATGAAAGTAGGAAAGAAATGAATCCCGCCAAGATTACCAATAATTTCAAATGAATTTCCGAGATTGTTTCTCATGTCAATATATCGCCAATCTTCATGGTGTAATCCATCCCAAGTTTTCATCCAGTTATAAGTCAGTCTTAATGACCAAAAAAGAACAGCTGTCATAAGAAGTAAAGAAGGAGTATTAATTACATAATTATTTTCAGCTAACCAAAAGAATGCAATGAATGGAGGAATAACAGACCAGTATGGATCATAAAAAGATGAATTTTTAAAGTATAAACTAAATGAGTAAATGACAAATGTTGCAATAATATCAGCGATTAGAATTTGTAACATTGATGACATATGGGAAGAAAATTGTAAAGATATAAAACCTAGAATTACTGCAATAACATATGCAGCAAGAACCGTTATAAGACCTTTAGTTTTTATTGTCATTGATAAGTGATTTCAATTCAATTTTTTCAAAAGATAAATAAATATATCCTAAAATAATAGAATACAATAAGAATACAGAATGTAATAGGATTGCAGCTGTATGTGATTGATCAATTCCTATTCCATATAGATTAAGAAAATAAATAACAGCTAAATGGTATGTTCCAATTGCAGCAGGAGCTATTGGTAATGAAGTTACAATACTAGTAATAATCGTAATTCCAATATATTGTTGAAAAGATAAATCAATATTAACAGACTTCAATAATGTATACATATAAGCCACAAATGAACACCATAGTAGAATGGAAATACCGCCAAGTTTAACTTTATTTTTGGAAACTAATAAATATCCATCTATAAAGTTTTTAGTAATCGAAAATTGCTTTTGTATTTTACTAGCGAGGAAATTATTACCAAAAATAATGAATGAAGTAATTATGTATAATAGTAAAATTCCAATGGAAAATTCTAAACCTAAAATATTATTAAATCCAAAAAGAATCAAAAAAATACTAAATAATCCAATGATCCATAAGTCGATAATTTTCTCAGCTACCAAGCTTCCAACAAGAAAGCTAAACTTTATATTAGTTGATATGTTTGATAAGAGTTTTGCTCTGGCCAAATCCCCAGCTCTAAATGGGAGTATATTATTTAAGAAATATCCAACATGAGTTGTTGAAATATATTTTTGTATTTTTAGTTCTTTTGGTGAATCTAATAAAATCTTCCATCTCAATGATCTCAGAATGAACGTAACAAAGGTTGCTATAAATGCGACAAGAATATAAATCATATTTGCATCAGATAGAGCACGATAAATATCTTCTATATTTACTTGATTAAATGCAAAGTAGAGACATAGCGTAGCTACGCAGAAAGATAAAATGTTTTTCAAGGATCTTGTTTATCTCTTTGGAATTCCCAATTGACGATTCTTCTTTTCATTTTTTCGCCATTTTCATCAAGATGTTCGCTGGTTTCCATAGGGCTTTGATACTCAAGTGGAACATCTGTATTTACTTGACAATTGCTCATTAATCCAAGCATGGCAATAAGCATTATGGAAGCAATAATTGTTGGAAAATGTTTACCCATTTAATTTAAAATCTTTAAAAAATTTTGTTTTCGTCGCAAGATAAAATATTTCTACTAATCCAAATAGTTGTATTAAACCACATATTACGAACCAACCCTTATGATCATTTCTTGCTGCAAACCACAAAGCCAATAAAGTAAATAGGGCTTCCCATAGCGATATAGCAACGAGCAACGCTGGATTAGCTTGAAGAGCTTCTGCAAAGTTAGTTATAATTTCCATAACACCTCCTTAAGGGTTAAATAGGAGGGATACTAAAAAAACAAATAATATCACTCCACCAAAAATACCCCAATAGTACAATCCAAATTCCATGTAGGATATTAAATATTATTATCTGAGTTGAAAAGTATTATATTTTCGCATGGAAAAAAGAACTCCAGACAATACAAAAATAAAGATGTATACAACATCTTGGTGTGGTCCTTGCAAGATGGCAAAAAAGCTTTTAACAGATAAAGGATTTTATTTTGAAGAAATTGATATTGAAGAACATAATATTTCAAGAGAAGAAATGGCTTCAATGTCAAAAGGACTTACAGTACCACAAATTATAATTAATGATTTACCTATTGGTGGATTCGAAGATTTAATTCAGTTGTTTAATACTGAAGCCTTCAAATAAAATTATTTCCAAAGCTTTAAAATTTCATTTTTAAAATCTTTTCTAGGGTTCTCAATTATTTCAATCATTAAATCAATTGGATCATTATACATTTCTTTTTTCTGTTTTCCATATCGAATCCAAAGTTCTATATTTTCTTTCGTGAATTTCGAACATACAGTTGCATGTTGAAGTTTTTTCAATGTTTTTGCGTTATGTTCTTGCTCAGGTTGACCTAATAGGGGTTTACAGAGAATTTTTTTACCTAAATAAATAGCCTCGGCTGGTAATTGAAACCCAGCATTCGTTAAAAGCCCGTTGCAAGCAACTAAATCCTCTTTAAATTTTTTATTGGAATAAGGCTTTAAAGTAACATTATCAATTTGTTCTTCCTTATCAACTGAACAATAGTAAATAAATTTATTTTTTTTTATAGCATTTAAAATTGAAATCATGTGATCTTTTTCTTCCCAGGCAAGATAAACAAGAAAAGTATTTTTCATTACTGATACTGCATCTTTATTCTTTAAACTTTCCTCAATGAATGGTGAAAGTATGGGTTGATTGAAATGATAAAAATGGGAAGAAATTGTACTATTTATTGGTGTATAAAATCTTAAAAAGAATAAACTAGCAAGTTTCATTTTGAATGATTTAGGTATTTTTTTTAGAAAAGAATATTGATGTCCAATACCAATGCAATGAATCCCTAGTTTTCTTGCTGCATAAGCTGATATTGGTTCAAAGTCAGTAATAACTACGTCATATTCTTTTTTAATTTTAAAAACATCTTTAGTGAATTGAATTAAGTCAATATTAAATAAAGTTTTGAAAACATTTAATTTTCCATTTTTGAAAACAAAGGTGAAGCCTTTTTTTATGATGTATGGTTTAAATTCCTCAAGATCGAAGAAGTCTTTAACATCTCTACCGCTAAACAGAACAGTAACCTTATGACCTCTTTTTTTTAGTTCTGATATTGTTATTCTTGAACGAGATAAATGGCCATTTCCTGTTGCATTGACCCCATATAAAATATTCATATTATAATTTATGATTTTGTGAAAATCATTTGAAGAAATTTAGCTTTTAGACAAAATTTTTCTAAGAATTGTACTTGATGTATGAGTGGTATATGGAAAATAGATTATCTCAACTCCAAATTGAGAAAATTCTTTTTCAATTTGATTCCATTGATCGCTACCTTTCCAATCATCGCCAACAAACATTTTATCAAACTTCAAATTATTCCAAGCTTCTACTTTATCATAGCTAGTTTGAGGTACTACTTCATCAACGTATTTCACTGCCTCAACCAAATCCATTCGTTCCTGAAATGGTATGAAAGGTTTTTGATTTTTAGCTGACTCACATAATTCATCGGTAGTGACACCAACAATGAGATGATCACATTCCAATCTTGCTCTTTTGAGAATATTAAGGTGTCCTATATGGAATAGATCAAAAACTCCTGTAGTATATCCAATTTTTTTCATTTTCTCCTATTGTCTTGCTTAAAAAATTTGAGCCAAATATATACTAGCAATTTTCTAATAAAAAAGTGACAATTCTTTTGCTAGCATTCCCATCAAGGGTTCCTGCAAGTTTTTTTAGATATTCATTTGCTTGATTAGATAGTGTAAAATTGGAATCTAAAAGATTTTTAGCCTCCTTAATCATTTCATTGTATGAATTTGCAGGTCTAGCGATTTGACCATAATCATCATAGTCTTTATCCATCCTCGCTTTAAATCTGTAGGAAAAGATTCCTCTATAATTCCATCTCAATTGTAAGAAAGTACACCATAAAACTGGTTTATTTAGCGCGGCAAACTCAATGATTGCACTAGAAGCATCGCTAATCATTAAATCAGCAGATTTCAAGTAGGGTAAAAGTGAATAATCATCTACTTTTGCAAGGTATGTATTATTAAATGATTCCCAATGATGTAGCAACTCTCGCTGTTTGAGATATTTTTGCTTACTCATTGAAAAAAAGTGTGGTTTGATAATAATATTATAATTTTCTAAATCAGCAGGAAAATTTTTTGAAAAACGCTCTATACTACTTGGATAAAAAGTTGGAGCATACAGAATTGTTTTCTTATTGTTATCAAATCCAAGTTTTGTAAAATCAATCCCGTTTTCTTCACCATTAATGATTGGATCCATTTTACAAAAACCAACATTTTGAAAATTATCTTCTGGATACATTTCGCATAGTCTATTAAAGCGATAATCACTTTCAACAAATCTAACCGTTGTAGGGGTATCTGATTTTGAATAGTAGCTCTTTTTAGGACCTACGCCGTGTCCAAGTTGTGCTGTCTTACTATAGATATGAATTTTATTTAATTCTGGGAATGTGTTGCCTAGAAATATCCAATTTGGCTTCTCAGTTAAGTAAAATTTAAGCGCATGATTTTTATCCTGAACCCAATTAGCAGGTAAACATTCATCTTTAATAATTTTTTTAATTAAATCATCAAATTTTCCATGGTGAAAAATAAATTTTAAATCAAAAACATTTTTTTTCTGAAGTTCTTTATATACAGGTAGGTATTGAGGTAAGTAGTATAGTTCTTGAACGTCAAAAAATATTGTTTGTCTCTTATACATTTTGCCCTGTGTATTGAAAATACTGCTTTAATATTAAAAGCTGAATTAATCTCTCTTGTTTTGCATTTTTAAATTGTTTTACAAATTTTTGTGCATTTTGAATGATTTCAAGACACTTATCATTATTATTATTGTAAAATTCAATTTTTTCCTGTGCATCTGAAAAATCATCTTTGACTTCTATGTAGTGAACTCCATCTTCAAGCCTTCCTTCCATAAACCAGCTTTCATACTTCGGTTTAGGCATGATACAAACTGAGTTTGAGCTCATCGCCCAGTAAAGATTTGTTGAAATACATTTTCCCTCTAAGCAAAAAATAAATTTGAAGTCAAGTTGATCTTTTATTGACATAAAACTTTTCATCCACGCCACATCTTGTTTTGGACTAGTTTGTCCAATATCAAATAAAGGAGTTCTATAAAAATTTTTAACGAAATATTCCCGCTGAGAATTATTTCTTATGTCACCTCTCCAAACAGCTTGATTTTTTTTATTTTCAAATTTTTTAGGATCTTTAATGAAATGAAAAAGCTTAACTTGATTTAATTTAAGTAAAATAGAATTTTGGTTATTGAAACCAACAGGTCTTGATTTAACAAATGTCGGATATGGAGGATGTTTCTTAGCAACAGAACTATCAATATAATCTTTTGTTGAATAGATAAAGTCTACTTTATATTTCTTATTAAAAAACTGTAACAAGTTATAAAAATCTATAAAATGTGAATTCTGTTTATTTTTAAAAAACTGATTCCAAAATAATTCAGATAAATTTTTTCCTTCATTCGAAACTCTAAAGTTTGAGGTTTTTTTAAAATAATAACCTACTCTTGATTGAATATATTCTTCTTGAAAACTATTATTTAATATGTTTTTTAATCTCAATCTGGAAATAATGCTCGGGAAAAAATACACTAAAGGTGTATGGTAAAGATAATATAAAAGTTTTCGTCTTTTAGCGTTTGAACTTTTAAGATTTTGCATTAATTAATTCCAAAATCAGTTTTAGTAATCTTTGTTTCAAGTGTCGATTTTCTTATTAATCTATTTTTTTTAACTGCATCTTTATTTTTATAAGGTCTTGTATGATAAAGATGAAGTACAGTTGTTCTATTTCTTATTTGCAGAGATTTAATACCATTATTATTTAATCTATACCCAAGCTCACAATCAAGACCTCCATATTCCATTCGTTCATCAAAACCTCCTGCTTTGATAATATCTGATCTCCAAGCAGAAGAATTATTACCATTAAAAGTTGCTTTCGTTGGAGTTAATTGATCTAAAAAACGTGCTAAAAATTGATTTTTAACTAGCTTAAAGTAGTTTTTTCCGATTGGTTGACCTTGTTTTAAAAGATACTTTTTTGTGAAGCAGATTTGAGATTTTATATCTTCTTTCGTTAATAAGTTTGATACTTTTTCTGTAATAGGAAAATGGCCACCAGAAAGAAAATAATCTTTTTGAGCTAGTCTAGAGTGTGTTTCTAAAAAGTGGGAATCAGGAATGCAATCACCATCGGAAAAAACTAAATAATCATTTGAAGATTTCATAATTGCAGCATTTAATATTTTACATTTTCTGAACCCATTGTCTTCATGCCAAACATGATAAATTTTTTGAGGAATTAATTGCTCAAATTTCGTAATCATTTCTTTAGTTTCATTTGAAGATCCATCATCTGCAATAATGATTTCAAAATCATTAAAAGTTTGAAAGCAGTATCCAGTAAGTACTTTTTCTAAAAAATGAGGCTTATTATATGTTGATATGATAACAGATATTAATGGCATCAAATAAATTATTTAGAGGCAATCTTATAAGCCATTTTTTTTTAAATTAAATCTTCATGAGTGAAAAGATTAAAAAACAATGCATAGTATTACTTAGTGGTGGTCTTGATTCTGCAACTGTTTTAAACATTGCTTTGGAAAATTA
This sequence comes from Fidelibacterota bacterium SCGC AAA298-D23, assembly GCA_000402655.1. Lineage (GTDB taxonomy): Bacteria > Fidelibacterota > Marinisomatia > Marinisomatales > Marinisomataceae > Marinisoma. The sequence goes on from AQSI01000003.1 coordinate 8,766, forward strand.
TGATGTTACAGCGCTCATATTTGATTATGGACAAAGGCATAAGTTTGAAATTTCAGCAGCAAAAAAAATTGCTGAAATAGTAGATATTCCAATTAAGTTAATTACAATTGACTTAGGGCAATTTGGAAATTCCGCCCTTACTGATAATATCGAAGTGCCTAAGAATCAAGACATTGGAAAGGAAATTCCAATAACATATGTTCCAGTAAGAAATACAATATTCCTATCTTACGCGCTTGCGTATGCTGAAGTAAATAATATTTTTGATATATTTATCGGTGTCAATGCATTGGATTACAGTGGCTATCCGGATTGCAGGCCTGAATTTATTGAAGCCTTTGAAAATATGGCAAATGAGGGTACTAAATTTGCACAAGGAAATGAAAAAATAAATATTCATACTCCATTAATTAATTTAACAAAAGCGCAAATAATTTTAAAAGGTACAAAATTGAATGTTGATTACAAATTGACTCATTCATGTTATGATCCCTCAATTGATGGTTTGTCTTGCGGAGAGTGTGATGCTTGCATTCTTAGAAAAGATGGCTTCGCTACTGCAGGGATAATCGATCCAACAAATTATATATGAGTTACTCAGTAAAAGAAATTTATTTAACTCTTCAAGGAGAAGGTTTTCATACAGGAAAGCATGCTGTATTTTGTAGATTTTCTGGTTGTAATCTGTGGACAGGACTTGAAAAAGATCGAGAAAAAGCTATATGTAATTTTTGTGACACAGATTTTGTTGGAACAGATGGAATAAATGGTGCGAAATATTCAAGCGCTGACAAATTAGCAAACAAGATTGATGAATTATGGAAAAAAGATTTAAAAGAAAAATTTGTTGTGTTTACGGGTGGGGAGCCTTTGTTGCAGTTAAATAAAGAATTGATTGATATTCTGCATAATAAAAATTTTAAAATTGCCGTTGAAACCAATGGAACAATAATACCTCCTAAAAATATAGATTGGATATGTGTGAGTCCAAAAAAAGGAGCTGAACTTAATCTTGATTATGGAAATGAACTAAAATTGGTTTATCCTCAAGAAGACTTAAATCCAGAACAGTTTAAAAATTATAATTTCGATCACTTTTTTTTGCAACCAATGGATGGAAAAGATTTACAAAAAAATATCTTGCAAAGTGTATCTTACTGTATCGAAAATCCCCTATGGCGTTTAAGCTTACAAACACATAAAATAATGGGTATAGATTGATATGTTTAGATTAAAAAGAAAATATGAATTTCATGCTGCAAGAAAATTAACTGAGCTTCAAGAAAATCATCCTTGTGGAGAACTTCACGGCCACACATTTACAATAACTATTAAGGTTTCTGGAAATCAGCTTACCAGTGAAGGGTGGATTATGGATTTTAATGACATAGATAAGTTGTTTAAGGAAAAAGTTCATAAAACACTTGATCATAAATATCTTAATGATATTGATGGATTATCAAATCCTACAACTGAACACATAGCAATGTGGATATGGAAAAAGTTAGAGAATGATCTTTCTGGCTTGTCATCAGTATCAGTTAGTGAAGGAAATAGTTATGGATGTAAATACTATGGAGAACAAAATGCCTAAAGCAGATGGAAAAGAATTCAACTTTTTAAGCGAAGACCATATTGATTCATCTTTTCTTGAAACCTTTAAATTTGATAGTAAGAATCAATATATAGAAACCACAACAAGGGAATTTAGTGCTGTATGTCCATTTAGTGGACTTCCAGATTTAGCTGATGTAATAATTGAATATTATCCTGAGGGTGGAAAGTGTGTAGAGCTCAAATCGTTAAAATATTATTTTGTTAGCTTTAGAAATGTTGGTATTTATCAAGAAGCAGCAACAAAAAGAATTTATGATGACTTAAAAGCATTATTAGAGACATCTAGGTTAAAAATAACTACTATTTATAATACCAGAGGTGGGTTTGATACCACATGCATTGAGGGGGAGTTGTAGCATGAATTACTTTGAAAGATTAAAAAAAGCTATTTTTTTAGATGTTGCTTTTTACGAAGAGGTTGAAAAAGATAAAAAGTTTAATGATCAGGCTCTAATGACGGTGGCATTTGTATCTGTAGTCCAAGGTTTGATGATTGCTGGATTTGCTCCTATTGCATTAATTCAAGGTATCCTTGGAAGTTTGGTCAGATTTTTATTTTGGGCGTTTTTTATTGCCTTTGTTGGAACAAGGATTCTTCCTGAACCTGAAACTGAATCTAATACTGGTGAACTAATAAGAACGTTAGGATTTGCTTACGCGCCAGGATTGTTAGTTGTTTTAAAAATATTTCCAGTCATAAATATTTTTGTTGATCCGATGGTTGTAATCTTACAACTTGCTGCAATGACAATTGCTGTCAGACAAGCTCTTGACTTTAATAGTACTGTAAGAGCTGTAGGAGTTTGTATAGTTGCGTTTATTCTAATGATTTTAGCTCTAACACTATTCATTGGGTTTACAGCATTTTTTGTTGGTATAGCAGAAAATGCTATTGCACCTACTGCACCATTAATGGAAACATAAATTTTGATTGAATTAGTTGATTATTCAGAGGATATGTTTGATTTTGTCCTTGAATCAAATAATATCAATAAACCACAAGTTGGTTTTTTAAAAACTGATAGGCTTGAATTGCTAATAAGCCAAGCTAACTACTTTAAGGTAGCTAGATTTAATTCTGAGTTTGCTGGATTCTTGCTTTGCTTACCTCAAAACAAAAATTATGATAGTTTAAATTATCAATGGGTATCGAAAAGGTTTTCTAATTTTATATACATTGATAGAATATCAATACTTCCAAAATTTCAAAATGAAAAAATTGGATCCGCTCTTTATACTGACTTAATATATTTTTCTGCATTTGAGGGGTATGACACTATTGTGTGTGAAGTGAATGTAATGCCACCAAATCTAGGTTCTATTAGATTTCATAAAAAGTTTGATTTTGAAGAATGTGGTTCGCAATTTACAGAAGGAGGAACTTTGGAGAGCTATGATTATTCTGTAGAAGTTCAATTTTTGAAAAAAGATTTAAAATAAGAAAGGATTTTTATGAGCAATTTTTGGCATGATTTATTATTCCCACTATACTTTTTTATAGTATTCATAGCTGCACACATAGCATTATATATAATGATTTTTAAGGGAGATAAATCAAAGTGAATAAAAAACAAAAAATTGCAAAGCGTAAGCAAAAGAAAAGAAGATTAAAGCTCAAAGCAAAAAGAGCAGAACTGCTTAAAAATAAAAAAGTTGTAGAGAAAAAAATTAAAGCAGTATCAGAAAAGAAAGCGGAATCCAAGAAAAAAGCAGAACCTAAGAAAAAAGCAGAACCAAAGAAAAAAGCTGCACCAAAGAAAAAAACTACAACGAAAAAAGACAAAGAATAACAAGTTGATATTGGATGTTTCAATCAAATTCTACTTTTGGAATTTATAGTACATCACTTCAAGTATTATTTCGCCATAAAAAATATTTATTTTTTATTTTATTCCTCACCTTTTATCCAGTATTTCTAATAATAAATAGAATTTTTCTTTTCTTAGACTTCATTTTAATTCCTGAGTTTGAAAAAGCAAAAGTTAAAGAACCTATTTTCATTATGGGTGTTAATAGAAGTGGTACAACGTTTTTTCATAAGCTTCTAGCAAAATCAAATCAGTTTTCAACCTCAAATACATGGGATTTGATTTTACCATCTTTATCGTTGAGAAAACTTCTTTCAATTTTATCATATACTTTAACATATCTAAAAATTGATCAAATCGAGAAAAAAAATAAAGGTCATCAAGTAAAGCTTGATAATATCGAAGAAGATGAAATGCTTCTTTTTATTCATAAGCTTGACTCTTTATGGGTATCTAATCACTTTATACCCTGGTTAAAATTTGATTCAAATACAAAAGAATTTATTAAACATGTTTATCGAGACAATTCTAATAATGAAAATAGAAATATAAGATCAATGTTGTTTTGCAAAGATTTTTTCCAAAGACAGGCATTTTTAAATAAAAACAAATCCCACTTATCAAAATCAAACCCATTTATTTTTAAAATTGATTCAGTCTTAAAAGTTTTTCCTGATGCAAAATTCGTTTTTTTGGTAAGAGATCCATTAGAAACAATCCCATCATACTTTTCTCTTCAAGAAAACGTAAAATTTGGTAATCTTCTTACAATTGATGAAATGAAGTTATTAAGGAAAGAAACTTATGCTGAAATAATTGAATGGTATAAAGAAACTGAAAAAGTAAAATCAAAGCTAGTTAAAAAACAATTTATAACATTAACTTACCCTCAAATTACTAGTGATTTAGAAAATAGTATTAGTCTGTTTTATAAGTTTATCGGGAAAAAAATGACTAAAAAATTCCAAAAACAAGTTTCAGATTATGCAGAGAAAAAATATACAAAAAAACATCAAAATAAGACTATAGAAGATTATGGATTTACCAAAAAACAAATTTTAAGTGATTTTGATTTTGTATATCAAAAATACTTTGTATAATTATTCTAATGAAATTATCCAGTTTTATTTTCGCAATTATATTATCATTAATAACTCAGCTTAATGCTCACTGTCAAATACCTTGTGGAGTTTATGACGATGCGATGAGAGTAAAGATGATTGAAGAGCATACCCTTACAATTTTAAAATCTATGAATTATATATCATCTAATCAGTCTGATCTTGAAAAGCAAAATCAAGTCACAAGATGGATTCTAAACAAGGAAGAACATGCGCAAGAAATTCAAAATATTGTTAGCGAGTATTTTTTAACTCAAAGAATAAAGTTGAAAAGTGATTCAAAAGAAAATAAAGATTTGTATCATGCGCAATTAGCTTCACTACATAACATTTTGCTAGACGCCATGAAGTGTAAACAAACTCTAGATACTAATAATACCACATCTTTATTAGAAAATTTGAACAAATTTGTTAATTTGTATTTTGATGATCATGGTAAAAAACATTTAGAGGATTTGGATTGAAAAAAAATTTATTTCTAATAGTATTATTTATTGCAATAATATTTTTTGGAAGGGTATTACCACATCCTTACAATTTTACTCCATTAATAGCAGTAACGTTATTATCTAGTCATGCTCTATCAAATAAACTCCTAGTCATTACAATACCTATTTTTGGATTTTGGTTGAGTGATTTGTTTATGAATAATATTATTTATGCTGGGTATTATAAAGATTTTACAATATTTAATTCAGGGATGATTTGGACCTACGGAGCGATTGTATTAGTTGCACTTTTGGGTAATTCATTTTTAGATAAAATTTCATCTGGTAAAGTAGCTTTAGCCAGCTTATCAGGATCTACACTTTTTTATCTTATTTCAAATTTTGGTGTTTGGGCATTTAGCCCAATGTATGCAAAAACCTTATTTGGACTAATTCAATGTTATTCACTAGCCTTACCTTTTTACGGTACTTCATTGATAGGTGATTTGATTTATTGTGGAATATTATTTGGTTCTTATCAACTATTTTTTTCTAATAATCCAAGTTTTTTAACTTCTCAAAGCGAAACTTAAAAGATTTTATTTCATTGGTATTACTTAAATAACTAATTATATTGCTCCATAAATTTTTTATTAACTAACAAAGAGAAACAAATGAGTGACAAAGTAAAAGGTACTGTAAAGTTCTTTAATGACAAAAAGGGTTACGGGTTCATTACGAAAGAAGATGGAACGGACGTTTTTGTACATTTCTCTAGCATCGTGTCTGAAAATGACTTTAAGACACTTAAGCAAGACCAAGCGGTTGAGTTTGAGGTTGAATCTGATGATAGAGGGGATAAAGCAGTCAATGTATCAGCTGTGTAGTTAGTTAGTAATTCCATATCATATTTATTATTTTAGCTTAGAGAAACGCCTCAGTAGCTCAATGGTAGAGCAGTGGCCTCTTAAGCCATTGGTTGTAGGTTCGAGTCCTTCCTGGGGTACAAAAATCATATGAACATTCAGAATAAAAATATTGTTATTACTGGTGCTGCTAATGGGATTGGTCATGCTCTAGCAAAGCGTATGTCAGAGGAGTCTCCGAAATCAATTTCATTAATTGATATTAAATCATCTTTGAAAGAAGTAGCTAGGTCTTTTAATGCTGACAGTTACATTGTTGATGTTTCAAATGAACACAATTTTCAAACTATTTTAAAAGACATAATTAATAAAAATGGCTCAATTGATTTGTTTTGTTCAAACGCTGGAATACAGCAATTTGGAACATTAGAAACTTCAACTCTCGATTGGCAAAAAAATTGGGATGTAAATGTAATGTCCCATATTTATGCTGCTAAGGTATTAATCCCACATATGAAAAAACAAGGTTCAGGGTATTTACTTTTAACTGTATCTGCTGCTGGATTGTTAAATATGCCTGGTGCAATAGCATACGCAACTACTAAGCATGCGGCAATGGGTTTGGCTGAAAATCTCGCTATAATGTTTGGTAATGATGGTATAAAAGTTTCTGCTTTATGCCCTCAATTGGTTGATACTGACATGCTTAAATCTTCGGGTGATATACCTGAAGATCATCCATTGCTAAAAGATGGAGTACTTTCTGCAGATTTTGTTGCCAATGAAACAATAAAAGGAATTAATGCAGAAAAGTTTTTAATCCTTCCTCATAAACAAGTTAAAAAATATATTCAGGGTAAGGCTTTTGATTATGATTCCTGGATTGAAGCAGTCAAGGAGTTGGCTCCATGAAATTTTTAAGAAATAAGATTATAAAATGGTTAATTTTTTTAAGATTTTTTTTACCGGAATTATCTACAAAAAACCAAATACTTTTTTGTCTTCAATTTATCTTTTTTGCTTCGAGTATTGTTTTATTCTTTCTGCATTTAGATAAAATGAATATTGCAATTTATCATCTAATTGCTACATTTATATTCGCCTTAAGCATGGGGAATATGATGTCAAATAGTTTCAAAATATAACATGAAAAAATTTTATGCGATATCTGGAATGACGTGCGACAGTTGTAAAGCAACTATTTATCAAAATTTAATGGAACTGCATGAAGTTGAATCAGTTGAAATAGATCGTGAAAAAGGTGAAGCAATTATTTCAATGACAAGCAAAATTGAAATATCAACACTACAAAATACCTTACCTTCAAAGTTTCATATTTCAGAAAAAGTATTTGATAATAATACTTCTGAAGATGATTCAATTTTAGAGAGCGGCAAAAATGAAAAAACAAAATTTCAGCAGCTTAAACCTTTATTACTAATTCTTACTTATATATCCATTGCTAGTTTATTGATGAATTATAACAATTGGAACCCAAATGAAGCAATGTTGGATTTCATGGGTTTATTTTATATAGTTTTTAGTTTTTTTAAAATGTTAGACCTTAAAGGATTCCCAGAATCTTTTAAGATGTATGACCCGCTAGCAAAAAGATTACCAATATATGGGAAGGTGTATCCATTTATTGAAACAGGACTAGGTTTAATGTTATTAATGCGATTTGAGGTGAAAATTGCTTTAATAATTACGCTCTTTGTTTTAGGTACTACTACTATTGGAGTAACAAAAACATTAATAGATAAAAAATCTATAATATGTGCTTGTTTAGGTACTGTTTTAAAACTTCCTATGACCGAAGCCACATTTATTGAAAATATAATTATGATCGTTATGGCTATTTCAATGTTAATTAATAATGCTTACGTTTAAATGTCATTTATCTTTCTACTTAATCTCGTATTATCGTTATTTGCTGTTGGATTAATCTGGACAATTCAATTAGTACATTATCCCTCAATGAAATATATCCCTGAAGATAGATTTTCAGAGTATCATAACTTTCATTCAATAAGAATTTCCATATTGGCAATGCCACTAATGTTTACTGAGATGGTTACCTCTATTATGCTTTTTTATCAAAATTTTAGTAATGCATCGCATATTGTATTCTTTTCGAATTTAATTATGGTCGTATTAATTTGGTGTTCTACTTTTTTAATTCAAGTACCATTGCATAATTCATTATCGAAAGAAAAAGATATAGAAAAATTATCAAGATTAGTTCATACAAATTGGATAAGAACAATATTGTGGACCTTGAGATCTGTTTTAATGATTTTATTTCTTGTTTATACTATGGACTTGATTTAATTGAATGATAATTTGATTATTTTATTTAGATTAAATGTATGGTATCTAACGAATTCATATTATTTGGTTCAACCCATTTATTGACTCTTTTAATCATCTTTGGAGTATCATTTGCTTTTTCTTTTTATGTTAAAAACAATTATGATGCAAATAGATATGCTATGTTTGAAAAAACTCTTGCTTATCTTCTAATTTTTAATGAGTTACTAAAACCATTTTATTTGAATTATTTTAGCCCAGATGCTTATAATTGGACAAATACTATTCCATTACATGCTTGCCATTTTTCATCTTATGCAACTGGTCTATTTTTATTAACTCGACATCAAAAGTTTTTTGATTTTGCATATTTTTGGGGTCTTGGAGGAGGTACGATGGCACTTTTCACTCCAGATATTGAGCTCACTTTCCCTGATTTAGATTTTATTACATTATTTTCTGGACATGGTTTATTATTTTTCGCCCTACTATACATTGCAATTGGAATTAAGCAGAATATCACATTTGAATCTTATAAAAATGCTATAAAATTTTCTCTTTATATACTTCCGGTGGTTTACATAATAAACGTATTGGTTGGAGGTGAACCCGGCTTTGAAGCCAATTTATGGTATTTGATGAAAGCGCCTGCTGGAGAATCTTTAATGAGCTTTTTTCCAAGTCCACCTTTACACATTATACCGCTTTTTCCAATCGTAATGTTCGTTTTCTACCTTTTATATTTACCATATAAGTTAAAAGAGAAGAAGAATGTTTAAAGTAATATTAGTTTTTCTGATATTTTTTAATGTTCTAAATGCAAATGATAACTTTTTAGATAAAAGATTTCCTGATATTGAAGGGATATCCCTATCAGGTAACGATGTCAAGTTTCCAGAGGTTTTAATTGGAAAACCATCTGTTTTAGCAGTTGCTTTTAAACAAAAAGCTCAATTATGCATTAACTCTTGGGCTGATGAATTTTTTCCAAGATACGGCATTAATAAGGACGTGTATTATTACGAAATTCCAATGTTAGGACCCCAGTGGACCATGGCAAGAAATTGGATTGATGGTGGGATGCGTGGTGGAGTTCCCAAGCCTTTGCACGACTATACCGCAACTTACTATGGTCCTTTAAGATCTTACTATAAATCTTTAGGAATATCATCAAAAGGGGATTGTTATATGTTTGTTCTTGATAAAGATGGAATTATAAAAAATCGTTTTAATGGCTATGCTACAAAAGATAGTTTAGAAGAAATATTTAAACTAATTGACTCTTTAAATGAGTAAGGTAACTGAAAATTTTCAGCTTTACTTAAAGGCTACAGAATCCGCTGCCATAGCTGCTGCAAAACTCAGAGGAAATGGTGATGGAAAAGCTGCAGATAAAGTTGCAACTGAAGCTATGAGAAAAGTTCTTCAAGATTCAGAGATACATACTAGAGTAGTAATTGGTGAAGGAGAAAGAGATGATGCACCAATGCTTTATATCGGTGAAGAAATGGGTAATCCTAAAAGTGATTTAAAAATTGATATTGCAGTTGATCCTTTAGAGTGTACTAACCATTGTGCTAAAGATTTACCTGATGCATTATCTGTTTTAGCTGCCGCACCAAGAGGAGCTTTGTTAAATGCTCCAGATACATATATGAATAAATTATGTGGCTCATCAAAATTAATTGGCCATATTGCTCTGGACAATTCAGTTGAAGACAATTTATCTCTAGCAGCAAAAGCATTGCAAAAAAATATTTCTGAATTAAAAATTGTAGTAATGGATAGAAATAGACATGTTGATTTAATATCTTCCTTGAAAGATTTAGGCGTTCAACCAATCCTGATTGGAGATGGTGATGTTTCAGGGGGATTAAAAGCAGCCGAAGGTTCAGTTGATTTATTGTACGGAATTGGTGCAGCTCCAGAAGGTGTAATTACAGCTACTGCTGTAAAAGCTATGGGTGGTTTGTTTGAAGGAAGACTTCATTTTATGGATGATTCGTTTAAGGAAAGAGCCTTGAAAATGTTGGGTAGTGATATAAATAATTTATGGTCAGCTGATGATCTTTGTAGATCAACCGACTCTTTTTTCATAGCTAGCGGAGTTTGCTCAGGATGGATACCTGGTGTTAAATTCGATGGTAATAGGGCTGAAGTAACCTCAAAAATTATTTTTGGTGATTCAAGTGAGACACAAATAATAACAAACGAATATATTTTAGGAGAATAATATGTCAGAATTGCACGCTGTTGCAAAAAAGATGGTTAAAAAAGGCAAAGGAATTTTAGCTGCTGATGAAAGCACACCAACCTGTATAAAACGCTTTGAAAGCATCAATACAGAATCAACTACAGAAAGTAGAAATTTTTATAGAAATATGCTGTTTACATCAGAAGATATTGAAAAATACATAAGTGGTATAATTTTATTCGATGAAACTTTTCATCAATCAGAATTATCATCAGGAATGAAATTTCCAAAATATTTGATATCCAAAAATATATTACCTGGTATCAAAGTAGATCAGGGTTTGGAGGATTTTAGTCCTTATGAGAAACTGACTAAAGGCTTAGATGGTTTATCAAAAAGGCTTGAAAAATATTACTCACTTGGAGCTAAATTTGCTAAATGGAGAGCTGTAATAACTCCTGGAGATAGTATACCAACTGATGATTGTATATTAGCAAATGCTAAAAGTCTTGCTAAGTATGCTAAGAAATGTCAACAAGCAAATCTTGTTCCTATTGTAGAACCAGAAGTACTCATGGATGGGGCTCATACAATCGGTGAGTCTTTTGATATTACTTCGCGAACACTTAATATGGTTTTTGACCAGCTTAATGAACATGATGTTGATTTACAAGGCATTGTCCTAAAGCCGAATATGATTCTATCAGGTTATGAGTGTTCTTATCAGGCAAGTATAGAAGAAGTTGCTGAAAAAACTGTTAACTGCTTATCTGCTCATGTACCATCAGAAGTTCCTGGAGTAGCTTTTCTTTCAGGAGGTCAATCTGATGAAGATGCAACATTACATTTAAATGAAATGAACAAATATGAAACAGATTGGAATTTAACCTTTTCTTACGGCAGAGCTCTCCAGCAGTCAGCACTGAAAATATGGTCAGGCAAAAAAGAAAATTCTGCAGATGCTCAAGAAGCATTTATTGAAGCGGCTAAAGCCAATAGCCTTGCAACAGTCGCAGGATTATAAATTATATCCTACTTTGAAAGACAAGAATTATATTTGTTGATTCAATTGTAAAATGATCTTTAAGTGATATATTCCTCATTGCATCATCAGAAGGTTGTAAGCGATAAGCTTGTAAAGGATATTCTAAATTTTCTGAATTTACAGTTGAACTTCCCTTCAAACAGAAAAGACTCACTTTTTGACCCTTAAAAGACTCAAATTTTTTGTTACCAACACAAGGGCTAATTACAGAGAAATCTGTAAAAGCTTTCCAGGAAATTTTGTCACCAAAATCACTTAACGTATAATAGTTTCCGAGAAAATGATCTTCACTTTCTCCAGATATACCAAAAATAGAAATATTTAAAATATTTTTTTCAATACACCATTCCAAGGTTTTACGAAAATCAGTTTTATTTTGATCAGGGGTTTCAACTAGCTCTATATTTTTATTATTTACATTTTGGAATGAATCAAGGTCTCCAATGATTACATCTGGAATGATTTCTAAATCAAAAAGCTTATTTGCTGATCCATCTACAGCAATGATATAATCAGAATTATTTATTTTATTAATAAGCGTATTATTAATGGGCATCTGTCCATTGAGAATTAATGATACTTTTTTTTTCGTATCCATATGCAAGTTTACGAAAAGAATTGTAAATATTGTCCTTGATTAATATTATTGACAACAAAAAATGAAAAAATTTTATTTATTAATTTTATTACTCAGCATTTCTTTTGCTCAAGATTTCAAATTTCTTGGAACAATTTTAGATATCGAAACCAAAGAACCAATAATTGATGCTAATATAGTTTTCATTGAAAGTGATATTGGAGCAGCATCTGATATAAATGGAAATTTTAACGTAACAAATCTTAATAGACAAAAATACGAAATTTTAGTATCTGCAATTGGATACAAAGATATTAAAACAACAATAAATTTGGTAAGTCAGGATAATTTCATTTTTGAGTTGATTCCTGAGCCAGTACTAACAAGCGCTCTCAATGTTGTTGGAAGATTTCCTTCAAAACATCTTCCTTATTTTACGCAAAACATATCTAGTGAAAAAATTTCGGATAATAATTATCAGACTATGTCTGAACTTTTTAGAAATATTGGAGGAGTTGATGTTCAAACTGCACATGATAATGGCAGAAATGCTAATTTTTCCATTCGTGGATCATCTGATTACAAGCCAGGAGGATATAATAATAGGGTTTTAGTCCTTCTTGATGGATTTCAAATAAGCATGCCTTATTCTGGTTCTATTGACTGGAATGCAATGCCGCTTGATTTTTTAGATCGAGTTGAGGTTGTCAAAGGTCCTGTTTCATCGCTTTATGGTCAAAATTCTATGGGGGGAATAATTAATTTAGTTACCAAAAATTATTCTGATGAATTTTACAATATCAAAGCAACTGTAGGGAGTTATGATTCAAAAGATTTAAATCTTACCATGAGCAATGTTACTGATAATATTTCTTATACAGCGTTGCTTCAGCATAAAAAAGGTAATGGTCATAGATTTAATGCACAATACGAACAAAACAATTTTTATACGAAAATATTTAACAAAAAACAGGACTTATCTGTATCATTAATAGCCAATAAATCTATTAACGGTCAACCTGGTTTTTTCGTTGAGGATAGACCTAGCCTTACTTCCTATAGGATTTCAAATAGAGATTCTGTCTATTTACAATTATTTAAAAAACAAACTTTGGATGCAAACAATAATATTGTTTATTCGCTAAGTATGAATCATTTCTATACCAATTATTTTGATAGGGAAGATACACCAGTAGAAGAAATTCAAGAACAAACATTTTACAATGATACAAGTTTAAACCTTAGAGCAGAATATCAAAAATTAATTAGTACAAAATCATATCTTATATTTGGTTCAGATATTATTTTGGAACAATCTGATATTTCAATTTATAGAAATATTTATGATGACCTAAAACAAGTTACAGGTGGTTTTTTTGTACAAAATAGAATTCAATTAAGCGAAAGATTACTTTTAGGACTTGGATTAAGATTTGATTACAGAAATGTTGATAGAGGAGATGAATTTAGCTACAAGTCATTCAGCGATGTTTCCCCAAAAATTAATTTAACTTTTAAAAGAGATACTTTTTCAACGTGGAATTTTGCTTTAAGTAAAGGTTTTAGATCTCCTTCTTTGTCAGAGCTTTTTTTGCAATATGAATCTGACTATGGTTTGAATACTCAAGGAAATCCAAATCTTGAACCTGAACAACTTTATGGACTGGATATATCTTTTGATAGAACGAACAAGACTAATCTTACATATTCAGTAAGTACTTTTTATTATAATTACAAGGACATGATTGATTTTGTATATGGATTACCTGTAATAGCATTAAATAGATCTGACATAAGTTCTAATGGTTTAGAGACAAATATATCATACAAGATAAATCCAAATTTAAATTTAGATTTAGGCTATACGTTCCTTAGGGTAGATGATATTAATAATGTCGATCCAATTTTATATAGACCAAAACATAAATTTATATCTAGCATTAAGCACAAGTCAAAAAACATTAGCAATATCATTTCTATGAGATATCAGTCAAAACAAGATTATCAAAATTTTCTAAGCGATGAGAGAGAGTATGAAGGAAGTGAAATCAAATTTCCAATTGAACAACTTGATTCTCTTATTCTCTTTAATTATATAGGAACTTATGAGTTAAATAATAACCATAAAGTATCTCTTAAGATATCAAACTTGTTCGATAAACAATATGAATTAATACAAGATTTTCCAATGCCAGGAAGAACCATTAGCCTAATGTATGAAAGCACTTTTTAGCTTTTGAGACTTAATCTCAATAAATTTTCTTGACCTATATTCTTTTCATTGCTATAATCCTTCAAACATTAAAGGGGAAAAAATGAATATCATTAAAAAACTATCATTATTTACAATTGTATTTTCAATGTTGTTTTTGGTTTCTTGCGAGGATGACTCAAATGATCCAGCGACTTCAGGAACATTGAATATATCGATTAATTTAACAAATCCTGATGCATGGCCTTCAGAAGGAACAGTATTTTGTTCTTTGGATAAGACTTGGCCTCCTTCAGGTGCACCATACAAATCTGTTGTACTGCAAAGTGCTCAAGTGCAGAATGGTCAAATTTCTTTAGTATTTGAAGATTTGGATTTTGATACCTATAAATTATTGTCTGTATCATGGTTAGATCCAGCTAATCCTAATCCTGCTTGTAATCAGGCAGTGTGGGGAACACACAGTGGAAGCATTCAAGCGTTTTACGCAGATGCAGTGCCTTTTACATTTAGTGCAGAAAACTCTGAATTAAGCTTAGTTGTAAGTGCAGTAGCAAATACTCAAACGCCTCCATGTCCTCCAACTGGCTAAAGAAGTTTAATTGAATTATAAAAAAAGGCGAATGTAATATTCGCCTTTTTTTTATTTTAATTTATTAGAAACAAAGCTCCAATTAATAGAGTTATCTAAAATTGCTTTAACGTAATCTGGTCGAACATTTTTATAATCTAAATAATAGGCATGCTCCCAAACATCTATTCCCATAAGAGCATGTTTTCCATGTGCTAAGGGATTTTCACCGTTTGGTGTTCCTAAGATTTCTAGCGATGATTCATTTTGGACTAACCAGCACCAACCACTTCCAAAAACTCCAATTGATTGTTGAACAAATTGATCTTTAAAAGAATCAAAATCTCCAAATGATTCTTCAATCATTGCATGAAGTTTTCCACTTGGAGCACTTTCACCTCCTGGTTTCATTTGATCCCAATAAAGAATATGATTCCAAGCTTGACCAGCATTATTAAAAATTTTCTGATCTTTATTTTTAAAGCTTTCTACAACTACTTCTTCAAGGTTCATATCATTATAGTTAGTTCCTTCAGCTAAAGTATTTAGCATATTAAAATATGCTAAATGATGTTTACCATAGTGAAGTTGAATGGTATCAGATGATATGACTGGAGATAATTCATTTTCTCCAAAAGGTAGTGGGGGAAGATTAAATTTTTTTGCGTCATTCATAAAAAACTCCTTTTAATCGATTTTTAATTCATAAATTTAATTCCAATTTAATTGATATAATAAACATAAAAAGGGAAAATATGGCAAAAGTAAAATTAGGTGAATTTGAAGTAACACTAAGTGGAGATTTACCTTCTGTTGGAAGTCAATTACCAGATTTTTTATTGGCAGATGGTGATTTACAAAATGTTGGTTTGGAACAGTTTAAGGGTAAAAGATTAGTTTTAAATATTTTTCCAAGCATGAGCACTCCAGTCTGTTCAGCTGCAGCAGTAAAATTTAATGCTTTAGCAAGCCAGTTTGAAAATACAGTTATTTTATGTATTTCTAGAGATTTAGGATTTAGTCATAAACAGTTTTGTTTAAATCATAATATCAATGATGTAATTTTCTTATCAGATATGAGAAATGAGGATTTTGCCAATGAATATGGTGTTCTACACACTAATGGAAAATTTCAGGGTTTATTAGCAAGGTCAGTTCTTGTTACCGATTCAGATCATAAGATTATCTACTCACAACTTGTTGATCAAACAGGGCATGAACCTAACTATGATAGAGTGGTCGAAGTCCTTACTTCGTAATAAGAACAGGACAATTACATTTCTGAGCAATACTTAAAGGTTTACTTCCAAAAAAGTATTTCATTATTGAGTTTTTTGGAGATACCCCAAGAATGATAATGCTATTATCTTTTGCGTAATCAATAATTGAATTTACCGGTGTTCCATCAATTAATTTTGTTGAAGTTCTAATTCTATTTTTTGAAAATTTTTCTTTAGTTTTTTTAAGGATATTCTCTACTTCATCAATAGGTTTGTTACCTTCTGGTACTGAGACTATTTCGACATTCAGTTTATAGGATTTTGCGAAATTTATAGCAGTTTCTATTGCCATATCTGAACCTTTTGAATCATTTACTGGCAGAAGTATTTTATACTTTTTTTTCACTGAATAATTTTTTACAACAAAAACAGAACTATCAATAAATTGAATCAATTTTTGATGAATACCAGTATTACCTCCACCTCCAATTATAGTTATATCATGATTATTAGTTTCTACTTCATTTTTAAGTTGTTCAATGATTTCGCCGGTACGCATAATTAAATCAATTTTGTCTGATTGTTGTCCCTTTAATAAGACTTTCATTCTCGAATTTTCTTCGTCGACAAGAAGATAATCGTCAAACTTATTTGCAACTTTTTCCTGAATGTATTCTTTAGATATCAAGAAATCATAAGCCCATTCAAGTGTTCTAATTCCAGGTCTATATAGTTCCCTTTCATCTAAATTTTGATGTACTACGCTTACATCTTTTTCTGAAAATTGACTTATTTTCTTACCAACATATGCTATTGTTGTTGATGATTTAAATGAATTAGCAATTTTCATTCCAAGATCCAAAGTAGGTTTTGAATATTCTCTTCCACCAATCGCAATTAAAATTTTCATAGTGTTACCCAATAAAATTGTGACATTAAATATAAAATAATAATCGATATACAAAACATCAATATCCCAACTCTAAAAAACATCCTAGTTGAAACTAAACCAGTTGAATATAAAATCATTGCTGTTGGTGATGATATCACAGTTAGGAATGAAAATCCGGAGGCTATAGCTGAAGAAAGAGCAAAAGAAATATCTGTTGGATGAAGTTCTATTGCCATAGGGCCAATTAATGATACGGTGGCTGAGCTTGTAAAAAAGTTAGCAGTCAAACCAGATAAAACTGCCATTATTGACCAACTTACATTCATTGAATTTGAAGGTAAAGTAGCTAATAGTTCATTGAACTTTATTACTAGCCATGATGAAGCGCCTGTTTCATTAATTTGAAAACCTAAAGAAATTGTGGCTGCAAAAAGTAGAATAACTCCCCAATTTGTATTTTTGTTTATTTCTTCCCATGAAATCATTCCAAAAATCATAAATATCAATGCTCCAGCAAGCGCAATAATTCCCAATCCATAAATATCATTGAAAGTAAACCAACTGAAAATAATTCCAATAATTATTAAACATGAAAAAAGATGATTGATATTTTTTTTCACATCAGTTTTACCAACATTTTTTTTGAATCCTCGCATTTTAATATTGTTTAATGAAGATGGAAAAGTAAATTGAAGAACAAAATATGCTACAATTAATTGAATGATTAAAATTGGATAGGCGTGTTTCATCCACTTCCAATAATCTATGCTGACATTACTAAATTCTTGAAGATAGTTAATCATAATTACGTTTCTGGCACCACCTGATGGAGTACCGATCGATCCAATTATTGTACCGTAAGCGATCGAAAATAAAGTGAGCAACACAGCATTTTTACCATCTGATTGTTGAGTGTCAATATTTTTTATAACTGATAATCCAATAGGAAGCATAATTGCAATTACAGTATGCTCACCTAAAAATGATGACATAATAGCTGAAATTGTCATAAGTCCTGCTAAAAATAATCTTTTACTTTTTCCAAAAATTTTTATGATTAATTTTGCTAATCGAATATCAAGTCCTTGATGAACAATTGCAATTGCAAACATTAGTGATCCCATTACAAATAATACTGCATCATTCATAAATGAAGAGGCTACTACATTTGGAGGAGCAACTCCTAACACAACTTGTAAAACTAATGTTAGCAGTGCAATAGCTGGAAAGGGAATAGGCTCAAATGTTACAAGCATAAATACTAGCAATAGTATAATTAAGCTATGGTATGCTGGCACAGTTAATCCAACAGGAGTAGTTAAATTTAAAAGAAATATTGAAACAAGCACGCTGTATACAAACCATTTTTTTTGTGAAAACCAGAAAAGAATTGATGAAGAAATTACTTTATATGATTCGTTCATGAATTTGAATTTATCATAATTAATTAAAAAAAGTTAATACTTAAGTTTTATCTCTTGACTAGAGACCAATATAGACGTAATGTTTTACACGATATTTGTAACATTTGTTAACAATAAAAACTAAATTAAATATCTTAATTTTTTATATTTTACATAGTAAAATTTTTTACTGGTTACAAAAGATAAATAAGAGTAAAAATGCAACAATAGCAAAGGTACTATATGCAGCTATTCCCAAGATGGACAAATAATTTTCCAGGAATTTTCCTGATTGCAGTTTTTCTGCTAGTCTTCTCATTGTCCTCTTTTATTTGGTATTATGGATCTCCATACTATACTGATGTAGGATATGCACCTACACAGCCAGTACCTTATAGCCATAAATTACATGCTGGAGATATGGGCATAGATTGCCGTTATTGTCACGTTGGAGTTGAACAAGGTTATTCAGCTGTAATACCACCAACTGAAACATGTATGGGTTGTCATACTTATGTTAAAACAGACAGTGAAAAATTAAAATTAGTTAGAGAAAGTTGGGAAACCGGAAAACCAATTGAATGGGTCAAGGTTCATATGCTTCCTGAATATGCATATTTTAATCATAGTGTACATGTTAATTCTGGAGTGGCTTGTATTTCTTGCCATGGAAACATTGCTGAAATGGAAGTTGTTTATCAAGTTCAACCTTTAAGTATGGATTGGTGTTTAGATTGTCATAGATCTGATGCACCAGAAGTAAGACCTGTAAGTGAAGTAACCAATATGTATTGGACTCCACCTGCAGATTATGATCAATTTGTTTCATCATGGGTAGCAGAACATGGTGAGGAAAGACCTGTTGGAGATTGTCAAAAATGTCACAGATAAATAAAAAAAGTAAAGAATTTGTAAAAACAAATTCCCATGTTCTAGAGGACACAAATAATCAAGAATTTGGTTATTGGAAAAGTCTTAAAGATATTTCATCGGAAGAAGATTACAAAAGATTTCTTAAGCAATCTGAGCATAACATTGATAATGGTTTATCTAGAAGAAACTTTTTATCGTTGATTGCAGCGTCAGTTGCATTAGCTGGTTTAGAGGGGTGTAAAAAACCTGTACAAAAAATAATTCCTTATGTTGAAGCAGAAATTGGTACAATTCCTGGAATTCCAAATTACTATGCTAGCACTATACCATTTAAAAATAACGCATTGGGTGTTGTAATTGAAAACCATGATCACAGGCCAATGAAAATTGAGGGTAACGAAAAACATCCTACCACTTTAGGAAAATCAAATTCATTTTCTCAGGCTAGTACTCTTGAAATGTATGATCCTGATAGAGCAAGAGGAGTAAAATTTCAAGGTAAAAAAGTTGATTGGAATGAATATTTAAAATTTGCTAAAAGTATTAATGAATCTAACGGAAAAGGTTTAGCAGTTTTAATGCAAGAGTCATCATCTCCTACAATAAAGTCTATTCAAAATGATTTTAAAAAGAATTTACCAAATGCAAACTGGATAGTTTATGAACCGGTCAATAATGAAAATGTATATACTGGTATTGAATTAGCATTTTCAAAAAAATTACAACCACTTTATAGATTAGAAAATGCTCAAATAATCGTATCACTCGGTTCAGATTTTTTAGGTGTTGATGATAACAATATCTACCATACAAGAAAGTTTGCACAAAACAGAGATATTGTTGATGAAAATAGTACCATGAATAGACTATATGTTGCTGAAAGCTCTATTTCTTCTACAGGCACTAGCGCAGATCATAGGCTTAATGTTCCTCAGTATGAGATGGAAAATTTATTAGCTGAGTTAGCATATGAGCTTAAATTGCTAGGATTAAAGATTGATGCTAAAAAAGTAAAGAGTACAAATAATTTATGGATTAAAGCTGCTGCAAAGGATCTTTTCGATCGTAGAGGAGAATCAATCATCATTGGAGGATCTTCTTTATCAAAAGAGTTTCATCAGCTCATTACTTTAATCAATTATAGCTTAAAAGCTCCAATTGATTACTACCCTCTCAACATGTCTCAAATTTCTTCTTTAAAGAATTTAAAGTCGCTATGTAAAGATATGGAAAATGGTAAAATTGATAATTTATTTATTCTAGGAGCTAATCCAGTTTATGACTCACCTTCAGATCTTGGTTTTGCTGAGTCTTTGAAGAAAGTTAAAAATGCTGTGCATTTGACAAATATCATTGATGAAACTTCTAAACTTTGTTCATGGAACATTGCTATGAACCATTATTTTGAATGTTGGGGAGATGCTATGACTTATGACGGTCATGTTAGCATAGTTCAACCTCAAATCATGCCATTATTTGATTCAAGAAGTGTCATCCAGGTACTTTCTCCAATAGTTTATTCTATAGAGCAGAGCGCATACGATACTGTAAAAAATGTATGGAAATCAACTATCATTAAAAGTGGAAATTTTGAAAGAGAATGGGAAAAAGCTTTACATGATGGACTTTACAAAAAACCAATTTTAAAGAAAGTTAATGTTAAGCCTATTTCAAAAGTATCTACAGCAATATTAAACGATTATAGTTTAGATAATGATATGTTTGAAATTGTTTTCACACCTTCTTCATCAGTTTATGATGGCAGGTATGCTAACAACGGCTGGTTACAAGAAATTCCAAAACCTGTCACGAGTTTAACCTGGGATAATGCAGCATTAATCAGTATGAAAGTTGCTAAAAAATTAAATATTAAAAATGGTCAAATGTTAGAAATTAATGTAGGAAATAATTCTATTAAAATTCCTGCCTTTATTACACCAGGTCAAAATCAAAAATCAATTACTCTTGAATTGGGATATGGAAGAAAGTTCAGTGGAAGAATCGGAAACGATGTAGGTTTTAATGTTTATCCACTTAGGGATTCAACTAATCCATCATTTATTTTAAATGGTTCCATTAAGGTATTAAATGAAACATATCCGCTAGCTTCAACGCAAGATCATCATGGATTAGAAGATGATAAATACGCTGCGCCAGGTTTTGATGATTTGGCTAATAAAGAAGCGCAATCAAGAATCCCAGAACTAGTTAAACAATCAACATTAGATTATTACAAAGATAATCCTGATTGGGTTCAAAAGAAGGTTGAACAACATAAACCAGATAAGAAAAGAAGCTGGGCAGATCATTCTATGTATAATCCTGATTGGGATTATTCAAAAGGACCACAATGGGGTATGTCGATTGACCTAACTAGTTGTACTTCTTGTAATGCTTGTTCCATTGCATGTCAAAGTGAAAACAATATACCAGTTGTTGGTAAGCAGCAGGTTATGAATGGTAGAGAAATGCATTGGATTAGAATAGATAATTACT
Organism: Fidelibacterota bacterium SCGC AAA298-D23; assembly: GCA_000402655.1. GTDB lineage: Bacteria > Fidelibacterota > Marinisomatia > Marinisomatales > Marinisomataceae > Marinisoma. Next base: position 30,399 of record AQSI01000003.1, read on the forward strand.
TTGCAGGAGATCCTGATAATCCTGAAGTTTCTACTCAATCTGTTGCATGTGTTCATTGCGAGCTTGCTCCTTGTGAATCTGTTTGTCCAGTAGCAGCTACAACACACTCCTCAGATGGTGTTAATCAAATGACATATAATAGATGTCTTGGAACTAGATACTGTGCAAATAATTGTCCTTACAAAGTAAGAAAATTTAACTTTTACAATTATACAAAAGATTTACCTGAAGTTGTTCAAATGGCAATGAATCCAGATGTTTCTATTAGATTTAGAGGGGTAATGGAGAAATGCACATATTGTTATCAAAGAATTAGCGCAGCAAGAATTACTGCAGAAAACGAAGGAAGAGAAATTAGAGATGGAGACTTCCAAGTTGCATGTCAACAATCATGTCCTGCAGATGCAATAAAGTTTGGAGATATAAATGATCCAAATAGTGAGGTAAGTAAAGCGAAAAGAAGAAATCGTGATTATGCACTGCTTGCACACTTGGGTACTGCTCCAAGAACAACTTATTTAGCAAAGATTAGAAATCAGAACCCAATGCTTGTATCAAAATCTCAAAATGGGAGTTATTAGTAGATGTCAATTAAATCAAAAGCCTTGATTAGAGCAGAAAAACTGCTTCCTGGTAATCAGGATTTTACATCAATAACTAATGATATTGCAGGTGTTCCTGAACAAAAAAGGACACCAATTCAATGGTGGTTGTTATTTGGATTATCTCTTTCTCTTTTATCCATTTTTGTTGGAAGTGTTGGATTTCTCATTTGGGAAGGAACTGGAATTTGGGGCATTAACAATCCTGTTTTCTGGGGTTGGGCCATTATTAACTTTGTTTGGTGGGTTGGTATTGGCCATGCCGGTACATTGATATCAGCAATTTTACATTTATTCCGTCAGAATTGGAGAAATGCAATCAACAGGTTTGCAGAAACTATGACTTTATTTGCTGTTATTTGTGCATTAGTTTTTCCTGGAATTCATGTTGGTAGAATTTGGGTTGCTTATTGGTTCTTACCACTTCCAAATCAAATGGGGATGTGGCCAAATATGCGCAGTCCTTTGATTTGGGACTTCTTTGCTGTTTTTACTTATTTTACTGTTTCATTACTTTTTTGGTATACTGGCTTGATACCAGATTTAGCAACATTAAGAGATAGAGCAAAAGGGTTAAAAAAGAAAGTTTATGGTTTTTTTGCCCTTGGTTGGAGAGGTGGAAATCGTCAATGGCAGCACTATGAACTTGCCTATCTAGTTCTTGCAGGTATTTCAACTCCACTTGTCTTATCTGTTCACAGTGTTGTTAGTTCTGATTTTGCTACTAGCGTGATTCCAGGTTGGCATACAACGATCTTTCCACCTTACTTTGTTGCCGGAGCAATTTATTCTGGCTTTGGGATGGTTATGACCCTTTCAATTATTGCAAGAAAAGTTTACAACTTAGGGCATATTATAACTGTAGAACACCTAGATAAGATGGCTCAAATTATGTTATTAACTGGCTGCATGGTTGGATATGCATACTCCATGGAGTTTTTTGTTGCATGGTACAGTGGTAATCCATATGAATCATTTGCATTTGTTAATAGAGCTTTGGGACCTTACTGGTGGGGTTATTGGGCAATGATATTTTGTAACGTGGTAGTACCTCAATTCTTTTGGTTTGAAAAATATAGAAGACATATACCTTTCCTTTTTATAACATCTATTCTCGTAAATATTGGAATGTGGTTTGAAAGATTCGTTATTGTTGTTATTACTCTTCACAGAGATTTTATGCCTGGAGCGTGGGCAATGTATAATCCAACAATGTGGGATGTTGCCATTTACTTAGGAACATTCGGATTATTCTTTACTGGATTTTTATTATTCTTAAGATTTTTACCAATGGTTTCAATTGCAGAAGCAAAATTAGTTTTACCTGAATCTGATCCACATCATGGAGATAGTCATGAGTAAGTATGGTGTTATAGCAAAATTTGACAATCCTCAGTCGTTGGTCCATGCTGCAGAACAAGTAAGAAATGAAGGATTTACTAAATTTGATTGTCATTCACCATTTCCAATCCATGGAATGGATGAAGCGATGGGGTTAAAACGCTCAAAACTTGGTTATGTAATTGGAGCAATGGGTTTAACTGGAGCATTATTTGGATTTGGTTTACAAACTTGGATACACTCTATTGAATATCCAATGAACATTAGTGGAAAGCCATATTTTGCATATCCTGCATATGCTATTATAACATTTGAGTTAATGGTTTTATTTAGTGCATTTGGCGCAGTGTTTGGAATGATGTTTTTTAATCGTATTCCAAGATTTCATCATCCTGTTTTTTACTCTGAAAAGTTTTCTGATGTCAGTAGTGATGCATTTTATGTAAGTATTGAATTTGATGATCCAAAGTACAATGAAAATAATGTAATCGATTTTTTAAAAAATATTGGTGGAACTGAAATTGAGGTATTGACTGATGAGAGTTAATATTATCTTAATTTGTTTACTTTTTTTGACTGGATGTTTTAGAGGTTCAAAGTTTGAAAGTACACCAATTCATTTAAATCCAAATATGGATAATCAACAAAAATATCGTTCTTTAGAAGAAAGTAATTTTTTCTCCGATGGATCAACTATGAGAAAACCTGTTGAAGGAACCATAGCGAGAGGAATGATTGCTGAAAATCATTCATTCATTAGCGGTAAAAATGATGATGGCTCTTATATAATGTCAAATCCACTAGAATTATCAATTGATGTTTTAAATAGAGGGCAGGAAAGGTATAATATTTATTGTAGTGTTTGTCACTCTCAGGTAGGAAATGGAAAGGGTATTGTTACGCAATACGAGTACCCAGTAATTCCAGCAAATTTACATGATCAGCGAATTAGAGAGCAAGCTGATGGAGAAATGTACAACACGATTGTCTACGGTTTGAGGAGCATGCCAGCCTACGGCTATCAGATAAATACTGAAGACGTTTGGTCTATTGTTCATTATGTTAGGGCACTTCAACGAAGTCAAAATGCTTCTTTTGAAGATCTACCGGAAGAAGAACAGAACAAAGTAAGCGATAACTAATGATGAATCTAGACCCAAAGACTTATTCTTATGTTTCAAAAAAATCAAATAATTTGATTTTAATAGCGGTTGGTTATATCGCTTTACTTCTAACTTGGTTTTTTGGATCATCAGATAAAGTATTCTATTTCTCTTACTTGACTTCTTATTTTTATTGGCTGAGTATCATTCTTGGTGGAATGTTTTTTGTTATGGTGCATTATGCATTTTCTGCCACTTGGAGCGTTTCTATTAGAAGAATAATGGAAAATACAATTATGTTAATACCATTATTTACTATACCATTTCTTCCAATTATTTTTGGTATGGAAAAATTATTTAAATGGCTTCCAAATCACTATTATTGGAAAACACATGATTTTGAGGCTGATTATTTAATTCAACATAAATTGGCATATTTAAACGAAGACTCATTTATTTTTAGAGCATTCTTATATTTTGCTTTATGGAACATTATAGCACTATTTATATACTTTAATTCTATGAAACATGATAAAAGCGGAGACATAAAAATTTTAGAGAGATTAAGATATTTTTGTATGAGTCCTATGGGTGTTTTTTTCTTTATAAGTTTAACATTTGCAGGATTAGATTGGCAAATGAGTCTTGATCCGCATTGGTATTCTACAATGTATGGTGTCTACACATTTGCAGGAGCTTTTTTAGCATTTTTAGCTTTCTTAACATTTACAATAATTAGACTTCAAGATCAGGGATATTTAAGAGGTGTAGTGTCTATTGAGCATTTTCATGACTTGGGAAAGTATTTATTTGCCTTTACAGTATTTTACTGTTATATAGCTGGAGCGCAATTTTACTTCATATGGTATAGTAATATTCCCGAAGAAACTATATGGTATCTGCATAGATGGGTTGGTTCTTGGAAAACTATAAGTGTTTTATTAATTGTTGGTAAATTTTTCATACCATTTTTCATTCTAATTTTTAGAGGCTCAAAAAGAAATATTAGATTGCTGCAGATTATGACCATATGGGTTCTATTTATGCACTATATTGATATTAATTTTATAATAATGCCTACCGTACATAAGCAAGATTTTTACTTTGGTATTTACGATTTGATTACAATGCTTAGTTTTGCACTAATTTTCATTGGTGGATTTAAGTATATAACCTCAAGGTCAAATCTTGTACCTTTAAATGATGCAGAACTTATTCATTCAATTAATCATAGGAATCACTAATTATGGATCAAAATTCAGGTTACGAAAAAAAAGATATTCCAGTAAAACCAGTGCTTATTGGAGGAGCCCTATTTATCGTTACAGTTTTGGGTACTATTTACCTTCTCTACGAATATTACATTCGTGTATTAGATGAAACCACATACGAATTTAAGTTGAGTAAGCGTTCGACTAATTTGGAGGAACTCAAAAAATTTGAACAAGAGAATCTTAACAGTTACAAATCAAAAGATGGCGTCGATGATGTTTACCAAATTCCCATTGAAAGATCTAAGGAAATTCTTCTGAATGAAAAGAAATAGTATTTGTATTTCTATTTTACTTTTACTTATAAGTTTTGCGCATGCCCAAACTCTAAAAAAAGAATTTCCAAGTGAACAGCAAATAGACGTTGTTGAAAATCTTGGTGACTTCATACCACTTGACACAAATTTCATTGATGAGAGTGGCAATGAAGTGAAACTATCAGCTTTTTTTAATAAAGAAATTCCTACAGTATTAACATTGAATTATTTTGAATGCCCGATGTTATGTACTTTAGTACTTAATGGTCTTGCAGAATCTTTAAAAAATTTAACTTTGAATGCTGGAGATGAATTCCAAGTAATAACTATTGATATTAACCCAAATGAAAAAACTCTTTTTGCAAATCAAAAAAAGAAAAATTATATCAAAGGATTTGGATTAGAAAATATTAGAGATGATTGGCACTTTCTTACTGGTACTGAAGAAAATATAAAAAAAGTTGCAGATAGCATTGGTTATATATATTATTACGATGCGCAGAGAGATGAATATATGCATCCAGCTGCCATAACATTACTTAGTTCTGAAGGAAAAGTTTCCCGATATTTATATGGAATAGAGTATCCAGTAAAAGATTTGAAATTGGGAATTTTAGAAGCATCAGAGGGGAAAATTGGTAGTACTATTGATAAGATTATTCTGTATTGTTATCACTATGATCCATACAAAAATACTTATACAATTTTTGCTACCAATATTATGCGTTTAGGAGGTATATTTACTATCCTTTTTCTATGCATTATGCTAGTAAGTTATTGGAAAAAAGATAAAAACTTATTTGATAAGGACAGTTTGAATGTTAGATAGATTGACAGAGTTTTTCTTCCCGAAGCAAGTATCAACTTATGCAAGTGATATTGATAGTCTATATTTTTTCATTTTTTATTCATCAGTAGTACTTTTTTTCATAGTTGTATTTGGTATGGTTTATTTATCCATCAAATATCGTCATCGAAAAGGTGAAGAACTCAAGTTGACGAGTAGTAAAGATCATAGCAACCTTCTTGAGTCTATGTTCTTTATTATACCTTTAATTTTAGTATCCATTACTTTTGTATGGGGTATTCGTTCTTATTTAAAAATGGTGATTGTGCCAGATGATGCTATAGAGATTAAAGTTACAGGACAAAGTTGGTTCTGGACTTTTGATTATCCTGATGGTGGCACTACACTTAATGAGCTGGTAGTTCCATCTAATAAGCCCGTTAAGTTAGTTTTATCATCAAAAGATGTTTTACATAGTTTCTTTATCCCTGTTATGAGAAGCAAAATGGATTGTCTGCCTAACAGATATAATATCATGTGGTTTGATGCGACAAAGGAAGGGGTATACGATATATTTTGTACAGAATATTGCGGGACGGGACACTCTCAAATGGGAGCGAAGGTCATAGTTATGCAACCTGCACAATATGAAGAATGGGCTAGTGAACTTGGTTCAGAAGATGATGATCTTCCTTTGGATGAGTTGGGAGCAAAGCTTTACACCAAAAAAGCTTGTAATACTTGTCATACATTAGATGGATCTGCTTTGGTGGGACCATCCTATTTACAAACAAGTCAAATGTGGGGCCAAGAAAGAGTTTTTGATGATGGAACTTCTACAGTAATTGATGATAATTATATTAGAAGTTCTATTTTAGAACCAATGACTCAGATTGTTGCTGGATATCAAGGAGTTATGCCAACGTATCAAGGTTTATTAAGCGATAGAGAGCTTGACGCATTGATTGCATTTTTGAAAACATTAAACGAGGATTCTCAAATTTAATTGTAAATTAAGAGGAATTTATGAGCGAAAATATGAAACAGAATTATTTAAATCATCCAAAGGGAATTATGTCTTGGCTATTGACATTAGATCATAAAAGAATTGGTCTGATGTATTTAGTTAGCGGTATTCTATTTTTCTTTTTAGGTGGATTATTAGCTTTAGTTATGCGATTTGAATTAGCAGCTCCTGGCAATGATATTATCTCAAATGAGATATACAATAATGCATATACTCTTCATGGAGCAATAATGATATTTCTTTTCATTATTCCTGCCATACCAGGTGCTCTTGGAAATATTTTACTCCCTCTTATGGTTGGTGCTAAAGATGTCGCTTTTCCAAGACTTAACTTAGCAAGTTTTTATATTTATTCTTTTGGGGCATTATTTGCTTTATACACCATAATTAATGGTGGTGTTGATACTGGTTGGACTTTTTATACACCATACTCCACTCAAAGTTCATCCAATGTAGTTCCAATGACTTTAGGTATATTTATTATAGGGTTTTCATCCATTCTAACTGGTTTAAATTTTATTGCCACTGTTCATAAAATGAGAATTCCAGGCCTTACATGGTATAAATTACCCTTATTTGTGTGGGCATTATATGGTACATCCTTAGTTCAAATTACTGCTACACCTGTATTAGCAATTACTATGGTTTTGTTAATGCTTGAAAGATTCCTAGGAATTGGTATTTTTGACCCTGCTTTAGGCGGTGATCCAGTTTTATATCAGCACTTCTTTTGGTTTTATTCGCACCCAGCAGTATATATTATGATTCTTCCAGCTTTTGGTATTATTAGTGAAATCATACCAGTTCATTCACGAAAGAAAATTTGGGGATATAAATTCATAGCTTATTCAACTTTATCAATCGCGTTTATTGGGTTTTTAGTTTGGGGCCATCATATGTTTACTTCAGGGCAATCTGTTTTTTCACAGATTGTTTTTTCCTTTATTACATATTTTGTTGGAATTCCAACTGGTGTAAAAATCTTTAGTTGGATTTTAACAATGTACAAAGGGCAGGTATCTTTTACCCCTCCAATGTTCTATGCCTTAGCTTTCTTGTTTTTATTTACTATTGGTGGATTAACTGGAATATTTTTAGGTGCAGTTGCATTAGATATTCATTTGCATGACACTTACTTTGTTGTTGCTCATTTTCACTATGTAATGCAGGGAGGAACAATTGTTGCCTTCTTGGGTGGATTGCATCATTGGTGGCCAAAATCTTTTGGTGTAATGTATAATCAGACCATAGCTAATATTGCTGCACTGGGTGTTTTTATAGGATTTAACGGAACATTTTTCCCACAATTTTTGCTTGGTTTGAGAGGAATGCCAAGAAGATATGCTACTTATGATGAACAGTTTGTCGAATTACATAGTTATTCTACATTTTGGTCTGGTATATTAGGAATTTCAATCTTTATAGCTGTAATGAATTTATTTTGGTCATTTATCAAAAGAAATAAAGTTGATCCAGGTTCAAATCCTTGGGGAGGTATGACATTAGAATGGACACATACTTCATCGCCACCTCATCCACATAATTTTGAAGAAGAACCAGTATTGCAGCATGGACCATATGATTATGACAAGGTAATTGTTCAGAAAACATATAAAAAATGATGGCACATCATAATCCAGACGCACCAAGCCATTTAAAACATTATTTTCATGATGTAAACCAACAATATGAAACGTCAAAATTTGCCATGTGGGCATTTATTTTAACAGAAGTTTTAACTTTTGCAGGTCTCTTTGTTGCATATATTGTTTATAGATCTTGGTATCCTAATATGTTTATAGATGCACATCTATTATTGGATGTTAATAAAGGACTAATGAATACTATTGTATTAATTACAAGCTCCCTTACTATGGCTTTAGCAATATGGGCTATTCAAAAAAATAATAAAAGGCTTTCGGTTTTAATGTTAGCTGCAACTTTTATATTTGCATTAGTTTTTTTAGGCATTAAATATTTAGAATATTCTCATAAGTTTGAAGTAGGGCAGTTACCAGGAGAATTTTATTCATATATGGGTCCTGATGCAGTTCATTTAAACAATCCTCATATTTTCTTTAGTATTTATTTTATTATGACGGGTTTACATGGTTTGCATGTTGCGATTGGAATGGGTTTAATTGCATGGCTTATCTATAGTACTCAGAAAGGTAATTTGACTTCAGAATACTACACGCCAATGGAAATGATTGGAATTTTTTGGCATTTAGTTGACTTAATTTGGATTTATTTATTCCCACTTTTTTATTTAATAGGATAATAAAATATGTCAGAACATCATATAACACCACTAAGAACTTACTTAATCATTGCTGCATCGTTATTATTTTTATCTGGAGTAACTGTTTGGGTTTCTTATATTGATTTAGGATCATTCAATATCGTTTTAGCTATGTTTGTAGCAACTGTTAAAGCTAGTCTAGTCGCTTTCTTTTTTATGCACCTTTTATGGGACGATAAAAAAAATCTCATTATGTTTTTAATGTCTTTAATGTTTTTTGGTATTTTTGTAACTATCACCATGCTAGATACTGCTTTTAGGGGTGATTTAGGTTTAAATCCTGAAACAAAAGATCCAATAAATAAAAGAGCAGCATTTTATGATACTTTACCTCTGACAGATACACACGGCCATCCAGTCGATGAACATTCTGGTAAACATGATGAGGATAAGGATCATCATTAAATGGCAAATAGGCTTTTTTTTAAATCTGCGCTAATCTCTACTATTCTATCTTACCTTTTAATTTTTGTTGGAGGGCTTGTTCGAGTATCTGGTTCTGGTTTAGGATGCCCAGATTGGCCTAAGTGTTTTGGAAGATGGATACCACCAACAAATATAGATCAAATTCCTATTCATATTGACCCCACTGCTTTTAATATTGTACTTGCATGGATTGAATATGGTAATCGAATGTTAGGAGTTATTGTTGGTTTTTCGATTATTATAATGACATTTATTGCAGTACTATATTTTAGAAACAATTCTAAAATTTTATATTCTGCTTTATTATCATTATTCCTTGTAGGTACAAATGGAGGACTTGGTGCAATTGTAGTATCGTCGATATTAAATCCTTTCATAGTGAGTTTACATATGATATTGGCTTTATTTTTGGTTTCAGTATTAAGTTATGGAACTATTGAGTCATACAAGCTTCTTAATCCCATTAAGCTTTCGAGTATTGTATTATCAAGGAAGATATCTATTTCATTAATTGCACTATGGGGTCTTATTGTTGTTGAGATTCTACTTGGAACAGGAATTAGGACTAACATTGAATTAATTGCTATTGATAATCCACTTTTTTCAAAAGGAGAACTCTTAAATGCTTTAAATTCTTACAAGTATTTACATTCAATACTAGGATTCTCACTTTTATTTTTGAGTATTTATTTATGCTATTTATTTAAAAATGATTTTTTAGGTCTCTCAAAGCAGCTAGTATATTTCATTTTTGGTATGATATTATTTCAAATTTTTTTAGGAGAATTAATGATTTTTTTTGAGCTTCCACAACTCACTAGACTTTTTCACACTTGGGGTTCATCTTGGCTTGTAGGAATAATAATTATATTGTATAATACTCTGCAATATGAGCAGTCTTAATAAAAAACTTGTTTTAGCATTCTTATTTATATTTATGCTTGGATCTTTTGGTTTCTTTGTCATAGATAAAGCCACCAAATCCAGAATTGATAATATTAATATTATTGGACAGGTTCCATCATTTTCATTAACAAATTTTGACGGCTCTGTCATAACTGAAAAGCAGTTAGATAATAAAATATCTATCGTAAGTTTCATTTTTACTCAATGTGAAGGCGCATGCCCTATAATGTCTGAAAACATGTCTATACTTCAGGAAAGATTTGCTTCCTCAAATGATATTCAGTTCCTGTCCATTACAACAGATCCAGATTATGATACATTAGAAGTGCTTAATGAGTATTCCTCCAATTATAGTAATAAAAATAATTGGTATTTCTTAAAAGGTAACATAATAGATGTAATTGAACTTTCTGAAAAAGGATTTTTCCTGTCAGCAGCTTTATTACCTGCTGGACACTCAACACGATTAGTATTAGTTGATAAGCAGTTAAATATTAGAAAATATTACGAAGGTACAATTGAATCTAATATATTTGAATTACAAAGCGATATCGTAACCTTGCTTAATCAAGGATAGTATGTTTAAGAATCTTATTGAGCTTACCAAAGTAAGAATTGGTTTTCTAGTACTCACAACGACAATAATAGGTTTTTATCTTGGCTCTCAAGGTAAAATTGATAATACGTTACTTTTTTTTACAGTTATAGGAACATTATTTTCTTCAACAGGATCTTCCGTTATGAATAATGTAATAGAATCTGAATCAGACAAGCTGATGAAAAGAACAAAAAATAGAGTACTTCCAACAGAAAAAATATCATTGAATTTTGCAAAACTATTAGGCATTACTTTTATTATTGTAGGCTTATCAATTCTTTATTTTAAAGTAAATATTTTGACATGCGTTCTATCTTTTTCAACAATTATTTTATATTTATTCTTTTACACTCCCTTAAAAAGAAAATCTTGGCTAAATACATCAGTTGGAGCGATACCCGGTGCAATACCACCGCTTGGAGGGTGGACTGCTGCAACAAATTCTATTGAGTGGGGTGGAATAGCAGTTTTTTTAATTTTATTTTTTTGGCAACATCCACATTTTTATTCAATTGCTTATATGTATAAAGAAGATTATAAAAATGCAGGACTACAAATGTTACCTGTGATTAATAATGGTATTAAAAGAACAGTACTTCATATTTTCTTACATGCACTGGTTTTAATTCCAATTTCCACACTACCATTTTTTTTAGGAGTTTCAGGAAGAGTATATTTTGTTGGCGCATACATTCTTAGTAACATTTACATGCTTTTATGTTTACCTTTTATACTTGAGCAGAATAAGGAAAATGCTCGATTAATTTTCAAGACTTCTATCTACTATTTTCCACTACTTCTATTTCTAATTGTTGCAGATTTAAGAGTCTAGTTTATTGACCCTTTTTTCATGCCTTCCTTCTTCAAAATCAGTTGATAGCCAAAGATCGATTACTTTTTCAACTTCTTGATTATTTACAAATCTTGCTCCAATAGATAGTATATTTGCGTTATTGTGTAAGCGAGATAGTTCAATAATTTCGATTGGACCATTATAATATACTGCTGCTCTAATTCCTTTAATTCTATTTGCAGCTATGGCTTCTCCTTGTCCAGATCCACCAAAAATTATTCCTATCAATTTATGTTTTGAAATATATTTAGCTGCAGGCAAAATAAAGTCAGGATAATCATCAAGCCCATCATATTCTAATGCACCAAAATCTTTTATATTATAACCTCTTTCAATGAGAAATGTTTTTACATGTTCTTTTAATTCAAAACCAGCATGATCTGTAGCAAGTACAATTGTTTTATTCATCAAGATAATCCTCAATGAGTGTAGTGATTTTTTCTTTGACGAATCCTAAATGTTTTGCTACATCTTTTCCAGGAGCAGATTCCCCAAATTCATTGATACCAATATTAAGACCATTAATGCCAGTAAATCTTTGCCAACCAGCAGTTATACCAGCTTCTAAGGATATTCTTTTTTTACAGCTTTCATTCAAGATTAAAGAGATATATTCTTTATTTTGTTTTTCAAATAATTCCCAACAAGGTAAATTAATAATTTTAATTCTTTTATTAATCAAGCTGCATATTTCAACCGCTAAATTGGCTTCAGATCCAGAGGTAAAAAGAATTGCATCTGGATTATCTTCTTCATGTAAAATATATGCTCCTTTATTTACACCTTCTTCAATTTTATCTTCACTAATATTGAGATTTGGTAATTTTTGTCTGGTAAGAAGAATTGCGCTAGGATTTTTTTTATTTTTCATAATTGTTTTGAAACAATGAAAAGTTTCTAACGCATCTGCAGGTCTAAATACAAGAAGATTAGGAATATTTCTCAGAGACATTGTGTGTTCAACCGGCTGATGGGTAGGGCCATCTTCACCTACAAAAATTGAATCGTGAGTAAATTCATACATGACATGAAGTTTTTGAATTGCAGATAGTCTTATTGCCGATCTGACATAGTCACTAAAAACTAAAAATGTTCCGCCAAATGGAAAGTGGCATCCATATAGAGCAATTCCATTCATAATAGCGCCCATAGGAAATTCTCTTACACCAAATGCAATATTTCTACCTTTTGGGTTAGATGACGAAAAATCATGATATATCTTCGCAAAATTTGATGTGCAATTTGATCCATCTAAATCAGCAGAACCACCAATGATGTGCGGAAATTTTTTGGCAAATTCATCTAAAGATTTTCCAAATGCTTGCCTTGTGGCCATCAAATCATTTCCAAAATCTGGTACTTTCAATGAATCAAACATTTGGTCTTCATCATAATAATTTTTTTCGAATTCTTTATCAATTTCAGCTACTTTTTCGTTTAATAGACCAAAATTTCTTTGAAAATGATTAATAATATCTTCATTACAGTAGAATGAATCTTGAGGAATTTCAAGTTTTTCTTTAGTGAGTTTTATTTCATCTTCGCTAAATGGAGAACCGTGGGATTTAGGGCTATTTTCTAAACTATAACTACCTTTTGCAATCACGGTTTTTCCAATAATTATACTCGGTTTATCATTTGATTGTGCATTACTTAAAGCTGTTCTTATTTCTTCATGGTTATGGCCATCAATTTCTTGAACATGCCATCCCATAGCGTCGTAAAGCATTGCATAATCTGTTGAATCAGCTCTAGAAGTATTCCCAGCAATTTGAATATCATTTTTATCATAAAACATGACGAGATTTGATAACTTCCAATGACCAGCAAGAGTACTAGCACCAAGTGCTATTGGTTCTTGCAAGTCTCCATCACCCGCTAAAATATATGTAAATCTTTTAATCGATGAATTAGATGATGCTTTTTCTGCCAAAGCCATTCCAATTCCCATTCCAACTCCTTGTCCAAGTGGTCCAGTGCTTGCATCTATACCAGGAGTCTCTATTTCAGGATGACCAGGCGTCAAGCTTCCTAATTTTCTAAAACTTTTTAGGTCATCCATTTTCAGAATACCACATAAGTATAATATAGAATAAATGAGCATACATGTATGACCAACTGATAATACTACTCTATCTCTATTCTCCCAATCAGGATTTTTGGGATCTATGGTTAAAAATTCAGAATACAAAATATAGGTAAAATCTGCTAGAGACATAGGACCACCTGGGTGTCCTGAATTAGCATTCCTAACTCCATCCATTACGAGCCCTTTAATAATATTTACAGTAAATAAATCTTTTTGATTCTCATTTAAATTATTGAAATCTGTAATATGATTATTGCTCATTTTGAATGCATTATGTTAATTGTTTGAATAGGATTTTCAGATTGAAAAACTTCTGATCCAGCTACAAGAATATCTCCCCCTGCAGTTAATACATCTTTAAAATTTTCTAGTTTAATCCCTCCATCGACTTGAATCATAATTTTATCTCTAATTTTTTGCTCTATAAGATATTCATTGATTTCAGAAATTTTTTGAATTGTTGAAGGAATAAAGGTTTGACCACCAAACCCTGGCTCTACAGACATAACAACTACATAATCAATAAATTCTAAATATTTTTTTAAAATTGAAAATGGTGTTTTAGGTTTTATAGCTATTCCGCACTTCAAACCATTTTTTTTAATAGTATTAATTAAAATTTTGGGCGGAAATGTAAAGCGTGATTCAGTTGCTTCAATATGGAAGGAAATACCATTAGCTCCTGCATCAACAAACGGTAGAAGCATATCAAAAGGATTGCTTACCATTAAATGTACATCAAAGAATAGCTTGGAATGTTGTCTTAATGATTTTACAAGTCCTGGACCAAATGAAAGGTTTGGAACAAACTGTTGATCCATAATATCTAAATGTAGCCATTCAGCCTCAGAATCATTACAAGATTTAATTGCTTTTTGGAGATTTGAAAAATCAGCACCTAATACTGATGGAGCAATTATCGGATTTTTTGCATTAGACATGTCCTTAAAGCTACACAAAAAAATTTTTCAATAGCAAAGGAATTGTTGATATATATCAATGTTTTTTATATCTTAGACCGACTAGTCGGTTTATGGATAAAAATTCTCAAACAGATAAAAGAAGTAATATTTTAATGGCTGCTGTGAAAGTTTTGACTTCAAAAGGTTATTACAGTAGTACAATGGATGATATTGTTGATGAGTCAAAGATGAGTAAAGGAGCAATTTATCATTATTTTTCTAGTAAAAAAGATGTTTATTTAGCTGTTATCGATATGTGGGAATCTCAAACCCAGCAATTATTAGCTCCTGCAGCAAAAGAAAAGTCAAGTGCAGATGCAATCAAAAAACTTTTTAAACTGCTTGCAAAACAACTTAAAATAGATGGTAGCTTTTTCAATTGCTTGCCAACATTGTGGGCGATTGCAAGACATGACGAAGATTTTAAAAAAAGTATGCAAAAAGTCTATAACCGCTTTCAAAAATTAGTAGAATTAATTATTTTAAGGGGTATTAAAAATAAGGAGTTTTCAAATTTAAGACCTGAAAACTCTAAGACTTCTGCACTATCTTTAATACTTAATTTTGAGGGGATATTCTGGTTTAATATTTTTAATTCCAAATATGTCGATGCCGAAAAATATATTGATGAAGTGTCAAGTTACATACTTAATGCGTATACATTGAAAAAAGGAGAAAAAAATGCTTAATAAGCACGAAAGCGTAGAAAAAGAAAAACCACAAAGTAATTCAAAAAAGAATGGTGTTGTAAAAAATGGTAATGGTGTTAATGGCCATACATTAATGGATTTTAGTAAAATAAAAACTGGTGGTAAGTTTTTAACAAATGTTGTGGGATCAGAAAAGGTTTTTTGTAAAGAATTATTTTCTGAAGAGGAAAAAATGATATATGAAGCAATGAAAGATTTTGCTACAAATGAATTGTTGCCTTTATCTCAAAATGAACTTAATAAAAAAGATGAAAAATTAATTAGAAAGCTTGTTGAGCAAATGGGTGACTTAGGGTTTTTAGGAATTGATGTTCCAGAAAAGTATGGAGGATCAGAAATGACTAAAACTGGAATGTGTATTTTAGCCGAAGGAATTTCATTTTGTGGAAGCCCATCATTTTGTACTGTTTGGAATGTTCAAACTTCAATTGGTTCATTAGGAATTATTTGGTATGGAAATGATGAACAAAAGAAAAAATGGCTTCCAGAAATTTGTTCTGGTGAAAAAATTGCTGCATTTGGTTTGACTGAACCTGAAGCAGGATCAGATGCTACAAATTCAAAGACAACTGGTGTCCTATCAGATGATGGAAAACACTATATTGTAAATGGGCAAAAAATCTTCATTTCAAATGGTGCATGGGCAGATACTTTCATTGTCGCACTGAAAATAGATGGAAAATTTTCTTCAATTGTTGTTGAAAAAGGAACTCCAGGATTTGATGTTGGAAAAGAAGAAAAGAAGATGGGAATGCATGGTTCCTCAACAGTACCTTTATACTTTACAGATTGTAAAGTACCTGTAGAAAATTTACTAGGTAAGGTTGGTGATGGTGCGGGTCCAGCGTTTTGTGGATTAAACATTGGTCGTTTTAAGCTCGGTGCATCAGCTATTGGTGGTATGATGCTTGGAATGCAGCATGCTGTGGAATATGCAAAGAGCAGAAAGGCTTTTGGGCAATCGATTTCAGATTTTGGATCTATTCAAGATAAATTAGCAACATCGGCAATTTTGACATATACATTAGATAGTACTTGTTATTCAGTTATTGGTAAACAAACTGATGCAATTAATGAGTTGGACAAAAATGATCCTGAATATTATGTCAAACAAGGTAACACTACAGAACAATATATTGCTGAAAATTCAATTGTCAAGGTTTATGGAAGCGAGGCTGCAGAGGAATTAATCGATCATTGTTTTCAAATTTATGGTGGTTACGGCTTTATCGAAGAGTATCCTATGGCTCAGGCATACAGAGATAATAGAATAAATAAAATTTGGGAAGGAACAAACGAAATCAATCGAATGCTTTGTGGAAGAGCAATGATAACCAAAGCATTAAGTGGTGAGATTGGTTTCAAAGAATACTTAGAAAAAGTTGAAGTATACTGCAACAATGGATTAGATAGTGGTTATGAAGGTGATTTAAAAACCGAAGTGGAGTGTGTCGAAGCTGCAAAAGCTGTCTATGCTCTCTGTCTAAATGAATCTTTAAGTAAGCATGGTCAAGATATAGGGACAGAACAAGTAATCATTGAAAATCTTGCCAACATTCTCATTTATGCTTATGTGGGTGATTCAACTTTATCGAGAGTGATTCAGAACAAAGACTTATATGTTCAGAAAAATCAAGTTGTTCCTGAGCTTTGTGCTAAAGTTTATACTGCAGAACATGGTATCAGAGTAATGGAATATGCAAATAAGATTTTAAATAGCATTTACGATGGCGAAATACCAAAAGAGTTAGAATCTAAATTTGCAAAGTTGAGTAAAAGATTAAGTTTATCAACGGATACCATTGGATTAAAAAAAATAATTGGTGAAAAAGTTGTTGAAGCTGGAGGCTATCCAGTACAAAGCTTTTAATAGGAGGATACATGAGTAATAAGGCTGTAATAATTGACGGAGTTAGGTCTCCAATTGGCACGAAGGGTAGTTCTATGATTGGTATGAGGTCAGATGAAATTGCTGGCCAAGTGATCAAGGGCCTCTTAGAAAGAAATAAAAAATTAGATGTTAATTTAATTGAAGATGTGTCGCTTGGATGTGCTTTTCCTGAAGGTCCAACTGGGATGTTAGTTGCGCGAGGAGCTTCCATTCTTGCTGGAATACCTGAAACTGCAGCTGCTAATGTAATAAATAGATATTGTGGTTCAGCAATGACTTCTTTACATATGATTAGTTCAGCAATTGAAGCGGGTGATATTGAGGTTGGTATTGCTGGTGGAGTTGAAGATATGTTTACAATTCCACAAGGAGGATTTGCCCCAGATTTTAATGTTAAATTGGCAGAACAAGATTATTACATATCTATGGGCGAAGGTGCAGAATTACTTGCAGATGAGCTAAATATTTCTAGAGAAGAACAAGAAGAGTTTTCATTTTCATCACATGAAAAAGCTGTAGCTGCAAGAGATGCAGGAAAATTTGATAATGAGATAGTACCTATTACATTAGAAGACGGAACTATTATTGATCGAGATAGTGGTCCACGTAATCCTGATAAAGAAAAAATAAAATCTTTAAATCCTGCTTTTAGAGCTGACGGCACTGTTACTGCTGCTACTTCCAGTCCATTTTCAATTGGAGCATCAGCAATGTTAATTACAAGTGAAAATTTTGCCAATAAACATGGTTTAAAAATTAGAGCATTTATCGAAGGTAGGGCTGTTGCTGGTGTAAACTGGAAGATGTTTGGTTCTGGACCTGTTCCAGCTACCAAAAAAGCTCTTGAAAAAACTGGTTTATCAATTGATGATATTGATGCACTTGAATTAAATGAAGCTTTTGCTGCTCAAGCTTTATATTGTATAAAAAAAGCAAATTGGAATCCAGATAAAGTAAATCTTAATGGCGGAGCAGTTGCTCTTGGACATCCATTGGGAATTTCTGGTACAAGAATAATTACTACACTTTTAAATGTTCTTGAACAAAATGATAAAAATACAGGTCTTGCCACAATGTGCGTTGGAACTGGACAAGGTATTACTACAATTATAAAAAGGGGATAGAATGAGTATTGAAATCAAAAAATGTGCTGTTTTAGGTGCTGGAGTAATGGGAGCACAGATAGCAGGACACATTGCCAATGCTGGCATTCCGTCATTATTGTTTGATGTTAATAATGATCTTGCAAAAAAAGGTATTGAAGGGTTAACAAAGCTAAAACCTGCACCACTTTTTTCAAGCAAAAATACTTCATTAATTACCCCGTGTACCTATGACAATGATTTAGAAAAATTAAAGGATTGTGATTTAATAATTGAAGCTGTTGCCGAAAAGATTGAAATCAAGCATACAGTATATAAAAATTTATTACCTCATCTTAAGGAAAATGCAATTTTAGCTTCTAATACTTCTGGAATTCCATTAGCCAATTTAGTCGAAGTTTTACCTGATGAGGTGCAATCTAGATTTTTGATATCACATTTTTTCAATCCTCCAAGATACTTGAGATTGCTTGAATTAGTTAAGGGTCCCAAAACATCTGATGATGTTTATAATGTAGTTTCTGAATTTGGGGAAGTTACGTTAGGTAAAGGCGTTGTACATGCAAAAGATACACCTGGCTTTATTGGAAATAGATTAATTAATGCGAGTGGGCCATTAACCTTTCAAAAAGCAATGGATTATGGTTTGACTGTTGAAGATGTTGACTCTCTAGCTGGCACTTTAATTGGAAATGCAAAAAGTGCATATTTTAGAACCCAAGATGTTGTTGGTTTAGACACTGCTCTCAATGTAATGAATAATATGTTTGAAAGAGTTACAACAGAAAGTGAAGACGAGAGACAAAAATTTAAAGCACCAGAGCTCTTAGTTAAACTTGTTAAGGATGGAAGATTGGGTCAAAAATCTGGTGCAGGGTGGTATAAAAAAGAAGGTAAAGAAATTTTATCTCTCGATTTTGATACAATGGAGTATTCACCAACTAAAAAAAGATTTTTTGATACCATTAGAGTTGGAAAGCCGATAAAAGATTTAAAGAAAAGACTTGCTGCAATAACATATTTGGATGATGTTGGAGCAAAGTTTTTATGGGATATTAATGCACCCATGTTTACTTATTCTGCTGAATTAATTCCCGAAATTGCGGATAGTATTATTGAAATTGATAATGCTATGAAATGGGGATTTGCAAGAGATATAGGAATTTTTGATGCATGGGACGCTATTGGAGTTGAAAAATCTGTTAACAAAATGAAGGAAGAAAATAGAAAAGTCCCATCATGGGTCGAAGAGATGTTAGCTTCTGGAAGAAAGTCATTTTATGAAATTATCGATGGAAAACTTACTTATTATTGTCCTGTAAAGAAAAAGGTATTGACTCACAAAGATAACGATAAAACACTAAACTTAAATTTGTACAAGAATTCCAAGACAATGCTCAAAAGAGATTGGAGTGCCAGCATACATGATTTAGGAGATGGAGTACTAAATGTTGAATTTCATTCTATATTTGTTCCAGCTTTTAATCCTATCGATAGATCTATGGTTGGTATTGTGAAGGATGCTTTAGATTTACTTGATTCTGGAAAATACAAAGGTCTTGTTATTGGTCACCAAGGAAAAAATTGGAGTGCTGGAGCTAATGTTAATGATTTTAAAATGGCTATTGACTCTGGTAATCTACAAGTAATGGATGCTGGCGTCAAAGAGATGCAAGATGTCACTCAAAGAATCAGACATTCAAAATATCCAGTAGTTTCCTGTCCATTTAATTTGGCATTGGGCGGTGGTTTTGAATTTTATGCATGTTCTACTCATACAGTCGCAGCTGGTGAACTTTATGCTGGATTAGTGGAAGCTATTCAAGGCTTAATACCTGGTGCAGGTGGTCATTTAAGAGTAATACTTAATCTATTAGAAAATAATGATGCCAAAAATTTTAATATGAATATTGGTAGACAGGCTATTGGGTTGGTAAATCCGCTCACTGTATCTAGAAGTGCAACAGATGCCCTGAAAAAAGGATGGTTACGAAAATCAGATACTATATGCATGAATTCAGAGCATTTACTTGCAACTGCTAAACATAAAGTTCTTGAACTTTCAGAAGCTGGATACAAACCTCCAAAATACAGAGAAGATTTATCTTTGCCTGGAATGACTTTGAGAACAATGGCATCAGTTGGTCTTAAGGCAATGAAAGCACAAGGAAAAATATCTGATCACGATGAACTTGTAGCTTCTAAAACAGCTTTTGTTCTAAGTGGTGGTGATAAAGGTGGATTAATGTCGAAAGTAGATGAGCAGTATGTTTTAGATATTGAAAGAGAAGCCTTTATGTCTTTAGCTGGAGAAGAAAAAACTCAACAAAGAATAGCCCACTTCCTCAAAACAGGTAAACCATTAAGAAATTAATTTCATAAACGTAAGATTTAGTTTTTAATTTTCTTATTAAAATTGTAAATTCTTGGTCAAAATCATACTATTTTAAATTGTTTTTAGGAGGTATAAAGTATGTCTAAATGGTCAAAAAAAACGTTTATCGATCACTTAAATCAATCATGCGAAAGCGATGTAGCTATGCATTGTATTGAACTAGTAGATTTTTCCGAAAAAATTTCAGATGAAGTTAGTTGGGGAAATGGAGAGGATTTTGGTACGATGACTTTTCGTTGTGATTCTGATCATGGTTTACTTCCACTTTTTAGATTATCATCAAATGGGAAAATTAATCTTCAATTAAATTTCTTAAGAAGCAAAAATCTTCACAAGCAAGTTCTTGATGACATGGTCATAAAATTTGAATCAAATTTCTTAAGAGAATACGACGAAGATTCTTATCCTTCTGATTCTTATGAGCCTATAGAAGACTTGATCTGTACGCACAATCAATTAGAAACTTTTATGCGAACAATTGAAGGTTGCACCTACAGGCTGAAACAATGAATCTCAAAGTTAAGTCAAAAAAAATTAATGACTTCACCTATGAATTAGCTATAAGTGCCAAGTGGGAAGATATCAAAGCAGATTTTAATTTAGCTAAAAAGAAAGTTGCTAAAGAAATTAAGTTACCTGGTTTTCGAAAAGGCAAAGTACCAGAAAATATTTTGATGTCGCAATACATTAATTCTGTTGAAATGGGTTTCGTTCAAGATTTTTGTGAAAAATATTACATCATGGCTCTTCAAAAAGAAGAATTAACTCCAATTAATCAAGCACAATTAAAAGATATAGATTTTTCATATGAAAATGATCTTTCTTTTAAATCTGAATTTGAAATTGAACCTTTTTTAAAACTTCCTAAGTTTAAAAAGAATATGGTTACTGTTGAAAAGATTAATTTCATTTCTAATCAAGAAGAAGTAGACAAAACTATTGAAAATATTCTTAACTCACAGGCTAAAGCAGAACAAATTGAAAAAGGTTCTAAGAATGGCGATTTTTTAATTGTTGATAAGCAAGAGCTTGATGAATCAGGTTTACCGATTATTGGTAAAAAAGAAAAAAAGTATTTAGCAATTGGTCAAGATCCAATAATTGAAGAAAAAGCTGCATCTTTTACTTCAAAGAATGCAGGTGATAAAGTAAAGCTCACGATTGATATGGGTGAGGGTGAAAAAAATTATGAATTCACCATTGAAACCATACAAAGAAGAGTGCCTCCTAAATTAGATGATGAATTTGTTAAACAAATGGATCCAAATTGTAAGAGCGTTGATGAATGGAAGAAGAATGTTCATGAAAGTATTGATAATGAGTATAAAAGAAAATCTGACGAAATGTTTCATTCATCATTAATAGATCAATTTGTGAAGCTTGTTAATCCGGTTCTTCCAACTTCTATGCTTGAAAATTATTTAAATAACATTGTAAATGAAGTAAAGCAAAATCAAAATAATCAAAATGCAGACGAAGTGCAAATTAGAGAACAATATCAGCAATTTGCAGAGAATAACTTAAGATGGTTTTTGTTGAGAAAGTCCATTATTTCTGATAAAGAATTATCAGTATCTCCTAATGAAGTTGAAGACTTTATAAAAGATGCATTAGTAAAGAACGAAAGTCAAAAAGCTGAGATTGAGAGGTTCTACAAAAAAGAATCAAATAAAAATAAATTGTCAGATGATTTATTAGATCAGAAGATAATTGATATGTTAAAAGAACATTCAAAAATTAAAGAAAAAGATCAAAAAACTTCTGAACTTCAGGGAGCTCAAGCAAATCTGTAATTTATTATGGGTAGTCTTCTAGGTATTCTAGGTTTATTTACTCTACTTTCAATAGCATTACTTCTATCTGAAAACAGATCAGCTATTAATTCAAAAACAGTATTGTACGGGCTGATATTTCAACTAATTTTTGCATTATTTATTTTAAAAACTCCTTTCGGAGCGCCAATTTTTTCATTTTTAGATAAATCAATTAACATATTGATAGGTTTTTCCTCTTCAGGTTCTGATTTTCTGTTTAAGTCATATATTGATGGAGTTGGGTTTCATCCAGGTTTAATTAATTTTGCATTCTCTACTTTACCAACTATTATATTTTTTTCTAGTTTGGTTGCAGTACTTTACCATTTTGGGATTCTTCAGACGATTATCAAATTCATAGCCAGAAGAATGCAACTAACTCTAGGTACTAGTGGATCAGAAACTTTAAGCGTAGCTGGTAATATTTTTTTAGGACAGACTGAATCTCCATTAATGGTAAGACCATTTGTTAGCAAAATGACTAAGTCAGAATTGATGGCAGTAATGACTGGAGGATTTGCTACGGTATCCGGAGGAGTTTTAGCAATATATGTTTCATGGTTAACGGATATACAAGGAATTGCTGGTCACCTACTCGCAGCTTCTGTTATGTCTGCTCCTGCAGCTTTAGTTGTTGCAAAAATAATTTATCCTGAGACCGAAGAATCTCAAACCATGGGCGATGTAAATGTCAATATTGAACAAACAAATATTAATGCAATGGAAGCTTTGAGTAATGGAGCAACCGATGGATTGAAATTAGCAGCTAACATTGCTGCAATGTTAATTGCATTTATTTCTTTTGTTGCGATGGTAAATTATTTTCTTTCTTTTGGTGGTACATCTATGGAAGAGATTTTTGGATTTATTTTTAGACCACTTGCTTGGACTATGGGCGTTCCATGGAATGAGGCTCAACTTGTGGGGATGTTAATGGGTAAAAAGATTGTATTAACAGAACTAGTTGCATACGGAGATCTTCAAAATTTAATTCGAGATGGAATGATTTCAGAGAGAAGTGCAATTATTTCTACATATGCACTTTGTGGTTTTTCAAATTTTGCATCAATTGGCATACAATTAGGCGGAATTGGTGCTATGGCTCCCGAAAGAAAAAAAGACTTAGCAAAGCTTGTTACTAAGGCAATGTTTGGAGGAGCAATCGCTTCATGGTTAACTGCTACAATTGCCGGACTTTTACTCTAAAAAATTAAAAATTCTTTTTTTATTTTTTTAGTTGGTAATTCTTAAAAACCATTATAATTTACCAGGCTTTGCGTCTAAAAACGTGAAACACTTTTATTTTTAGTTATTTGAAAATTTACTATGTAGAACCTTTGTCTTTTAATCCTGCAGTTAGACAACTTGATGCATTAGCATCAAACAAACTTAAAATATACAATTGAGAGTTTGATCCTGGCTCAGGACGAACGCTGGCGGCGTGCTTGATACATGCAAGTCAAGGAGAACATTATCTTCGGATAATAAGTAAACTGGCGAACGGGTGAGTAACGCGTAAACAACTTGCCTCAGAGATTGGGACAACATTGGGAAACCAGTGCTAATACCAAATAATGCAGCGGGCTCTTCGGAGCACAGTTGTTAAAGTAGGCTTCGGCTTACACTTTGAGATAGGTTTGCGTCCGATTAGTTAGTTGGTAGGGTAAAAGCCTACCAAGACCAAGATCGGTAGCTGGTCTGAGAGGATGATCAGCCACACTGGAATTGAGATACGGTCCAGACTCCTACGGGAGGCAGCAGTAAGGAATTTTGCACAATGGGCGAAAGCCTGATGCAGCAACGCCGCGTGAACGATGAAGTTTTTAGGAATGTAAAGTTCTGTCGTATGGGAAGAGATCTTTCGAATGTTAATACCATTCGTTAATGACGGTACCATACAAGAAAGCACCGGCTAACTTCGTGCCAGCAGCCGCGGTAATACGAGGGGTGCTAGCGTTGTCCGGATTTACTGGGCGTAAAGGGTACGTAGGCGTTTTAATAAGTTGTATGTTAAATATCTTAGCTTAACTAAGAAAGTGCATCCAAAACTGTTAAAATAGAGTTTGAGAGAGGAACGCAGAATTCATGGTGGAGCGGTGACATGCGTAGATATCATGAGGAAAGTCAAATGCGAAGGCAGCCTTCTGGCTCAAAACTGACGCTGAGGTACGAAAGCGTGGGGAGCGAACAGGATTAGATACCCTGGTAGTCCACGCCGTAAACGATGAGTATTTGGTGCTGGGGGATTCGACCCTTTCAGTGCCGTAGCTAACGCGATAAATACTCCGCCTGGGGACTACGATCGCAAGATTGAAACTCAAAGGAATTGACGGGGACCCGCACAAGCGGTGGAACATGTGGTTTAATTCGATGATACGCGAAGAACCTTACCTGGGTTTGACATGTTAGTGAAAGTTTTCTGAAAAGAAATCCTTTTAAGAGCTTGCTCTTAAACACTATCACAGGTGGTGCATGGCTGTCGTCAGCTCGTGTCGTGAGATGTTAGGTTAAGTCCTGCAACGAGCGCAACCCCTATATTTAGTTGCCAGCACATAATGGTGGGGACTCTAGATAGACTGCCCGGAATAACCGGGAGGAAGGTGGGGATGATGTCAAGTCAGTATGTCCCTTATACCCAGGGCTACACACGTGTTACAATGGATAGTACAAAAAGTCGCAATCCCGCGAGGAGGAGCCAATCTTTAAAACTATCCCCAGTTCAGATTGAAGTCTGAAATTCGACTTCATGAAGCAGGAATCGCTAGTAATCGTAGGTCAGCACACTACGGTGAATACGTTCCCGGGTCTTGTACACACCGCCCGTCAAGTCATGGAAGTCTGCAGTACCCGAAGATGGTATCCTAACCGCAAGGAGGGAGCTGTTTAAGGTAAGGCAGGTAACTGGGACTAAGTCGTAACAAGGTAGCCGTACCGGAAGGTGCGGCTGGATCACCTCCTTTCAGGGAGTAATCTGCTTTATAATACTATAAAGTAAGATACGGTCGAACAGGTTTAAATGATAAGGTTCTACATAGCTTTTTTAGAGTTTATACATGGGGCTTATAGCTCAGCTGGTTAGAGCGCATCTCTGATAAGGATGAGGTCCGTGGTTCGAGTCCACGTAGGCCCACCATTTAATTGGGGCTGTAGCTCAGCTGGGAGAGCAATTCCCTTGCACGGAATAGGTCGCAGGTTCGATCCCTGTCAGCTCCACAAGAATTTAAATTTTAGATATTTGACAATTTGGAAATTAACGCGGAAAGTATCACAATTATTTTGTGATACCTTCAATTTATATCACTTAAATCTTATTTTAAGTGATGTTGATAATCATTAAAACACTCAAGTCATATAAACTTGTAAAAGCTACTAAGAGCACACGGAGGATGCCTTGGTACATGGAGGCGATGAAGGACGTGGTAAGCTGCGATAAGCTTCGGGTAGGTGCACACAACTGCTAATCCGGAGATTTCCGAATGGGGCAACCCGTTTTGAGTTATATCAAAACACTTTCATCTGAATATATAGGATGAAAAGAGCTAACGAGGTGAACTGATACATCTAAGTAACCTTAGGAATAGAAAACAAAAGTGATTCCCCTAGTAGTGGCGAACGAAAAGGGAAGAGCCCAAACTAATGCTGTGTCAAGTCTGCAAATTTTGCAGTATTAGGGTTGTGGGGTTATTATTAATCCAATTGCAGTTGGATTGACAAGTCAAAAAATAAAATGTTAACAAAATAATTTGGAAAGATTAACCATAGAAGGTGATAGTCCTGTATGTGAAAACATTTTATCTTGTCTTAATAATTCCCGAGTAGGACGGAACACGTGAAATTCTGTTTGAATCTACCAAGACCACTTGGTAAGGCTAAATACTCCCATGTAACCGATAGTGAACTAGTACCGTGAGGGAAAGGTGAAAAGTAATCCGAGAGGATAGTGAAATAGAACCTGAAACTGTGTGTTTACAAGCGGTCAGAGTTCAGCTTGCTGAACGATGGCGTGCCTTTTGCATAATGAGCCAGCGAGTTAGTCGTATGCTGCTAGGTTAAGTATTGTTAAATACGGAGCCGAAGGGAAACCAAGTCTGAATAGGGCGGTTTAGTATCATGCGCTAGACCCGAAACCGGGTGATCTATCCATGGCCAGGTTGAAATTTAAGTAACATTAAATGGAGGACCGAACCCACTAAAGTTGAAAATTTAGGGGATGAGCTGTGGATCGGAGTGAAAGGCTAATCAAACTCGGAGATATCTGGTTCTCGTCGAAATGTCTTTAGGGACAGCGTTAAAGTAGTGTACCGGGGGTAGAGCACTGGATGGACTAGGGGGCCTACAAGCTTACCAAACCCAACTAAACTCCGAATACCGGATACATGATCTTTAGCAGTGAGGCTAGGGGGGATAAGCTTCTTAGCCGAGAGGGAAACAACCCAGACCAACATCTAAGGTCCCAAAATCTATACTAAGTGATTTAAGGATGTCAAATCGCCCAGACAGCTAGGAGGTTGGCTTAGAAGCAGCAATCCTTTAAAGAAAGCGTAATAGCTCACTAGTCAAGGGGTTTGGCGCCGATAATAACCGGGACTGAAAAGTATAGTACCGAAGATTTGGATTTAGTAATAAATGGTAGACGAGCGTTCTATTAACCGCTGAAGGTTGATTCGTGAGAACAGCTGGAGGAGATAGAAGTGAGTATGCTGGCATGAGTAGCGATAAACACAGTGAAATTCTGTGTCACCGAAAACCCAAGGTTTCCTGAGTAAAGCAAATCTGCTCAGGGTTAGTCGGACCCTAAGCCGAGGCCGAAAGGCGTAGGCGATGGAAAACGGGCTTAATATTCCCGTACCAGTATATATTTGTTTGAACTATGGGGTAACGGAGAAATGAAAGATCAGCCAGGTTTTGATTGTCCTGGTTTAAGTACGTAGGAAGTTTCAATTGGTAAATCCGTTGAAACAATTCTGAAATACGAATAGGAGGGCTTAGCCCACAAACTGATCCTAATTATGCTTCCAAGAAAAACCTCTATGTTAGAATATAAACTGACCGTACTGTAAACGGACACACGTGGGTGAGGAGAGTATCCTAAGGTGCTTGAGTGATTCTAGGTTAAGGAACTAGGCAAATTGGCCCCGTAACTTCGGGAGAAGGGGTGCCTTTCTTTGAAAGGCCGCAGTGAAAAGGCGCGAGCGACTGTTTAGCAAAAACACAGGTCTCTGCTAAGTCATAAGACGAAATATAGGGACTGACACCTGCCCGGTGCCGGAAGGTTAAATGGAGATGTCAATCTGCTTCGGCAGATGAAGCTTTGAAATGAAGCCCCGGTAAACGGCGGCCGTAACTATAACGGTCCTAAGGTAGCGAAATTCCTTGTCGGGTAAGTTCCGACCTGCACGAATGGTGTAACGACTTGCGCACTGTCTCAACCTAGAGCTCAGCGAAATTGAAGTGTCGGTGAAGATGCCGGCTACCCGCAGCAGGACGAAAAGACCCCGTGCACCTTTACTACAACTTAACATTGAATTTAGATTTATCATGATTAGGATAGGTGGGAGACTATGAAACTTTGGCGACAGTTGAAGTGGAGTCATCCTTGAAATACCACCCTTGTTACATTTGAATTCTAATTACTTACCTTGAATCAGGTAATAAGACAGTGTTTGGTGGGTAGTTTGACTGGGGCGGTCTCCTCCCAAAAGGTAACGGAGGAGTTCAAAGGTTTCCTCAGTACGGTTGGTAATCGTACATAGAGCACAAAGGTAGAAGGAAGCTTAACTGCAAGGTTGACAAACCAAGCAGATACGAAAGTAGGACTTAGTGATCCGGTGGTTCCGTGTGGAAGGGCCATCGCTTAACGGATAAAAGGTACGCCGGGGATAACAGGCTTATCTCCCCCAAGAGTTCATATCGACGGGGAGGTTTGGCACCTCGATGTCGGCTCATCGCATCCTGGGGGTGGAGAAGCTCCCAAGGGTTTGGCTGTTCGCCAATTAAAGCGGTACGTGAGCTGGGTTCAGAACGTCGTGAGACAGTTCGGTCTCTATCCGCTGTGGGCGTAAGAAATTTGAAGGAATCTGCTTCTAGTACGAGAGGACCGAAGTGGACAAACCTCTGGTTTACCAGTTGTATCATCAGATGCATCGCTGGGTAGCTACGTTTGGAAGGGATAAGCGCTGAAAGCATATAAGCACGAAGCCCATCCTAAGATAAGATTTCTCATATCGTAAGATAATAAGAATCGTTGGAGATGACGACGTTGATAGGCTATAGGTGTAAGTGCAGTAATGCATTCAGCCAAGTAGTACTAATTTTTCGAAGGCTTTTTCAATAGTTTTTATATGACTTGTGTTTTAATTGATATTTAAATTGTCAACGTTAATTTCCAGAAAGCTTACCGGTGACAATAGCATAGAGGCCACACCCGTTCCCATCTCGAACACGGAAGTTAAGCTCTATAGCGCCGATGGTACTTCACGGGAGACTAGTGCGGGAGAGTAGGACATTGCCGGTATTTATTTTTTTCATATATTTGTATATTGTTTTTTATGCAAAAACTCATTAAAACATTGATATCTAATTGTCCTGAAGATACTATTCAGTTTGCTAAAGATTTGTCTAAGACTATTCCATTTGGATCAACAATTTTTATGGTTGGAGATTTAGGATCAGGCAAAACCACATTTACTAAAGGATTTGCTGCAGGATTGGGATTTAGTAATAAAGTTCAATCACCGACATACCCTATTTTAAACGAATATTCTCATCGCAATAATTTTATATATCATTTTGATTTATATAGGTTAAAGTCAATATCAGAATTTTTAGAAATCGGAGGCATAGAGTATCTTTCTAATACAAATGGAATATGTATAATCGAATGGCCTGAGCTAATTAATAATTTTGATATTGAGAAAAAATTTAAAATTCATTTTAAAGTGAATAAAAGTGATTCTAGTAGGACTATTGAGGTTTACAAATGAATCTTTTAGGAATAGAATCTTCTAGTAGAAAATTATCAATAGGTTTAATGAAAGATGATAGTTTTTCTGAACTCCACTCAGAAAAAATTAATGATACTGCTAATAGTTTACCTCAATTAACAAAAAAAATAATTAAAAGTGCATCATTGAGTTTTGAAGATTTAGATGCAATTTGTATTTCTGCAGGACCAGGCTCTTTTACAGGATTAAGAGTTGGCATGAGTTATGCAAAAGGAATTGCTATGGCTTTGGATATTCCTATTGTACCAGTTTCAACTTTCGATTCGCTAGCTTTTAACAATTCAAGCGAAGAACTATCCACGTTAATCTATTCACATGGGAACACATTTTATGTTTGTGAATACAGTTTAGATGGTGGAATTCTTTTAAAGTCCAGTAAACCCAAATCTATTTTAAAGGAAGATATTTTGGAATTATCTAAAAATATAGTTTTCAATGGACCAATGAATATTTTTAAAGATTTAAAAGCACATAATCTAAAAATTGAATTCAAACAACTTAGCGTTAATAATATAATAAAAATTGCTTACCAGAATTTTAAGTTGTTAAAAACAAAATCTTTAGACAACTTAGTGCCTGAATACGTAGGTAATTTTGAAGTAAAATAAAATGAGCTGGTTTACTCGAAAAAAACAAAATATAAATAAAAATCCAAAGAAGGATTTACCAAGCGATCTTTGGATAAAGTGTCCAAATTGTGGAGAAATTCTTTATAAACCAGAATTAGAGGCCAATAATTTCATTTGCCATCACTGCAATTTTCATTTTCCAATAACAAGCGAGCAGTACCAAGATATAATTCTTGACAAGAAAAAAGAAAATCTTTTTTCAGACATTACCTCTATTGATACGTTAGGATTCAAGGCTAATAAATCTTATGAAGAAATTCTTGAAAAAGTCCCAAATAATAAAGAGGCGGTCGATTGTTTTTTAGGAGAAGTTGAAAAAAGAAAAGTTGTATTATGTATTATGAATTTTAAATTCATTGGCGGAAGTATGGGCAGCGCTGTTGGAGAAAAAATTTCGAAGTCAATTAGTCTAGCAAGTGAAAAAAATTGTCCATTAATAATTTTATGTCAATCTGGTGGAGCTAGAATGCAAGAAGGAGCATTATCCTTGATGCAATTATCTAAAATTAGTACTCATCTTGCAAAATTTTCAAAGAAGGGTGGGTTGTATATTTCAATTTTAACTTACCCTACTACTGGCGGTGTTACAGCTAGCTTTGGAATGCAAGCTGATGTAACAATAGCTGAACCAAAAGCTTTAATAGGTTTTGCTGGACAAAGAGTTATTAAGCAAACCACTAGTCAAGAATTACCTGATCATTTTCAAACATCTGAGTTTTTAAAAGAGAAAGGTTTTATTGATTTTGTTGTAGATAGAAAGAATTTAAAAAATAGTATTTCTAAGGTTTTGGATGTTTTGGCATGAATAGTAACGATAAAATACTAATTTTAGATTTTGGCTCTCAATATACTCAGCTAATTGCCAGAAGAGTTAGAGAGATTGGCGTTTTTTCGGAAGTAAAACCATCCTCAATATCAACGGAAGAAATAATTAAAATGAATCCGTCAGGCATTATTCTTTCTGGAGGACCTGAAACTGTTACTATAAGTTCTTCGCAGAAAGTACATAAATCATTATTGGAAGCAAAAATACCAATTTTAGGTATATGTTATGGTATGCAAACTATTGCTAAAGAGCTTGGAGGTTCAGTTGTTAATTCAGATGTAAGGGAATTTGGTCATGCTAATATTACTGATATTAATCATTCTATTTTATTTGATAGTGTGAATTTTGATTCAAATAATCTTGATGTTTGGATGAGCCATGGAGATAAAGTTGATAAAATTCCAGAAAACTTTGAGATTATTGCTTCATCAAAGGATTGTAGGGTTGCTGGATTTCAAAATTTGGATTCTAACATTTTTGGATTACAATTTCATCCAGAAGTAACTCATACTAATCAAGGTGAGAAAATTTTATCAAACTTCATTTTTAAAGTCTGTGGTTGCAGTAAAAATTGGTCAACATCCGATATCATAAATTCAATGGTTTCTGATATAAAAAATAAAGTAAAAAATGAGAAGGTTTTATTAGGACTTTCTGGTGGTGTTGATTCATCTGTAGTAGCCATGTTATTGCACAAAGCTATTGGAAATAATTTAATTTGTATTTTTGTTGATCATGGTTTGCTAAGGCTTGGTGAAGTTGATGAAGTAATGTCAACATTTGAGGCCTTAGACATTGATATTAGATTAGTAAATGCCTCAGAATTATTTATTTCTAATCTCTCAGGAGTAACGAATCCGGAGAAGAAAAGAAAAATTATTGGAAATACTTTTATTGAAGTATTTGAAAATGAAGCAAATAAAATAAAGGATGTTGATTGGCTAGCTCAAGGTACAATTTATCCAGATGTGATAGAGTCTTCTTCTGATGACCATAATTCAAGTGTAATTAAATCACACCATAATGTTGGTGGTCTTCCTGAAAGAATGAATCTGAAATTATTAGAGCCTATCAGAGAGCTTTTTAAAGACGAAGTTAGAAAAATTGGAGCTGAACTAGATACTCCCAAACATATTTTACAAAGACATCCATTTCCAGGTCCTGGACTTGGTATTAGGGTTATGGGAGAGATTACCAGAGACAAAATTAATATTTTACAAAAAGCAGATAAAATTTTTATAGACGAATTAAAAGCAGAAAAACTATATAATTCATTAAGCCAAGCTTTTGTTGTATATCTACCAATAAAGTCAGTAGGCGTTGTAGGTGATGAAAGAAGATATGAAGATGTTTTAGCTTTGAGAGCAGTTGAGACTGTTGATTTTATGACAGCAAATTGGGCACATCTACCATATGATTTTATTGGTAAGGTATCAAACCGAATTGTTAATGAGATTCCACTTATTAGCAGAGTTGTCTATGATTGTACTGGTAAGCCTCCTGCAACTATTGAGTGGGAGTAGAATGAAAAAAATAACTTTTATTTTTTTGATAGTATTTCTAGTTACCTTTTTTTGGCAAAATAGAGTAAATATTGTATTGTGGACTCTCCCCAAAATATTAAATATAACAAAACCTGTTTCTTCTGAAGGAAGTTCAAATTGGCAAGAAGGTCCATTAGAAAAAAATAATGAAGATCAAAGACCAAATATAATATTAATATTAGCAGATGATTTAGGGTTTAACGATATTTCACTTTATAATGGAGGAGCTGGTAACGGTTCTTTAATGACTCCGAATATTGATAGAATTGCATTAGAAGGAGTTACCTTTAAAAACGGATATGCTGCCAATGCAATGTGCGCCCAATCTAGAGCCTCAATAATGACAGGAAGATATTCTACTAGATTTGGTTTTGAATTTACCCCTTTATTTCCTGGAGCAACTAAATTGATGGAATGGATTATCAATTCAAGAGATAGAGACCTTGAGGTGGAATTCCAAAATGATGCATATTCAAAATTAGAAAATGTATTTTCAGCCGGCGTTCCCTCTTCTGAAATTACCATAGCAGAAGTATTAAAAGATTCGGGTTATTACACTGCTCATATTGGCAAATGGCATCTTGGGAGAGTTAATGGCAGTCATCCTAATGATCAAGGATTTGATGATAGTTTACTCATGGAAGGAGGATTATATCTTCCTGAAAATGACCAGTCTGTGGTAAACGCAAAATTTGATAATCCTGTAGATAATATGGTTTGGGCAGGATCTCAATACAGTGCGTCATTTAATAAAGGAAATACTTTTACTCCAGGTGGATATCTCACTGACTATTATACAGATGAGGCAATTAAAGTTATAATGAGCAACAAAAATCGACCATTTTTTCTCTACTTAGCTCATTGGGCTGTTCATAATCCTTTACAAGCTTTAAAAACAGACATTGATATTCTTCACCATCATTCAACACCTCACAACCTTCAAGTATATTCAGCTATGATTAAAGCTCTTGATAGGAGTATTGGAAGAATACTTGATACGTTACAGCAAAATGGTTTATCAGAAAATACACTAATAATTCTTACAAGTGATAATGGAGGAGCAAGTTATATTGAGCTTTCTGATATCAATAAACCATACAGGGGCTGGAAGCTAACACATTTTGAAGGCGGAATGCATATTCCTTTTATGGCAAGATGGCCAAAAGAAATTGAAGCTGGAACTAGCTTTTCCCCGGTTGTCCATCATAATGATATTTTTAAAACCATTGCTGCAGCTGCAAAGGCTGAGTTGCCAAAAGATAGAAAACTCGATGGATTTAATTTTTTACCATTTGTAAAGGGAGAAAAAAATGGAGAAATACATCAAACTATTTTTTGGAGACAAGGACATCAGCAGACAGTTTATCATAAAGGATGGAAATTGATTAGAACAAATGATGAAAATCAAAAATGGTTGTTTAATCTGAACGAAGACCCCACTGAAAAAAATAATTTAATTAAAAATTTTCCAGATCAAGTTAATTTATTGGATAATCTGCTTGATAATCATAATTCAGAACAGATAGAATCAATGTGGCCTAGTGTTATGAATTCACGAATTTTAATTGATAAGCACTTTGGAGAAGATTATGAGCATGGAGATGAATACATCTATTGGCCAAATTAATGAAAAAAGATATTTCAAAAATTTTCATTAAGAAGTATGAAACAAAATTTGATAATGATTTTTTTGTTTTAAACAAGGCATGGATTGAAGAAAGTTGGATTCTAGAAGAGTCTGATAAAAAAGACTTACTAAACCCTGATAAAATCATTCACAATGGTGGACAGGTTTTTTTTGCTTTAGAAAATCAAAAGGTAATTGGTACCGTAGCAATGATAAATAGCTCAGATGATAGATTTGAACTAGCAAAAATGACAGTTCAAGAAGATTTCAGAGGAAAAGGAATTGCTAATATGCTTATGGATGAATGTCTAAAATTTGCAAAGGAAAATAAAGCAAACGAGATTTTTTTAATCTCAAATGACTCTCTCACAATTGCAAGGAACCTTTATGATAAATATGGCTTTAAAGAAGTGGATTTAGATTCTCAGAAATATGATAGAGGGAATGTAAAAATGAGGTTAACTTTAGATTAAATATATCATGTGTGGAATAGTTGCATATAAAGGTCATAAAAATTGCCATCCAATTTTATTAAATGGATTGAAAAGATTAGAGTATAGAGGATATGATTCAGCTGGTATTGCTTGTATTAATTCAAATGACAAATTCGTAGTTACAAAACGTAAGGGTAAAGTAAGTGAACTTAAATCAGCATTATCTAATTCAAAAATTTATAATTTAGGAATAGCCCATACAAGATGGGCTACTCATGGTAAGCCTAATCAGTTAAATGCTCATCCGCATCTTGATCAATCTAAAAAAATTGCTCTAGTTCATAATGGTATCATTGAGAACTATGACCCAATTAAAAAATTTCTTTTATCAAAAAAAATAAAATTTAAATCTGAAACTGATACTGAGGTTTTAGTTCAATTAATTGGATATTTTTACAACAATGGAAAGATGAATTTTGAACAATCAGTCCGAGCAGCTTTACAAAGGGTTGATGGTGCATATGGAATTGTAATTCTGAATACCGATTATCCAGATATGATGATAGCGGCTAGAAAAGGAAGTCCACTAGTTTTAGGAATCAAGGAGAATGAATTTTTTATAGCAAGTGATATATCACCAATTGTGAAGCATACTAAAGATATTATTTACTTAAAAGATTCAGAAATGGCAGTATTCAATAAAAAAAACTTTAAAATAAAATCTGTAGACAAGGATATTTCGTTACCAAAAAATATAGAAAAAATTGATTTCAAAATTGATGATTATGACAAAGGTGAATTTAAGTATTTTATGCATAAGGAAATTCATGAGCAAATAAATACAATACCCAATACTATTAATGGAAGAATAAAAAATGAATCTGTTTTATTGCAAGGCTTATCAGATAGTTGGAATGTTATAGAGTCGGCAGAAAAAATTTATATAACTGCTTGTGGAACATCATGGCATGCTGGGCTTATTGGAAAAAATTTTATTGAACGATTTGCTAATATTCCTGTTCATGTTGAATATGCTTCGGAGTTTAGATATAATCATGCTTTAATTGATGATAAAACGGTTGTTGTTGCAATTTCTCAATCCGGAGAAACAGCAGATACATTGGCTGCAATTAGAAAAGCAAATAATTACGGAGCACTGACAATTGGAATATGCAACATAGCTGGTAGTTCAGTTTCAAGAGAAACCAAATGTGGAGTTTATACGAGATGTGGTCATGAAGTTGGTGTTGCATCCACAAAAGCATTTACCTCTCAGATTGTTGTACTATATTTATTAGCCCTTAAGCTTGCTGAAAGTAGAAAAACGATTTCAAAAGCATCTTTAAAAAGACACCTAGACTACAAACAATCTGTTAATAAAATTAAATCTATATTTAAACAAGAAGATGACATTAAAAAAATTGCAATGAAATATAAAAAAGCCAACGATTTTTTATATCTAGGAAGAGGATTAAATTTTCCTGTGGCTTTAGAAGGTGCTTTAAAATTAAAGGAAATTTCATATATCCACGCAGAGGGTTATCCAGCCGCTGAAATGAAACATGGACCAATTGCTTTGATCGATAAGGATATGCCAAGTGTATTTATAGCACCAAAAGATAAGACATATGAAAAAATCATTTCAAACATTCAAGAAATCAAATCAAGAAAAGGAAAGATTATTGTAATAACAGATTCTAAAAATGATAAAGTTTTGAAAGAGCTTGCTAACGACTTAGTAGTTGTTCCAAAAACGAATCATTACGCTTTTGTTATTTTCGCATCAATTGTCCTTCAACTATTAGCATATCATATTGCATTGGGTAAAAAGCTAAATGTTGATCAGCCACGTAATCTTGCTAAATCGGTATCAGTAGAGTAATTTAAAATATGAATAATAGAATTCCACCTCCAATAGTAACTCTCATTTGCGGTATATCAATTTATTATTCAAAATCCTTCTTTAATCAATTTTTGAATTTCAGTAATAATGGTATTAGCTTATTTCTCTTGATTTTAGGATTGATTATTTTTATTTCAGCAGTCAGATCTTTTAGAGAACAAAAAACAACTGTTAATCCTTTAAAACCCAAGCAGGCTTCATCCTTAGTGACTTCTGGAATATTTAGTTTTTCAAGAAATCCAATGTATCTTGGAATGCTAATTATATTATTGTCCATTTCTTTCAAGTTTAATCTTCTTGGAGGAATAATTATATCACTATTATTCTTTATTTTTATTACGAAATTTCAAATTTGTCCGGAAGAAGAAGCAATGAATGAATTGTTTGGTGATAAATTTACTCAATATTCAAATACAACTAGAAGATGGATTTAATTATTTCAGGATAACTTTATGAATTTATATTTAGCCCTACTATTTGCAATTTTATTTGAGGTAACGGGCACAATGTTACTTCCTTTAACAAAAGAATTTTCAAAGTTAATTCCAACTAGCTTAGTTATAATCTTTTATTCTTTATCTTTTTACCTTTTATCTGTTGCAGTTCTAAAATTGCCATTATCAATTGTTTATGCATCGTGGGCAGGACTTGGTGTCTTCTCTGTAGCAATATTGAGTTATCTTTTTTATAAACAACCTTTAAATTTACCAACTATAATTGGATTGTTTTTGATTGTTATAGGTGTTGTATTGGTAAATGTGTTTAAAACTAATTAATTAAGCTTATATTTCTATTATTATGAAATTATTAATAAATATTATTTTATTTGGAAGCCTATTTGCTCAATCAATTGATAGCGAAGCAAGTGAAACATTTATTGAATCACTTTTAGAGGACTTAAATCGTCAAAGAAATAATTCTGTCATCAAAAGAATTGATGAGAGTACTATTCTTGATACAAATTATGCAAATCATGCTAAGGTTTTAAAGCTTAAAGCGTATTATAATCTTAAAGATTTTGATGCTGTTCTAAATACAGCAAAATCAATGAACCCTCTAAACTATCCTCCTAATCTCAAAACATCTTTCTATCTAACTTTAGGAGATACCTATTCTTCGAAGGGTTATTACGATTATGCTTTTAAAAATTATTTAGATGCAAGAAGATCAAATATTGATTCTCGATCAAAAAGAACCATTAATAAAAGAATAGTTCAGACTATACCACTAAATCTAGATTTTGAAAATTTGGAATTAATGGAAATTCTCGAAGATGATAAAAGTAATTTAAATATCATTCTTTTAGCACAATCTTTTTCATTGGTTTATAGTAATTCAAAAGAAATTCCAAACAAATTTGATGAAATTGATCAAAGTAGTTTAGATAGAGAGTTCAGATCAAATTACAATTTTTTAAAAAGAAATATTGATTCTAAAACATCTTTTTCAAAAAAAGTTGGAGTTGTACTTCCTTTGGAGGGAGAAGGTCTTGAAATTACTAATGCATTTTTAAAAGGATTATTAGAGGCAAATCAAAGTTCACAATCAAATGATAAGATTCAATTTATTGTCATTGATAATTATAAAGACCCAATCTTAACCGTTGAAGCATTTAAGGATTTGGTTGATAAACATAAGGTAAGTGCGATTATTGGTCCATTTTTAGATAAGAATTTAATTGCAGGGGCAAGTTCATTATCTTCTGAAAAAATTCCAATTTTTGCACCATTTACATCATTAGATAATCTTTCAAATGTTAATAAGAATATATATTTATTAAACTCATCAATTGATTTTAGAAATCAATTATTGGTAAATCATTATCTAGATAATTCTGAATTAAATAATATTGCTATTATAGCACCTAGAACAGATCTTGGTATTAAAGAAGTTGATTCTTTTTTAATAGCCCTCGATAAGCTAAATAAAGAGCCAGTATACATAGGTTGGTATGAAGAAAATTCTGCAATTGATTTACGTCCAAATTTTAGAGAATTAAGAGAAGTTGCATGGGAGATTGAAACCCGAGATGAGTATCAAGAATTTTTAGGAGTTGAGATTAATGTTCTTGACTCTATGTTTGAAGTCGATAATGATGAAGT
The DNA here is from genome assembly GCA_000402655.1 of Fidelibacterota bacterium SCGC AAA298-D23. Taxonomy (GTDB): domain Bacteria; phylum Fidelibacterota; class Marinisomatia; order Marinisomatales; family Marinisomataceae; genus Marinisoma. The sequence continues at coordinate 68,905 of AQSI01000003.1, forward strand.
CTATGATATGTTTAATTTAGAACAAGAAGAGTCAATTGATTCCACTAAAGTGATTTTAGAAACCATCGATGGATTATTTTATCCTGTGAGTTCAAATGCTCTAGAGTTTGTTGCTTCTCAAGTATCATTATCTAATCTAGAAACGCAGCTTTTAGGTAACGAAAATTGGCTTAATCTAGATTTACTTAAACAAGAAAGTGTTTCACCGCATATTTCAGATATGTTATATGCATCGAATTACATTCCAAAGTATTTAAATAATAGTGAATATGATTACGATCCATCCTTAAATAATGCGTTTCATTTTGGAATGGATTTTTCAAACTTTTTAATTAATTCAAGTTTTAATAAATCAAAATTTGATTTTAGTTCTTCATCAAGTTTTGAAGGAATTACAAGGAATTTTGATTTTTCTAATTCCAAATCAAACCAAGGTTCTAAGGTAGTTAGATTTTCAAATAGAAAAATCTATAATTCTAGATAAAATTATGATTTTTGATTTTTCAGATAAAATCAATCAAAATGGATTAAAATTAATTTTTTCCAATGCTGAAGAGAGTAGTATCCTAACAAAAAAATCTATTGTTTCTATGGTTCAAACCCATTCTACAAATATAGAAATGGTAAATGATAAAAAATTAGCATATAGCAACGTGGATGGAATTTTTTCATGCAATAAAAATTATGCTTTACAAGTTAAAACAGCTGACTGTTTGCCTATTTTTTTTGTTCATCAACATGAAAATATTTTTGGAGTTATTCATGCAGGCTGGAAAGGTCTTAAAAATGGCATTATTTCAAAATCTTCTAAGCTATTAAAAAATCATATTAATGATTTTAACGAAATAACTGCTTTTATTGGACCATCAATTTCCCAAAAAAATTATGAGGTGAAAAATGAATTTATTGACTATTTTGGTAATAAGTTCATTGACAAAGTTGAAAATAAATTTTTTTGTAATTTAAAAGGCGTTGCGAGATCTCAATTACAAGAAATTGGTGTTAAAAATATTATTGATTGTAATCAATGCACTTATGAAAATAATAATTACCATTCTTATAGACGAAATAAGACTTCAAAAAGAATGACTGGTTTGATTTATTATGAATGAATTAATTAATTATATTATTTTAGGTATGGTTCAGGGATTAACTGAATTTTTTCCTGTGAGCAGTTCTGGTCATTTAGTATTATTTCAAGACTTTTTGAAGATAAAAAATGAAGGTGCTTCTGCTGAAATTATTGCCCATTTTGGGACCTTATTCAGCATACTTTTATTTTATAAGGCTTCTTTCTTTTCTTCAAAAAACGAAAATGATTTTTTTAATCCAAATACTATCAAGTTGTTAGTAATATCTACTATTCCAGCTATTATCTTTGGCCTTATATTTGACTTTGAGCAATTTTTTAATTACAAATTTGTCCAATACTCTTTATTGGCTAATGGAGTTCTAATAATACTAATGAGCTTATTAAAAAATTCATTTTCATTTAATTTTAATTTTATTTCTGCTTTACTATTAGGAATATTTCAATCTATTGCAATTCTTCCTGGAATTTCTAGATCTGGAATGGTGATAAGTTCAGCTTTAATGTTAGGTCTAAATAAAGATAAATCTATTCAATACTGTTTCTTTATGGTGATACCGGTTATTATTCTCTCAATTTTTTATGAATTATTATTTTCCTCTGGGTTTGATGCTATAAAGTTTTTGGATGGAGTTGGATTATTTTTATCATCATTCATTTTTGGATACCTGAGTTTATACTTTTTAGTAGCATTTTTGAAAAAATTTGATTTCTGGTGGTTTGGTTTATATTGTATAATTGTGAGCATTGTAACATGATCGAGGCAATATTTATTCTCTATCTTTTATTAATTATCTGTGTTGGAATTCTTTCAAATAAATTTGTCTCTTCGCAATTAGATTTTTTATTAGCTGGAAGAAGGCTTGGACCATGGGTAACAGCCTTTTCAGAGAGAGCTTCAGGAGAGTCAGCATGGCTTCTTCTTGGGCTACCTGGCGCAGCAATCGCCATCGGATATGGAGAAATTTGGGCAGTAATTGGTATTACAATTGGTATTATATCCTCTTGGTTTTTAATTGCAGAACGATTAAGAGATGAAACAGAAAAATTTGACTCATTAACAATTCCAGATTTTCTCGAGAAAAAATTTAATGATTCCTCTGGTTTTATCAGGATTATTTCAGCTTTAATCATTGGAATATTTTTTACTTTTTATGTTTCAGCGCAGTTTCACGGTTCAGGAAAAATTTTGAACACTATTTTTGGTATTGAGCCTTTGTATGGAATAACTCTAAGTGCTATTATCATTATAATATATACGATTTTAGGTGGTTTATTGGCAGTAGCTTGGACCGATTTGATTCAAGGTGTATTAATGATAGGGACTTTAGTTGTTTTGCCAATCGTTGGTCTTTTTGAGTTACTTTCTTTCGATCAAAGTTTATCTGAATTATTAAAGTTTAATTCAATTGAAAGAAATTCAGTTTTTTCAGGACTTACAGGTTTTGGAGCTCTATCAGTTGCGTTAGGAGGAATGAGTTGGGGTCTAGGGTATTTTGGTCAACCGCATTTACTAATTAGATACATGGCTATAAAGTCTGTTAATGATATTAAAAAAGCTAAATGGATTGCAGCTTTTTGGGCTATTCCTGGAATTTCTGGTGCATTTATGATTGGAATTATAGCATTAGGCTATTTTGGTGAAGAGTTTTTTACCGGGAAAGATTCTGAAATTGCAATGCCATTATTAGCGCAAACGTTATTACCTGCATGGATTGCTGGATTACTTATTTCTGGTGCAGTTGCAGCCATGATGTCTACCGCTGATTCTCAACTATTAGTATCTACATCTGCAATAAGCGAGGATTTAAAATTGAACAAAGTTATTAAAACAAAAAAATCAAATAAATTAACTAGTACCAGATACATTACAATTGTTCTTGGGTTATTCGCTTATGCAACCGCTATGTATTCCGAAGTTTCAGGAGATACAATTTTTGGAATTGTTAGTTTTGCATGGAGTGGATTAGGCTCTTCTTTTGGACCAGCAGTTATCTTGTCCTTGTGGTGGACAAAGACAACCAGGGAAGGTATTATCGCCGGTCTTTTAACTGGGTCAATTGTAACAATGATTTGGGGAAGTAGTGTGTTTTTAAAATCGATTGTTACTGAAAGATTAACAAGCTTTGTATTAGCATTTATTGTAGTTATAGTAGTTAGTAAATTGACTTATACAAAAAAAGAAAAAAATTCTAATAAAGATTCAGGTACTCAAATACAATCTGGTAGTTATGGAATACCTTAATTGAAAAAATATGATAAAAGCTTTACAATTTCTATCCGATAAAAATCAATCTTTTAGTAAAAACTATCTATTAGTTGGGGATAATGATTTTTTGTATCTATTTATTAAAAATCAAATAGTAAAAAAATCACAAAAAAAGGATGAAACATTTGTATTTGACTGCGTAGATAAAAGCGACTCTTTTGACCAACTAATTAATGTTCTTGGATCTCAAGATTTGTTTTCAAGCGATAAGCTTATAATTGTCAAAAATATAAATAAGCTAAATAAGAAAAATTCAGAATTTCTACTTTATAACTTTGATTCAGATAGTACTCATCAAATCATATATATTGATAATAATTTTCTATCATATGATTACAAATCTAAATCAAATGCCATTAAAAGTGCTGTTACCAAGGAATTTGCAAAAATACTGGATGTTATTGATATTTCTACTCCTTTTGAGAGTGAAATGAAACATTGGATACATTTATTTGCACATGAATTAAATTTGAAAGTTTCAGATAAATATGCTCAAAAAATTATTGATATTTTTGGAAACAACTTCTCTGAAATTTTTAATGAGATGTCTAAATCAAGTCTAGTATCAAGTAATGAAAAAGATCTTCTGAATGCTCTTGAAAAATCAGGAAATATTCATAAAGAAAAGCAGTTATGGGAATTAAACTATGCAATATGCGATAGAAGAGTTGATGCAATTTTTGAAAATGGTTTATCAATTATGAAACAATATGGTCTTTCATATGTGATTAATTCTATGTTTACTTTATTAGAGGCAATTTTTATTACCAAAAAAAATAATGGAACTTTAATTGAATCATCAAGTAAGAGTATTAGAGGTAATTTATTAAATAGAATAAGCCCAGCAACAAAAAACTATTCACTTGATGAGCTGGAGCATGCGATTAATATTTTTGCTCAAACTGATGTTAAACTTAAAACACAGAAAATAATTGATGAGACAGAATTTACAAACATTGTCAACGGAGTCTTCCGACATGAATGATAAATTTAAATATTCTGATGAAAAATTAATTTTAAGATTTCAAGAAGGAGATATTAATGCGTATAACGAGCTTGTTAAAAGATACAAAGACAGGCTATTAAACTTTGTATTAAGATATTTTAATAATGTTGAGCAGGCAGAAGATGTAGTGCAAGATACGTTAATTAAATTGTACACACATGCAAGCTATTATAAGAATGTTGCAAAATTTTCAACTTGGATTTTTACAATTGCTAAAAATAATGCTTTAACCGAATTAAGAAAAAATAAAAGAAAAAAGACAGATTCATTATGGACAGAAGATGGACAGATTATCGATATAAATTCTAAAGAAGAATCTCTAGATTCTAAGGTTCAAAATGAAATTGCAATTGATCAATTAAACAAATTTTTAGATGAAATTCCCGAAAATTTTCGAATGGCTGTAGTCCTAAGAGATTTTCAGGAACTTTCTTATGAAGAAATAAGTAAAATACTGGAAATACCGATTGGTACGATTAAATCTAGAATAAATAGAGGTCGTATTCAGCTGGCTGAAAAAATGAAACATTTTAAGGAGTAGTTATGGATTATAATAAATTTGAGGATAGAATATCTGACTGGATTGAAAATTCAATGGATATTAAAGAACGTAAGGAGTTTGAAAAATACCTTGCTGAAAATCCTGAACATAAGAAAAAAGTTGATGATGTTCGAAATGCAATGAATGTTATGCAAACTGCTCCTTCTTTAAAAACTTCCGATAGTTTCGATAAAAAACTTCAAGATCGTATTAATGCATTAAATGATAATAAAAATGTTAGCAGTGGAATTATGGGATTTTCAAGACAAAACTTTGTTTATCTCACCCTGTCTGTATTTTGTATTTTCATGCTCTCAGCTTATTTAATTCAACCTTCTCAATCCAACTATTTTATAGCGGATGAAGAATCAGTAACGCAAGAAAATATATCTGAAAAAGAGGATACTGAAATTAAAGATGTTGAGCTGTTAAATGATGTTAATGGATCATTTGTAAGCGATAAAGATTAATTTTCATAGAATTGTAAATATCCAATCTCGGATGTAATTTGCATAGTTATGAAAATGAAATACTTAATAATTACAATTTCTACAATTTTTTTGGCAAATTGCGCTACAACATCTTCAGAAATTCCCAAATCACCGATTAAAGAATTTAAAATAGAAGAAAAAACCTTAGAATCGATTGATCCTTTCGGCGGTGTTCAATTTTTTATGGATGGAATGATGTTTTTTGAACAGGGTAATTATGCTAGAGCAATTTTAGAATTTCAGGACGCCATTGATGCTGGTTCAAATTCTGCAGAGGTCTTATTTAATATGTCTGAAGCATACTGGATGTTACAAAAGTATGAAAAAAGTATTGTATATGCTAATCAGGCAATTGCAATGGATGAAAATGCATTAGATTATAAAATTTCATTAGGAAAAAAGTTTATTGCCTTAAACGATTATGAATCTTCTTTGTCGATTTTTAATCAAATAATTGAAAGTGATCCTAATAACGCTGATGTGCTGTTTATCATTGGAGATTTAAAAGCTGAGTTAAATGATATTGATGGAGCATTACTTTACTATCAAGAAGCCTACAACAAGAATAATGACTTAATTTTGGCTTTGGAGGTCGCAGCAGAATTAGCATATAATTCAAATCATAGAGACTTATCAAAGATATTTAAAAAACTCCTTTTAGCAGATCCTTCTAATTCAGAATATATGAGAGGTTATCTTGAATCAAATGATGGTGGAAATATTGAAGAGTTACTTGAGCTATTAAATCTAGACTCTATTAAAGCAAACCCATTTTATAATAATCTATACAATCAAATAGCACTAGAATATTTAAGAATTGGAAAATTAGATTCTGCAGAAGAATTTTTGCAAAAATCTTTATCAAAAAAGGATAATGATAGGTTTGCGTTGTATTACTTGTCATTGGTATACAGAGATATTGGTAGAAATGACTTAGCATTAGAAGTATCAAAGAAGCATACTTCTTATTATCCGAATGATAAAGAAGGATATATTAATTCATCTATTGCATTAATAAGTTTACAAAATTTCTCTGAAGCAATTGATGAACTTAATATTGCAGTATCAATATTTCCGAACGACTTTGAAGTAAATTATTTTTTGGGATTGGCAAATTATTCAGCAAGAAATTTTAATGAAGCAGAACAATTCTACAGTAAGTCATTGTTAATTGATCAAAAATCTGTAGCAGCCATGCATGGCTTAGCAATGACATATGATCAAATTGAAAAATGGGATAAATCTGATGAGTTGTACACAAAATTAATTGCTTTGAATGACAGAGATGCACAAGCGTATAATAATTTTGCTTATAGCCTAGTTGAAAGAGATGAAGATTTAGAATATGCTTTGACTCTCGCAGAAAAAGCTATACAAATAAGCCCAGATGTATCAGCTTACTTAGATACAATTGGATGGATTTATTACAAATTATCTGAATTTGAAAAAGCGAAAGATTTTATTGCTCAAGCATTAATATATGATGATTCAAGCGCGGTAATTCTTGAGCACTATGGAGATGTATTAATAAGTGTAAAAGAAATAGATGAAGCACTTATTTTTTATAACAAAGCATTGTTGTTAGATGAAGATAACGAACAGCTACAAACAAAGATTTCTTCATATGAATCTCAATAAAAAACTTATAATTGTCGTATTTGCAGTTATTTTTGCTTCATGCTCCACCAATAATAACATTCAAGTAATAGATTCTGAAAATATTAAAATTGAAGAATTAGAAAAAAATTTTAATAGAGTTATTGGTAATGGTGTATTACAGGGAAAAGGAAAATCAAATTTTTCTTCACCATTTATTTTTGAATCTTCTGGAAATAATTCAATTATCGTGTTCAAAGATTTTTTGGGAAGAAGACAGTATATGATTGAAGTAAATAATGATTCAATTAGATACTTAAATGTCCGCAAAAAAGTTGAAATTTCCCAAGAGGAGTTTAATAGATTTTTTCCTTTAACAAATCAATTGAATTCAAATTTCTACAAAAGTATTCTTTGGGGAGATACTGAAGCTTTAAATAAAGTCGATATTCAATTGAGAAATTCATATGTCATTACAACTAAGTTGATTTCAATTGATGGTAGTAATTATCTGAACGAGATTGTATTTTTACTTAATAATGATAAACAGAACTATACATTAAAATTTAATAGAAGAAATTTTGAATAATGAAAAGCTTATCTATACTTATACCAATATATAATGAGGAAGAATCTCTTCAAGCATTATTTGACGAGTTGAAATTCAGTTTTGAGAATAATCAATCAATTGAAATTATTTTTATTAATGATGGTTCGTCAGATATGTCCCAAAAAGTGATTGAAAATGAAATCGCAAATCATTCTACATGGAAGCTCATTAACCTTTATAGAAACTATGGTAAGTCTGTAGCACTTCAATCCGGCATTGATATTGCTTCAAATGAATTAATAGCTACATTAGATGGTGATCTTCAAGATGATCCAAAAGAACTTATCAGTCTTGTTCGAGAATTGAATGAAGATGACGTAATTGTAGGATGGAAGAAAGATAGATTAGATCCTTTAGAGAAAAAAATTGCATCAAAAATATTTAATTTTTTTATAAAACTTTTTAGTGGATTAAAAATTAAAGATTCAAACTCCGGAATTAAGGTCTTAAAAAAAGAAGTGGCCAAGTCTTTAAATCTTTATGGAGGTAGACATAGATATATCCCTTTATTAGCTCATCAAAAAGGGTTTAATGTAAAGGAAATACCTGTAAATCATAGAGAGCGAAAATTTGGGAAATCAAAATATGGAGCTGAAAGATATAAACATGGTTTTTTTGATTTTATGACAATCTTATTTCTTGGAAAGTATATGGACAGACCCTTGCATTTTTTTGGAATGGTTGGATTTTTATCAATATTATTTGGGTTAATAGCAGAGATATATGTTCTTTATTGTAAGTATGTTTTGCTCCACTCTTTTCAACAGCACATAGCTATGATAATTTTTGGGAGCTTGTTAATAATTACTGGTGTGCAATTATTTACCTTTGGATTAATTGGTGAAATAATTGTTAATAAAAATCACAAAAGAAAAAATTTCATTAAAGAAGTAATTGAATAATAATTTAAAAATTGTTTCTATTGGTCCTTATTCTCCTTTTAGAGGGGGCATTTCAGATTTTAATCATCATTTAGTTACTCAATTAAAAAATAGACATGATGTAACCATTTTAAATTTCAAAAAATTATATCCTAAAATTTTTTTTCCAGGCAAGTCACAATATAAAAACAATGCATCAAATAATAATTCATCGTTAAGAATTTTAAATCCATTAAATATTTTTTCTTGGAGAAAAGCAATTAAGAAAATCAATGAATTAAATACAGATATCGTCATTTTTTCTTATTGGCACCCTTTTTTTTCTATCATGTATTCATATATTGCTAAAAGAATAAATACAAAAAAAGTCTACTTCTTAATTCATAATGCCAAATCTCATCAAAATTTTCCATTTCAAAACTTTTTTCTAAAAAAAATGCTCAAAGAAGGAACTCATCTAGTAGTTATGAATGAAAATGAAATGAAAAGAATTAAAAGATATAATTTAGAAGCTAAAATAATTAATTCATTTCATCCAATATATGAAATTGATTACAACATCGATGATCGAGTAAGATTTAAAAATAATCTTGGATTAAAATCTGATCCAACTATACTTTTTTTTGGTCTCATTAGACCTTATAAAGGTTTAGATATATTAATTAATGCCGTAAATCGCCTTAAAATAAAAATACCAAATTTAAAGGTCTTTATAGTTGGTGAGCCGTATACTGATTTGAGAAATTATTTGAATAAAATTAAAGAGTATGGACTAGAAAGTTCATTTATAATTCATCCTAACTTTGTTAGTAAGGAAGATCTAAGCAAATATTTCCTTAGCTCAGACTTAATCGTTCTTCCATATAAGCAAGCAACACAAAGTGGAATCCTATCGCTTTCTATGAACTTTAATTTGCCTGCCATTGTGTCATCTAAAGGAGGGCTTAAAGATTATATTGTTGAAAAAGAAACTGGATATATTGTAGATCCAAATGAAGATGAAGTTGCTTTATCAATTCATTCGTTTTTTAATAATAATATGTATGATATAATGACTAAAAATATATCTAATCATAAAAAGAATTTTTCTTGGGAAGAATTTGAAAGAACATTACAGCTTTATGATTGAAATTTCAGAATCCTATAAAGTTCACATTGTTATTCTAACGTGGAATAATGATAAAATTTTAAAAAGATGCTTAGAATCAATTGAAAATGTTGATCATAAAAATTTTACCATTTCTGTAATTGACAATAATTCATCAGATGATTCATTAAGTATGATTTCTGAAAATTTTCCGAATGTTCAAACAATAAAAAATAGTAAAAACTTTAAATTTGGCAGAGGATATAACGAAGGTTTAAAGAAAATAAATGTTGAAGATAATGATTTTATCATCCTTTTAAATGACGATACAATTGTGAGCAGAAATTTTATTGACGAATTAATTAATCCTTTAGCGAAAGATCAAAAAGCAATTATTTCAACACCAAAGATATTATACTCATCAAATATCAATAAAATTTGGTATGCTGGAGGGGTTGTAGATTTATGGAGGGGTTTAATTTATCATATTGGAATAAGAGATTTTGATGGACCAAAATATTCATTTATAAATGAAACACATTATGCTACTGGTTGTTGCATGTGCTTAAGGTTTGAAGATTTAAAAAAACTTAATTTCTTTGACGAAACATTTGATATGTACTGTGAAGATGTTGATTTATCATTAAAAGCTCGTCAACTTAATAGAAATATAATTTATGCTCCAAAATCTGTAATTCTTCATAATGTTTCTCAATCTTTAGGTGAACATTCTTCAAAGAAAAATTTAATGAAGATAAAAAATCAATTGAAACTCTTTTGGAAGCATGCGACAGGAATCCAATTAATTTCTATATCTATTTATTGGATATTATTTCATTTACCATTTCAATTTATAAGATGGTTATATTTAAGAAATAAATGAGTAGCAAACCATCTAATCAGAAAACAATTCTAAGTGAAGCTTTTATTTCATTCTCAGGAATGACATTAGGTTCAGTTTTCAGATATATATTTTCAATAGTAATGGCAAGATTTCTTGGCGCACAGATGTTAGGTATTTATTCTCTAGGAAATGCTGTTACAAGAATTGCAGAAATATTTGCATTAATTGGACTAGACAACGGTGTTTTAAGATTTGTAAGTAGGGATACGGAAAATTCTGAGAATGTTAATAATTCTATTTATTCATCTTTAAAAGCTGGACTATTATCTAGTATCATAATTTCTATTATTTTATTTTTATCTGCTGATTTCATTGTTAATAATTTGTTGAATGAAGATAAATTTTTAATAACAGTTATAAAAGTATTTGCGATAAGTCTTCCTTTTTCCGTTTTAACTCTAATATCTTCTTTTGCTACCCAAGCATTTAAAATTTTAAAATATAAAATCTTTGTTAATCAGATTGTAAATCCTCTTACGCTTTTGATTGGATTTTTAGGATCATACTACTTGCTCGGTACAAAACTATCCATTTTGATACCAACAGTTACTTCTGCTGCTATTGGTTTAATCTTCATCATAAAATTTTTGAGAAATTTTGCACAAATTAGTCTTAAGAATATTATTAATTCTAAAGTAGATGAAGAAATTTTAAGATTTTCTATACCATTAATGTTTGTGTCAGCGATTGGCATTATAATGCATTGGATTGATATAGTAATGTTAGGAGTTCTATCTAGTGCTATTGATGTGGGAATGTATCATCCTATAGATCGAACAGCTGGATTAGTTAGAATGATTTTATTTGCTTTTGCTGGAATTTTTGCACCAATATTTTCAGAACATTATTTCAATAAAAATATTGCAGGAATGAAAGAATCTTATCAATCTTCCTCAAAGTATATTCTAATGTTTTCTTTACCAGTATTTATATTTTTATTTGTTTTTGCAAGCCCAATGTTATTGCTATTTGGTTCAGAATTTGATAATGCTTTTGCGTTAAAAATTCTATTAACTGGAATTTTCATTCAAACAATTTTTGGTTTAGGTTCATCAACACTCTCTATGAGCGGAAATACTTCAATTAATTTAATTAATGTTTCAATCGCCCTAATTTTAAATATTTCATTGAATTATATTTTAATCCCTTTATATGGTATCGTAGGTGCAGCTTTATCAACGGCGATAGCTCTATTCATTCTGAGTATCTTAAGATTTATTGAAAATATAGTTTTAATGAAATTGAATTTGTTTTCAATAAAGCTTATCAAGCCGATTGTATCTGGTACAATTACGTTTTTAATCTACTCTAATGCCAAAAATATTTTTTCAAACCTATTTCGTTTAGATAATATATTAGGTTTAATAGTTTACCTGCTAGTTCATTTTGCATTGGTTTTATTGACTTATTTCCTTATTTATTTTTTAATGGGTTTTGATGAGGAGGATAAAGAACTAATTAACTCATTTAAAACAAAATTGATTTAAAATGTATCTTTCTATCATAATTCTAATTTATACTATTTTTGTTTTATTCTTTTTTAATGATGTTATAATCTTTGGAAATACATTTGCCTCCGGTGACTCGTTTAATCCTTATGCCATACATCATATTCTTGATCAGATTAGATTAGCTTCATCAGAGTGGCCACAATGGCAACCATGGATTTTTTCTGGAATGCCAACCTTAGAAGCATTTACTTATGTCAATCTACTATATCTGCCAAGCTACTTTTTAGATTTGCTAGGTTTTTCTGACTTAAATATTCAATTTATGCATCTAGTTTTTTCTGCAGTAAGTATGTTCTATTTGGTTCAAAAGCTTATTCAAAATAAGAAAATTGCATTTATTTCAGGATTGCTTTGGATGTTAAATCCTTTTTTAATCACTATGATTGTTTATGGGCATGGAAGTCAGATGATGACAGCTGCTTTTTTTCCAATTACATTATTATTGCTTTTAAGATTGAAAGATGAACAATCAATTTTCAATATGCTTTTATTTGCTTTGTTTCTAGGCTTGCAATTGCAAAGAGCACATGTTCAAATAGCTTATTATAGTTGTATGTTGTTGGGATCTTTCTTCATTTATTCTTTTTATCAAAATAGAAATAAAAAATATGCTGCTTTATTTTTTTCAGGAATTATTATTGCATTCTTAATTGCTTCACATATTTACTTACCATCCTTGGATTACCGTGAAATGTCAATTAGATCAAGCAATATGGGTAGTTTTGCTTATGCAACAAATTGGTCTATGCACCCTAAGGAATTATTAACATACCTCATGCCTAATTTCTTTGGTTTCGGAGGTTCAACTTATACGGGTTTTATGCCTTTTACTGATTTCCCAAATTATGTTGGATTGCCAGTACTAATATTTGCTTTTTTATCATGTAGAAAGTTAAACAGCATGAGATTATTTTTTTGGACGGTATTAGTAATTTCAATTCTATTATCTTTTGGAAAGTATTTCGAAATCTTTTACCAATTCTTCTATAATTATTTACCTTTTTTTAGCAGCTTTAGAGTTCCAAGCATGATTCTCATTGTATCAAATTTTTGCATGTATATCTTATGCGCTTATGGCTTAAAAGATGCTCTTGAAATAATTAAGAATAAATTTCCTCAAATTAAGAAACAGACCATTTTTTATATATTTTTGATACTTTCCTTGTTTGATATATATAGGGTTGATAGTAGAATTATCAATCCAAGACAAGATTCAGGCCAACAAAATCAAATTACAACTATTGAAAGCTTTGAGTCAGTATTTAACGAGGACGAAACAATAATCTTTTTAAAAGAAAACCTCGGTTTAAATAGAATTTACCCTGCAGGTTCTTTGTTTACTGATCCAAAATTTAAATATCATGGTATTGAATCAGTTGGAGGATATCATCCAGCAAAATTTGGTCATTATTCTGAATTGTTAAAGAACACAAATAACTTACTTTCAATACCAGTATTACAATTTTTAAATGTAAAATATTTTATTAGCCATGTTGAAATTCCCCATCCCAAACTAATATTAGAAAAAGAGTCCGTTTTTCAATCAGTCAACGGAAGAAAGAAAGTTTATATTTATAATTTAGATCAAAGCAATCCAAGAGCTTGGTTTGTGAAAGATGTGATTAAAGAAGATCAAAATTTGTATAATTATTTGAACGCATCTGCATTTAGTCCATCAAAAACTGCGATAGTAGATAAACTAGATAATTCAAGATATACAATTGGTAAAATTCTAAATATTGATTGGGACGTGGAAAAAATCATTATCGATTATGAGGCAAATGAAAAAGGACTATTAGTGCTAAGTGAAATTTATTATCCTGCTAGATGGAAAGCCTATATTGATGAAACTGAAGTAGAGATTTTTAGAGCAAACAGTGTTTTGAGAGCAGTTGAAGTGAAAGCTGGAACAAATAAGATAATTTTTGAATATGATAATGGTTTATTTAAAATTTTACACACAGTTTCAAATCTTATTGTGCTTTTCATGTGTTTTTATCTTTTTAAGCCTAAAGTTATGGTCTTGTTAAAGAACTTCAGGTAAACTAATTTTAGTCTATGAATCAAAAAATAATAATGCAACAAAGCGAAGCATCTTTTCTAGATATTTTTCTTTCCCAATTACCAATCTTCTTAATTTTTTTAGTTATATACTATTTCATTTTAAGACCTAATTCTAAAAAACAAGAATCAGTAAAATTGATGCAAGAAAATTTAGCAAAAGGAGATAGAGTAGTGACTATTGGAGGAATTCATGGAAAAGTTACTGCGTTAAAAAGTGAAACTGTAATTATAAAAATATCTAATGAAAATGAAATGACTGTTGATAAAGTTGCAATTGCAAAAGTTAAAAATTCCTCAAAATAATTTATGGCAGTTCAAAAAGTAGTTACATATGGTCATTCTGCTCTTAGAGCAATATCAAAAAATATAACAGACTTTTCAAACATTAGAAGTTTAATTGATGATTTATTTGATACAATGTATGAATTTGATGGTATTGGGCTAGCAGCAAACCAAATTGGAATAAATAAACGCATATTTGTAGTAGATTTATCTCATACAGAGGAATGTGAATCATCTTTAGTATTTATCAATGGAAAAATAATTAGTGGTGAGGGCTCTTGTGTTGATTCAGAAGGGTGTCTTTCATTACCAGAAATAAGAATCAATGTTGAACGCTATGATTCAATAACCTATGAGTATTTAGATCACAACCTTGAAAAGCATACAAAGGTTTTTAATGGCTTTTTAGCCACTGTTATTCAGCATGAAAATGATCACCTCGATGGAAAATTAATAACAGATTATGCTACTCCTGCAGATCTTTTAAAATATGATAAGGCCCTTAAAATAATGAAATCAAGCAATGTCAAATAAAGATATAAATATAATTTTTTTTGGTAATACTGATTTTTCAAACCCAACTCTTCTAGCCTGTAAAAAGAAATTTAATCTTAAAGCAGTAGTCACTAACAAATCAAAAAAAATGGGTCGTGGACAAAAAATTCTTGATACACCTGTGATGACTTTAGCCAAAAAAGAAAATTTAAAAATTATTGAAGGCGAAGACTTAAGTGACGCAAGTTTTATTGACCAACTGAAAGATTTAAATCCTGATTTTTTTGTTGTAGTAGCGTATAGAATTCTTCCAAAGTATTTATTGGATATACCTAAATATGGTTCCATTAATATTCATTCTTCATTGCTACCAAAATATAGAGGAGCTGCACCCATTCAACATGCATTATTAAATCAAGAAGATTCAACAGGAGTTTCTACTTTTTTGATAGAGCCGAAAGTTGATACTGGAAAAATAATTGATCAATTAAAAATTGTAATAACAAAAGATGATAATTATGGTTCATTATCTAAAAAACTTAGTGAAGCAGGAGCAGGTCTTATTGAATCTTCAATAAATAAATGTTTGCACCATTCTTCAGAATTAACCGAACAAAATAATAGTATGGCTACTTTAGCACCTAAAATTTCAAAGGAAGATTTAAAAATTAATTGGAATGATAAGTCTGATATAATACTAGCTCAAGTCAAGGCTTTCTCGCCAACACCTGGTGCTTTTACTACCATAAATAGCAAAAGATTAAAAATCTTTAAAGCCGAGTCAATTAGAAATGATAATAATCACAAAATTGGTTCTATATACCATGTAGGTAAAATTTTTTTTGACGTTCAGTGTGGAAAAAATGCATTAAGACTTTTTAAGGTTCAATTAGAGGGTAAAAAAGCAATGGACTCAAAGGATTTCATTTTAGGTTACCAGGATCTACGTTCAAATATTCTTGTATGAAAAATTTACTTAAAAATTTATCAATATTTCTTGTCACTGGCGTGATAGTATTAATGACATTTAATTTTATCCTTATGCCTTTATATATCAATGCAAGAAATGTAGTCGTAATTCCAGATTTAGAGGGCTTAACATTAGATGAAGCAAATCAGTTGTCAAAATCTGAAGGTATCGAGGTTGTAGTTGCTGACACAATTTTTACAAATGACTTAAGTCCAAATATAGTAATTGAACAATTTCCAACATCTGGTAAAGAAGTAAAGCTTGGAAGATCAATCAAAGTTAAAATTACCCAATTTAACCAAAAAATTATTGTTCCATCTCTTTTAGGTAAAACATTAAGAGCTGCAGAAATCGAATTGGATCAAAATGGAATTGAGTTGGACTCAATTTATTATTCTTTTAGTTCAAAGTATCCCAAAGGCATAGTTTCTTGGCAAAGTCCAACAGAAAACGATAGCATAAGAAAAGGATTTGGTGTTCGAATTGAAGTCAGTAATGGATTAGCACCTAATGATTTAGTAGATGTTCCTGATTTTCAAGGAATTTTTCTCAGCGAAGCACTTAAAATCATTGAGGAAAGAGGTTTCTTTGAAGGAAAAATTCAATATGTTGAAAACGAAAAGTTTTTACCAAATACAGTATTAAATCAAAGCCCAAAGGAAGGAACGAAGGTTTCTCAAGGTTCAAAAATTAACTTAGTAATAGCAAAATGATTCGAAGTTTATTTTTAGTTTCTTTTTTTCTTATATCATGTAATGATTATTCTTCAGAAAAAGCAATATCTAAAGATTTTGATTTTAACATTATGGTAAATGACTACAAATTAGTTGATTCTGATTCTTTGCAAGTAAAGCTGAGCTATCATAATCCTGATTTAAAAAATATTGAGATGCATTGGTCAACTAATGATATAATTAATGGAAAATTTGATTTTGGTTCGGATTCATTGAATACTCATGTTAGAAATATTCCTGTAAGTATTAATGCTGATTCAGTATTAATTGATTTAAAGCATGACGGATTATCTATTAATAGCTTTTCTATAAGAGTTGAGCCTAGAAATCAGCAAAGAGTAATTATACTTAATGATGATGAAAGTAGTTTTGCTAGTTTGTTGGATAATAACAGGTTATTTCAATATGATATAGTTAAAACTGAAAGCTTCAAAAAGTATGATTTTTCCGGATATGATATCTTAATTGTTGAAGGTATAAAAGATTTTTCTGATAACTTAATTAGAGAGATTCAAAAATTTATGTTAGTGAAAAAACCCATTTTATATTTTATAGACAACGTCGATAGTGAATATCTATCTAAAACTCTTGATTATCCAAAAGTTAAAGCATTAAGAGGTACATCGAAAAATCAGTTCTTTAAATTTGAAGAAGAATATCCAGTTAAATATTTATCTAATAATAGCAAGGCATTTAAGGTATATAGATTTTATGAATTAAAAGATTATAACTCTGATGAAGCTTCTTTCAATATTTCAACCAATGATCCGCTTGTAATTAAAAAAAATATTTTAGGTTCAAAAGTAATATTCTTGGCTACCAAAATTGATAGAGAATGGACAAATAATATTTTTAATGAATTCATTTATGATATTTTTATAGAGCTTGTTTTCAATCAAATTGTAGTAAATGAATCGTAAGATTGAAACAGCAATAGTTGTTGCTCCAAGAATATGGAAAAGCAGTAAGAATTATCATAATAGTGTTGAGGAAATATCATTACTCATATCTACTCTTGGTGTAAAAGTAGAAGGAGTAGTTGAACAAAAAATAAACACTATAAATCCTACGTATTTCATTGGAAGTGGAAAAGCAAAACAAGTGATTGAGCAGGCTAAAATGCTTGGAGTAGATTATATAATTTTTGATGAAGACTTAAGTCCTGTTCAAACAAAAAATTTTCAAAAATTAAATAAAGACATTAAGCTCTTAGACAGGCCTGGTGTAATACTTGAAATATTTTTTAGAAATGCAAAATCAAAAGAATCTAAAACACAAGTTGAACTAGCTAGATTGCAATACCAATTACCCAGGTTGACTAGATTATGGACACACCTTGAAAGGCAGATGGGAGGATTTGGAACAAGGGCAGGTGCTGGTGAAACACAGATTGAGGTTGATAGAAGAATTATTCGAAAAAAGATTTCTTTACTAAAGAAAAAACTTAAGAGTATCGACTCCGAAAGACAGGTACAAAGTAAAAAGAGAAAGTCATTTTTTAGGACGTCATTTGTTGGATACACAAATGTAGGAAAATCATCTTTAATGAAATCAGTCACTAAAAGTGATGTATTAATCAGAAATCAGTTATTTGCAACGTTAGATACTACTGTTAGAAGATTATTTATTGGTGATAATAATTATGTCCTTTTAAGTGATACAGTTGGTTTCATTAGAAATCTTCCTGATAATTTAATCGCTAGTTTCAAATCTACGCTTCAGGAGGTGGTTGATTCAAATTTATTATTAATCGTTCTTGATTCAAATTCACAAGATTTGTTTAATGAAATAGAAACAATCAAAAGTGTTTTGAAGGAGATAAATGCTAATGAAATTGATTATAAATATGTTTTTAACAAGGTTGATTTAGTAGATCCTGAAAAAATATCTTATTTAAAGCAATCGTTTCCAGATAGTTTAATGGTTTCTGCAACAAGATCATTACAGATTTCTGATATAAAAGATACAATTGCAGAAAAATATGAAGAATGGGTTAGCGCTCTAAAGAATCCATCACGCTAGCAACTGTCGCATCTCCAGTGACGTTTGTAGCAGTTCTAATCATATCAAGAATTCTATCTACACCTAGAATAAGGGCAATTCCTTCACTTGGTACATTAATAGCTTCTAAAATAATAATAAGCATGATGATTCCTGCTCCCGGAACAGCTGCAGTTCCTATGGATGCTAAAACAGCGGTAGCCACAATCGTAAATTGGTTAGCTAATGTTAAATCCATGCCTACTGCTTGCGCAATGAAAACTGCTGCTACTCCTTGATACAATGCAGTTCCATCCATATTTATTGTTGCTCCTAAAGGCAACACAAATGATGAAATTTCCTCTGAAATTCCAAGATCCTTTTCACAACGCTTCATAGTTACTGGCAAGGTTGCTCCACTTGAACTTGTTGAAAATCCTAAAAGCTGTACAGGTGCCATAGATTTAAGAAAATGTTTTATATCCATGGTTGTAAAAATCTTTAGTAGTGTCATGTAGGTTATTCCCATATGAACAAAAAGACCAAGAATCACAACACCCATATAAAAAATTAAAGCTGAAAGAATTTCACTTATTTGAGAAATATCACCAGAAACAGAACTAATTGTTTTAGCAATCAATGCAAATACTCCAAAAGGAGCAAAATACATTATCATTTCAACTAGTTTAATAATCATTTGATTTATACCTTCTAAAAACTCTAAAACTGGTTTTGAGTATTTTCTATCAATTCCGATTAGAGCAATTCCAAATATCAATGAAATGAAAACTACTTGAAGCATATTTCTGTTATTCGATGCAGCAGAAAAAATATTACCTGGAACCATATCTACCAGTGGTTGAAGAGGTCCTCTATTTTGTTGAATTGATGCAGCAGCTTCTTGTTTATCTGCCGCAGTATTAAAGTATTCGCTTGATAAACTTTCTTGATAGCTTTCTGGAATCGCATTTCCAGGCTCAAGCAAATTAACTAATATGAGTCCAATACTAACTGCTACTGCAGTTGTTGAAATGTAGAGCGCAATAGTCTTCCAACCAATTCTTGATAGTTTTCTAGTATCAGACAATGACGCCACTCCAGTTATTAATGAAGAAACAACCAATGGAACTGCAATTAATTTTAAAAGATTAAGAAATATTGTTCCAAAAGGGGAAATGAAGTCTGACGTAAAACCGCTCCAGCCATTAACTGCACTTAAAATACCGTAAATAGCTCCTAAAACTAATCCAATAATTATTTTCCAATGTAATTGCATTTATAAAAATAATATATGTATTATGTGTAAACTATTACAATGATTTATTATCTAATTATATCAATTTACCTTGTTGCATTACTTTGGATTGGTTTTAGTAAATCAGATTCCATAAAGAATCAGGAAGATTTTTCAGTCGCAGGAAGATCATTATCACCATGGATATTAGTTGGAACCATGGCTGCAACTTGGATGGGTACTGGTTCTGTACTTGGTAATGCAGGAAAAACATTTGAAATAGGTGCAGCTGGCTTTTTGTTGCCAATTGGAGGAATGCTTGGTGTTTTAGCACTTACAAAAATTGCAGGTAAAGCAAGAGCATCTGAAAAATTAACAGTACCAGAAATTATTGGAACACGTTTTGGTGATGTTGCAATGATTTTATCTGTAGTTGCACTCTTAACAGCTTATTTAGTGATTGTAAGTTATCAGTTTAACGCTGGTGGAGCAGTTATTTATACTATTTTTCATGATAACTTGGGTTCAAACCTATCTTTAGATCAGGCAACTATTATTGCAGCATTATTTATTGTTGCTTATACAGTATTAGCTGGACTATTGAGCGTTGCTTATACAGATGTAGCTAATGGTATTTTGATGATTACTTGTTTCATTATAGCATTACCAATTCTATTTGTTCAAGCTGGTGGATTTGAAGGAATGGCAATGAGCTTTGAAAATAAAGGTATGCCAAACAATATGTCTTTATTTGGCGTTTTATCATTTAGAGATGTAATTAATTTTACATTACCTTCATTTTTATTGATTCTTGGAGATGCGAATATGTATCAAAGATTTTTTGCAAGTGAATCCGTTAAATCAGCTCAAAAGGCAACCTTCCTTTTATTCTTTGCTGTAGTCATTTTAGAATCTTTAATTATTGCAAATGCTTGGATTAGTTCAAGTATGATTACGGATATTACAAAAGAATCACATGTATTAATTTATGCTGCATACAATTTCCTTCCACCTATCGTAGGTGCAATTATGCTTGCTACAATTATTGGTATAATAATTTCGACTGCAGACTCCTTTTTATTGGTACCTACAACTATTTTGATCAATGATATTTACTTAAAGTATTCAAATAAAAAATATTCAGATAAAATGATTGTTACACTCAGTAGAATTTTAGTGTTAGCATTAGGATTCTTTTCGTATTGGGTTTCAAGAATGTTTGCTGCTGATACAACTATTTTTGAAAAAGCCCTGTATGCATTTACAATTTATGGAACTGCAATTACTCCAACTCTTTTGGCTGCATTCTTTTGGGATAAAGCAACAAAGTATGGCGCTATTTGCTCAATACTTTCAGGTATAGTTGCTACAGTATATTTTGGAAATCAGTGGAGTTTAGATGAGGCTGTTATGCCGGCACTCGCAATTTC
Organism: Fidelibacterota bacterium SCGC AAA298-D23; assembly: GCA_000402655.1. GTDB lineage: Bacteria > Fidelibacterota > Marinisomatia > Marinisomatales > Marinisomataceae > Marinisoma. Next base: position 90,080 of record AQSI01000003.1, read on the forward strand.
ATCAACTTCTTTAGTTCTTATTAGTTATTTGAAAAAATAATTACTCTACTATTATTTCGAATGGCGGACTAAAAATAGAACTTTCAACACCTTCATCAAAAGATCTTCTATAATATTCAAATGACTTCCCAGTACCTTGCCAGTTTTCTTCGAAAGATATTATCTTTATGCTATTATCCTTTGTATCAGCAGTACCAGATAAAACATGACCTGTAATATATTTTATTCTGTCTCGTTTTTGCGCCCAGCTTAAATAGACTCTTTTTAACATTTTAGCATATCCATTGGACTTATATTTTTCCATTATAACAAAAGCATAAGTATACAAGGTGTTGTGCTTACCATAATTTTCATCATTCAATGCCCAAGTCTCCATGGTAAGTTCTTCTAAAGGGATTCCAATAATATATCCAATAATTTCGTTTTGATACCTTGCAATAAAAGGAAGAGATTTTTCAGTATTAAAGTATTTTTCAATAGAAGCTTTTGTGAAGACTGCTTGTTTCCCGTATTCTTTAGCAAGGTGTAATGATATTTCAATAAGTTTTGGATAATCGGCTTTACCAATCTTCTCAATTTTTTCTATTTGGAAAACATTTGTTGAAGCAATAATTCGAGTTTCTGATTGTCCAGTAGATGATTCCATATTCTAATATTAAAAATTTTTAATTCTAGTATGAAGCCATTTGTTTGCTATGATAGAATATCTTAAATTTCTTCGTGCTTTCATTCATCGATAAACTAAAAACAAACATTTCTGATAAAAATTCAAATCTTTGTGTTGGAATTGATATTGATAAAAAATATTTCAATGATAATGTATCCTTAGATGAAATGATGGATTATTCAATGATGATTGTAGATGCTACAAACGATCTTGCAGCAGCATACAAACCAAACCTTGCTTTTTTTGAAGAATGGGGTTCAAAGGGTTATTATTGGCTCGAAAATTTAATGAAACATATTGGAAATGAACATGTTGTTATAGCCGATGCAAAAAGAGGGGATATAGGAAATACTGGCTTACATTATGCTAATGCATTTTTTAATCATTTGAATTGCGATGCTATAACAGTAAGTCCTTATATGGGAGAAGAATCAATTGAACCATTTATTTCAAATCCATCTAAGGGTGCTTATGTATTATGTAGAACATCAAATAAATCTTCAACTTTTATTCAAGAAGATATTTTTTCAAAAGTGATTTCTTTATGTGAAGCATTAAATAATCAGCAAAATATTGGTCTTGTAGTAGGGGCAACTAATGATGATGCATTAATGCAAGTTAGAAATTCAACAGATTTACCTTTTTTAATTCCTGGGATTGGAGCACAAGGAGGAGATTTGCAAAGCGTCATTAAAATTAATGAGAATAGTATGGATACGACCTTAATAAATGTATCTCGAGGAATTATTTTCTTTGGAAATAAAGATTACGATTCAATTCGCAATTCTGCTAAACAGTATTTAAATCAACTAAGAGGATTTAATGGATAAAGATTTCATAAAAATTTTTGAAGAAACCCAAGCACTTATGCATGGCCACTTTATTTTATCATCTGGTCTTCATAGTGATACATACTTTCAATGTGCAAAAGTTTTACAGTATCCAAAGTATCTGTCTATGTTTGGTGAAATATTATCAAATCACTTTTCTCATCTAGATATTGATAAAGTTATTTCTCCTGCAATTGGGGGGATTGTTTTAGGTACGGAAGTTGGAAGGCAACTAAATAAAAAGACAATATTTTCTGAACGATCAGAAGGAAAGATGAAATTAAGAAGAGGATTTAAAGTCAATGAAAATGAGAAAATTCTAATTATTGAAGATGTACTTAGTACTGGCGGTTCAATAAAAGAAGTTGTAGATCTTATTTCTCAATATAAAGGCAACGTGGTTGGAGTTGGAGTGATTGTTGATAGAAGCCTATCTCCAGTTTTCATTCATGATAATTTCTTTTCAATTACTTCCCAAAAAGCTAAAATTTTTGACAAAAATAGTATTCCAAGTGAACTTCAGGGAATACCAGCTATAAAACCTGGAAGTAATGTATAAGGGTTTAAAAATAGGACTAGCATTAGGTGGTGGTGGAGCAAGAGGTGCATGTCATATTGGAGTATTGAAAGTGCTTGAAGCAAATGGTATTGTTCCTGATATCGTTGCAGGAACAAGCGCTGGTTCAATGGTTGGTGCAATGTATGCATCTTACCATAACGCAAAAATGGTAGAAAAAAGATATCTTGAAAGAGTTGAAAGTGAAAATTTTAATGATTTGGGATTTAGATATATTGCAAACTCAGAAGAAGATGAATCTATTTTTTCGCAAGTTTTCAAGCAAATTAAAAATCAATATGTTTTAATGGTTAGTTCAAATAGAAAATCTATTATAAAAAATGAAAGAATTAAAAAAGCTACAGAATTACTTTTTGATGCAAAACAATTTAGTGACTTAAAAATTCCATTAATTGTTTCAGCAACTGATTTAATTTCTGGAAATTCGATAATTTATAAGTCAGGAAGTCTAATAGATGCAATTGTACAAAGTTCGTCAATTCCAGGATTTGTAGAGCCAACATATAAAGATAATAGAATGATGGTTGATGGTAATGTAGCATTGCCAACACCTGTAACTCCTCTTAAAAATGAATGTGACTTCATAATCGCGATAAATATTACAAGAGGTATGGAAGATCAACCTGAACCATCAAATATAGTGGAAATATATTCAAGAGTTAGAGACGTATCGGTTGCTCACTTAAACTCTTATTTGCTCAATGAAGCAGATTTTGTAATAAAACCAAAACATGATAACTTGCATTGGTCAGCATTTGATAAAACAGATAAATTTATTGAAGCTGGTGAATCTGCTGCAGAAAATGCTATTAATAACCTTCTTGAAGAACTTGAAAATGTTATAAATACACCCAAAGAAACAAAAAAAGAAACTTTTTGGACAAGAATTAAGAAAAGATTATTTTCATAGCCCAATATGAAAAAGTTTTTTTTAACATTGTCATTTTTAAATATTCTTTGGGCTCAGTTCAGTGACCCAGCCCAATTTACTGTTAGTATTGATGATGTGAATCAAGGTGAAGTTGCGATTATTGATGTAAACGCTGAACTTGATTTTACGTGGAGAATTTATGCGGTATATGATGTACCCGAAGGTCCGTCCTCAACAAAATTTATAATAGAATCAGACATTGTTAATAAGTCTGGAAGAATTATTGAGCCAGAGCCAATAGAGAAATTTGATGAAGGCTTTGGGAATATTACTAAATATCATGAAGGTACTCCTAAATTTAGTATTCCACTAGAATTAAAAGATGATTTGCCCAATGGTGTTTACAATGTAGATGTAATTATCGATTATCAGGTTTGCAATAATAGTTTATGTTATCCGCCTAACCAAATTACTAAAACAGCAACCTTTAGTATTAAATCAGGTCCTATAAGATCCGATTTCGTTTTTGAAAATTTTGATTTTGATAAAGAATCGATTTTAGCAATTGCAGATAATAATATCAGTTCGTTTCTTATTCTTGCTATGAGTATGGGTTTTCTTGCTCTTTTAACTCCGTGTGTTTTTCCTATGATTCCAATTACCATTTCATTTTTTATGCATAGAAGTGAGAATACTAATTCCTCTCCAGTAAAAAGTGCTACTGTTTACATGTTAGGCATTGTGTTAACATTTACTTTTTTAGGAATGATGTTAGCAATTTTATTAGGTGCATCTGGAGCAAATCAGCTTGCTGCAAATCCAATAGTAAATATGTTCATAGCGTTTTTATTCATTTATTTTGCAATGTCTTTATTTGGATTTTATGAAATAGAAATACCAGAATCATTACGAAGGTTATCTCTACAAAAAGAAAATTCCGAAGGTTATGTTGGTATTTTATTTATGGCTTTAACTTTTACTTTAACTTCATTTACATGTACTGTTCAATTTATGGGATTGATATTGGTTGCCGCTTCACAAGGGGAATGGTTTTGGCCAATAATTGGGATGTTAATTTTTAGTTTAGCGTTTGCTTCACCATTTTTCTTTTTAGCTCTCTTTCCACATTATTTAACAAAATTACCACAGTCTGGTGGATGGCTAAATTCTGTAAAAGTAGTAATGGGTTTCCTAGAACTTGCAGCTGCTTTCAAATTTATTAGCAACACTGACTTGGTTTGGAATTGGAATATTTTTACATATGAAGTTGTTTTATATTTGTGGGCATTGATAATGCTGTTAACCGGATTGTATATTTTTGGATTAATTAAGTTTAAAAATGATTCGCCAGTTACTTTTTCAATTCAAAGATCATTATTTGCTCTTTCTTTCATATTATTTGGAACTTATTTAGCAGCTGGAAATCATGGTTACGATATTAATGGTAATATTAAATCTTACTTACCACCTAAAAAATATCAGTCCAATCTTGTTTGGAACAATAATTTAGATGATGCATTTATTATTGCTAAAGAGCAGAATAAAAATATCTTTATTGATTTTACAGGTGTTACATGTACAAATTGTAGATGGATGGAAACAAATATTTTTAGTATTAACTCTGTTGAAGAACTTATGTCTGAATACGTTCTTGTAAGCTTATATACAGATGCTGGAGAAGGATACTTAGAAAAAAGAGAGTATCAAATCAATAGATTCGAAACTGCTGCTTTGCCATATTATGTAATTTTAGATAATAATGATAAAGTGTTGTCAGAGTTTCCTGGTCTAACAAGAAACGTTGAAGAGTTTAAGGACTTTTTAAAAACAGGATTAAATAATTAAGGAACTTTATGATGATTAAATCATTTCAGATAAATACGATGAAAAAACTAACATTTATTTTATTATTTGTTTCAACTTCATTTGCGCAATCAAAAGCATATGAATTTTTTAATTCTTTTGCTGACATTGCAGAGGAAGTAAACGAGTCAGTAGTGACCATCACTACAACAAATACCGTTCAATTGGACAGAGATGTTCAAAACTTTTATAGATACTGGGGTAGAGAGATTCCAGATGAGTATGAAAGTAAATCGCTTGGTTCAGGTGTTATTGTCGATGATGAAAATGCATATATAGTCACTAATCATCATGTTATTTTTGATGAAAGATCTCAAAAACCTGTTGAAGAAATTAAAGTCCAATTACTTGATAAACGTATTTTTGAGGCTACTGTTATTGGATTAGATAAAGCTACCGATTTAGCTGTACTTCAAATTGAAGCAGATGATATTAAAGCTGTTGATTTAGGAGATTCTGAAGCAGTAAGAGTAGGAGAATGGGTAATAGCTATTGGAAGCCCTTTTTCTGCATCATTGAGTCATACTGTTACTGCTGGAATTGTTAGTGCATTAGGTAGAAATGATGTAATGAATAACTTAAATACTTATCAAAACTTTATTCAAACAGATGCAGCGATAAATCCTGGAAATAGTGGAGGGGCTCTTTTAAATATGAATGGTGAGTTAATTGGTATTAATGCTGCTATTGCTTCAGGTGGTGGAAGAGCTAATGCTGGTATTGGCTTTGCAATTCCTTCAACGATGGTTAAAAAAGTAATGAATGATCTTATTACTAAAGGATATGTTGTTAGATCTTTTTTAGGTATTTACATGCAAGATATAAATGAAGATTTATATGAGACATTGGAACTTCAAACTCGAAATGGAGCTATTGTAAGTGACATTGTTGAAGGCAGTCCAGCTTCAAAATCTGATTTAGTTGAGGGAGATGTGATTATTTCTTTCGAAGGAAAAGAAATCAGTAATGGTTCTGAACTTAAAAACCTTGTATCCAGTACTGACCCAGGTTCAAGAGTGAAGCTTGGTATTTACAGAGATAATAAAAAGAAAAATATATATGTTACTCTTGAAGAAAGAGAAGATATGGTAGCTGCTACTACAAACGTAAATTATGAATTCGGATTATTGCTTGAAAATCCGAGTGAAGATTTAATTGATAAATATAAATTAAATGAAAAAAATCCTTCAAATATTCAAGGAGTAATTGTTATTGGAGTTGAAGATAATAGTCCAGCAGAAGAAGCGGGGCTTCAAGAAGGAGATATTATCACACGTGTTGGACGTAAAAAGATTTACAGTACAAAAGATTTTCTTTCCGAAATGTCAAAGTTTGATGATGAATCAAAAGTACTATTTCTTGTCAAACGTGGTTCTTCATCAAGATTTATTACTATCACAAGATAATTTCTATACAATTGCAATAATTCCCCATTTCTTATAAGTTCATAGTTAATTATGAGCATAAAGAAAGAAAATCCAAAAGTTGATTTTGTTAAAAATGAACATGAAATACTCGATTATTGGTCCAAAAATAAAACTTTTGAAAAACTAGTCGAAAAAAACTCCAACGGTCCAAAATGGAGCTTTCTTGATGGGCCTATCACTGCAAATAATCCTATGGGCGTTCATCATGCTTGGGGAAGAACGTTGAAAGATCTTTATCAAAGATATAAATCAATGAATGGACATCAATTGAGATATCAAAATGGTTTCGACTGCCAAGGTCTTTGGGTAGAAATTGAAGTGGAAAAAGAACTTGGGATTAAATCAAAGAAAGAAGTTGAAGATCTAGGCATAGAGAAGTTTGTAAATCTTTGTAAAGAACGCGTTGAGAAATTTTCTGAAGTACAAAAGGATCAATCTATTAGACTAGGATATTGGATGGATTGGGATAATTCTTATTTCACCATGTCGGAAGAAAACAACTATGCGATTTGGGCTTTTTTAAAAAAATTACATGAAGATGGAAAAATCTATAGAGGAACAGATGTAGTTCCTTGGTCTGGTAGATCTGGTACTTCCTATTCACAGATGGAGATTATTGAGGGAAGAAAGTTGACTGTGCATAAAGGTGTTTTTGTAAAGTTTCCTTTAAAAGATAAAGAAAATGAAAATATTTTAATTTGGACAACGACCCCTTGGACTCTTTCATCTAATATTGCTGTTGCGGTAAATAAAAAAATAAATTACGCAAAAATAAAGGCTCAAGATGGATCAATATATTTTGTAGCTGAGACAAATTTAAAATATCAAAGATTAAACAAAGAATTTGCTGAAAAGAAAAATTGGGTAGATGGTGTACCAAAACTAAAAACATTAGATCAAATTTTCAAAGAACGTGGCGGATATGAAATCATAGAAGTTATTAAAGGTGAAAAATTAATTGGTTTAACATATCAAGGACCATTTGATCATTTAGAGCCTCAAAACTCTAAAGGGGGTTATCCAATTCATGATACAAGCAACTTACAAAATAAATCAGCCATAGATTGCCATATCATTATTGACGGTGGAAAAGATTCTGAAGGTAACGATATGGTTGTTGAGGGTGAAGGAACAGGGTTTGTTCACATGGCTGGTGGATGTGGTGCTATTGATAATAAAATATGTAAAAAAGAAGGTTTTGTTGAAATTTCACCAATTGATAATCAAGCAAATTTTATTCAAGGTTTTGATTTTATGTCCGGTTTAAGTGTTACAAATCCTGAAACTGCTCAAAAAATTATTTCCAATTTAAAAGAAAGAGATCTTCTTCTATATGTTGAAGATTATCCTCATATATACCCACACTGTTGGAGATCTGGAGACGAATTAGTATTTAAACAGGTTGACGAATGGTATATCAATATGGATTGGAGAAATAAAATTAAATCTGTTGTAGATGAAATTAATTGGATTCCAAACTGGGGAAGAGATAGAGAGCACGACTGGTTAGACAATATGGGAGATTGGATGATTTCAAAGAAGAGATTCTGGGGATTAGCCTTACCGATTTGGACTTTTGAGGATGGAACATTTCATATTGTTGGTTCTAAAGAAGAGCTTAAGGAATTATCTGTTGAGGGATGGGAAAAATTTGATGGAAATACTCCACATAGACCTTGGGTTGACTATGTTAAAATTAAACATCCTAAATCTGGACTTATTGGAACTAGAATTGAAGATGTAGGAAATCCTTGGCTAGATGCTGGAATTGTACCTTTTTCTACAATGAAGTATTTTGAAGATAAAAGCTATTGGGAGGAATGGTTTCCAGCTGATTTTATTACAGAATGTTTTCCTGGACAGTTTAGAAACTGGTTTTACTCGTTATTAGCAATGTCATCTTTCTTAGAAGGCAAAGCACCGTTTAAAACGTTACTAGGACATGCGTTAGTAAAGGACGAAAAAGGTGATGAAATGCATAAATCAGCTGGTAATGCCATCTGGTTTGATGATGCAGCTGAAAAGATGGGTGTTGATGTAATGAGATGGATGTATTCGAAACAAAATGTAGAAAATAACTTACTTTTTGGATATGATAAAGCTGACGAAGTCAGAAAAAAGTTGATTAGTCTATGGAATATTTATTCGTTTTTCTGTACCTATGCAAGTCTTGATAAGTTTTCTCCACATTCACAAAAAATAAATCCTAAAGATTTAACTTTATTAGATAATTGGATTATTTCTAAATCACAGCAATTAAATGCTAGCGCAAAATTGAATTATGAAAATTTTGAAGTAGATAAGCTATTAAAAAATGTAGAAACCTTCTTAGATGATTTATCAAATTGGTATATAAGAAGAAATAGAAGAAGATTTTGGAAAAGTGAGAATGATTCAGACAAATATATAGCTTATCAGACTCTTTATGATGTTATTTTGGATTTAATTAAAGTCTTATCGCCTGTTCTACCGTTTGTAACAGAAAGAATGTATTTGAATATAACTTCTGCCGACAAAAATGAGAACAAAGACAGCATCCACTTATCAGATTTTCCTAAATGCGATAATGGTAAAATCAATCATGAATTAATTGAGAAAGTTGACTCATTAAAAAAAGTAATTGAGTCTGGAAGAGCAGTAAGAAAAAAAGCTAATATAAAAGTTAGACAACCGCTCCAAAGCTTAAGAGTTTTGCTTAATAATGATGAAATAACTTCATTTATTAAAGATCAAGAAGAAACAATTTTAGATGAGTTAAATATTAAAGAAGTTCTATTTTCAGATGAAATCAAAGAGTTTGGAACTTTGACTTTGAAACCAAATTTCAAAAATATGAAAATGAAGTATGGAGATGAAATGCAGGATGCTATGAAGTCAATTGGTAATCTTGATCCTGTAAAAGTCACAAAAAATGTATTGAATGGATTGGCAATTCCTGAAAACGAACATGAATTGACAAAAGATGATCTGATCATAGATTTAAAAGCAAATGAAGGAAGCGAATCATTCTTCGGAAATGATTTAATTGTATCGTTAGATACAACTATAAGCGATTCTTTAAGATTAGAAGGAGTTTTAAGAGATTTAATAAGGCAAATACAGTTAATGAGAAAAGAAGCAAATTTTGAGATAGATGACAGAATTATTATCTCTGCTAATTTTTCTGATGAGCTAAAAAATATAATTGAAGAAAATAAAGAATATTTTATGAACGAGGTATTGTGTACGGATATTGTAGCAAATTTGCAAAATTTTGACTATAATTCTTCCTTCAAGTATGAAAATAATGAAATTGAAATTTATTTAAAAAAACTATAAGAGAAAAAATTGGCTAAGAAAAAAACAAGATATACGAAAGCTGAATTAAAAAAGTTTGAAGCAAATATTTTAAAGAAAATAGCTGAGGTTAATGAAAGTATTGAAGGTGTACGATCAACCACTAACCCTACAAATTCAGTTTTTATTCAAGATAGGTCTGAAGATTTTAATGAAGGAACCGAAGCTCATGAAGTCGAAAAGAATTTCCTTCTAATGTCTCGTGAGTCAGACTATTTAGTTAATCTGCAAAAAGCACTTCAAAGAATTAAAGATGGTACTTACGGAATTTGTGAAGTATCTGGTGAATTGATATCAGAAGAAAGATTAATGGAAGTTCCTAATGCCACAAAAAGTGTTATTAATAAAGAAAGAAAAAAACTAAATCTTATATAATGAAGTATCTATCATTTTTGATCGTTGTTCTTGATCAACTTTCAAAATTTGTTGTACATAATACAATGAATCTTTATGATTCCTTTTCTGTAATACCTTATTTACTCAATTTTACTTATATCCGTAATGAGGGTATTGCTTTTGGGATTTATTTTGAAGGAGCAGAATTACTATTTATCATCTTACCAATTATCATAACAATATATCTTTTTTATTTATTAAACAATGATGATTTTCAAGATAAGTATTCTCAAATTGCCCTTTATCTAATTATTGCCGGCGCTATTGGAAATATCATCGATAGAATTTTCAGAGGTTATGTTGTTGATTTTATTGATTTTCACCTAAATGGAATGCATTGGTATGTATTTAATGTTGCTGATTCCTCAGTCACAATAGGATTGATATTTTTATTGTATAGCTCTATACTTGTAAATAAATAATATTATGACAATATCTGTTTCATCATCAGATGAATTAATACGTTTAGATGCTTTTTTATCTTCAAGATTAATTCAATTTTCACGAAGTAAAATTCAAAAACTTATTTCTAAGGGAAGCATCACTGTTAACGATAAAACTGCTAAAAAAAATCTCAAACTTTCCTATGGAGATATCATAAAAGTTGATTCATCGAAATTTGATTCTCTTGAGATACCTAAGCTTAAAAAATGGGATTATCCATTGGAAGTTATTTATGAGGATGATGATTTTGCTATCATTAATAAACCATTTGGAGTCATTTCACATCCGACTTCAAATAATAAAGATCAGACATTAGTTAATATTCTTTTAAATCAGTTTGAAGATAAGTTATCAAGTCATCCCGATCCATTAAGGCCAGGAATTGTACATAGACTCGATAAAGATACAACTGGAGTAATGATAATACCTTTTAATGAATATGCTCATTGGAAAATAGCTGATCAGTTTAAAAATAGAACAATACAAAAAGAGTACATTGCCTTAACGTGGGGCAAATGGGCAGATGATGAAGGTATTATTGAAAATAAGTTATCACGTAGCAAAAAGAATCCTTTAAAATATCAATCTTCAATAGAAGGAAGGGTAGCTACATCAAAATTTAAGTTAATTAATAAGGGTAAATACTTTTCAGCAATTAATTTTTTTCCCAAAACTGGAAGAACGCACCAAATAAGAATTCACTGTAGTGAAAAAGGTTATCCAATAATAGGAGATGAACTTTACGGCGGAGGTTGGAAAAAATTAAATGAATATCTGCCGGAGGTAAGAAAAAAAATAAATAATAATATTAGTATTCAAAATGGACATTATCTTCATGCTTCAAGTATATCTTTTCTACACCCAAGTAAAGAAAAGAAAATACTTTTTAAAGCTCAACCATCTAAAGAATTTGGTAACCTATTCGAAATGATTAAAAATGAAGAAATTTGATATAATTAAAAAAGAGTTTTTAGATTTTCTTGAATTTGATAAAGGATACTCTGAAAGAACTATTGAAAATTATGATAGGGATATTTCAAAATTTAAAGTTTATATCACAGAATTTTCTATCAATTATAAGAAATTATCTAAAGAAAATATTTTTGATTTTCATTCAGATTTAAGTACAACTATAGGACCTAGATCATTTTCTAGAATACTATCTTCTTTACGCACATTTTATAAATATTTATTTTCACAAAACTTAATAAACGATATAGTGTTGAATAGTGTTCAAACATATCCTTCACCGAAATTCAAAAAATCTATACCATCATTTTTATCTCAAGAAAAAATTCATGATGTTTTAAATAAAATTGATGAATCTAAAAAAGATAATTTTTTAAAAATAAGAGATAAGGCTATAATAATGCTTTTTTTCACATCAGGATTAAGACTTGAAGAAATGACTAGCTTAAATCTGAAAGATATTGATTTGGATAATAATTCAGTAAAAGTTTTAGGTAAAGGAGGCAAAGAAAGATTTTCTAATTTTGACGATTTTACTAAAAAATTGATAGTTAAATATTTAGAAAAAATTGGAAAATATCCTTTGTCAAAATCAATCATAGATAATAACTTGTTCGTCGATAAAGATAATAAATCTTTAACAAGAAACAATATTCAATACATAGTGACAAGTAACTTAAAAGGATTATCGCTGAACGCATTTGGTCCTCATACTTTGAGGCATTCTTTTGCAACTCATTTACTGAATAAAGGAGTTGGGATTAGTGCAATTCAATCATTACTTGGACATTCAAAGCTTTCATCAACACAAATTTATACTCATGTTAGTATTGATAAACTTCAAGATACAATTGATAAGGCTCATCCAAGAGGTAAGAAATGATTAAAAACCAAAATTTCAAACGAAATTCTCACATTGACGATTTGATAAAAGATGCCGTTAATAATAATGAAGGTGTGATTGGTCTTAATGGTGCTTTAATGGTGGATACTGGGGAGTTTTCAGGAAGAATTCCTAATGACAAGTTCATTGTAGATGAAAGCTCTTCAACTGAAAAAATCTGGTGGGGAGAAGTTAATCAAAAGTTATCAAACGAAAATTTTGACTATCTTTTGAATAAGGTATTAGATACTTATGAAAATTTACCTTCAAGTTATTACGTTTTTGATGGATTTGCTGGTGATGATAAAGACAATTCACTAAATGTTAGAATGATTACAAAAAAAGCCTGGCAGTCATTATTTGTAAATAACATGTTTATTCGTCCAACAAAAGAAGATTTGAATGATTTTCGACCTGATTTTACAATAATCAACGCCTATGATGTAAAAGAAGAAAATTGGAAAGATTATGGGCTAAATTCAGAAAATTTCATTGTATTTAACATTGAGAAAAAGATTGCAATCATTGGAGGTACAGAGTATGCTGGAGAAATGAAGAAAGGAATTTTTTCAATGATGCATTATTATTTGCCAATGAAAAATGTTCTTTCAATGCACTGTTCTGCAAATGTATCTAAAACTCAAGATCAATCAACTGTATTTTTTGGTCTTTCAGGAACAGGAAAAACAACACTTAGTACCAATGCAAATCGACCTTTAATTGGTGATGATGAACATGGATGGTCTGATAATGGTATATTTAATTTTGAAGGCGGATGTTATGCAAAAGCAATTAATCTTGATAAAGATAAAGAGCCAGAAATTTATAATGCGATAAAGCACGGAACAATACTAGAAAATGTTGTTTATGATTTTGAAACTAAAGAAGTTGATTTTGATGATAGCACCAAGAGTGAAAATTCTAGAATTTGCTATCCAATCAACTTTGTAGAAAACTCACTAGGTTCTAAAGGCTTAAAAAGCGCTGGCCCACATCCAAATTCAATTATATTTCTTACTTGTGATGCATATGGTATAATGCCACCACTAGCTAAAATGACAAAAAAACAAGCTATGTATCATTTCATAAGTGGATACACAGCAAAAATGGCTGGAACTGAAACTGGAGTTACTGAGCCCATAGCTGCATTTTCACCATGTTATGGAGGACCATTTTTAACCTTACATCCTTTAAGATATGCTGAACTTTTAGAGCAAAAGTTAAATGATTACAACTCTTCAGTTTTTTTAGTTAATACCGGATGGTCTGGATCAAGTGCAACAAGCGGATCTTCAAGAATAGATTTAAAAAAAACAAAGCATATTATCAATTTAATTACTGACGGTAATTTAGACTTTAATAAATCTGTGTTTGATAAGTTCTTTAATTTAGAAATTCCATTAGATGTTTATGGTTTAGAAAATGATTTTTTAGTTCCTCATCACAGTTGGAATAATTTAGAAGAATATTTTTCGACTGGTAATATGCTTACAAGACTTTTCAATAATAATTTTGAAAAGTTTTCAATACAAGATCCAGATATTCTAGCAGCAGGTCCTAAAACTGATTTAAGTGCTTAAATCAAACAAAACTATACTATTTGATATGTTAATGTGACAAATGTAAATTGATTTTTATTTTAAAAAAGGAATTAATATGGCAACTTTGATTTTAAGAGAAACACACATCGCTTTAGAGGAAGAAATTAAGTCACTTGAAAAGCTCAAAAGAGAAACTTCGGAAAAAATAAGTGAAGCAGCAGATCACGGCGATTTAAAAGAAAATGCTGAATATCATGCAGCTAGGGAAAAACAAAGTTTAATAGTTTATAAAATTCAACTAATGCAATCTCATGCTCCTTTTAGAATAATTGATCATAATGATATTAATACTGATCAAGCTGGATTCGGCAATAAAGTTGCCATTCATGAGGAAGGTAAAGATAAGCCAGAAGACTACTATATTTTAGGTCCAATTGAAGAGGAATTAGACTTATATCCATTTATTGTAACATATCATTCTCCTTTTGGAAGGTCAGTTGCAGGAAAAAAAGTTGGAGATGACTTTACACTTGAAATTAGAGGAGAAGATGTAAAGTTTACCGTTATTTCAATTGACAAGATTACTTCTGAATAAAATTTTTAATTACCAGCAAACCTAGTACCAAAAATCCCTACACCAAGTTCAACCCAAATAAGAAGCAGAATTATAATAATGATTGATATAATTATTTTTCTATATAGGTTTGAAAACATTTTTTCCTTCGAATAATTTTGTACCATTAACGTAGCTATAATATTTTCTGCATTCACAGGATAAATATTCAATATCAATAGGTTGAAATTTTCGCTTAGCTTCTGGCCAGTACTCTTTTTGTAATTCAATCATCTTCACACATGTTTCTTGATGATCTTTTAAACCAAGATATCTTTGTAGTCTGTCAAGGTATGCTACCGCTCCAATTCCTGTTGGAACATGGCTATTAGGATATACAACATCTGGTCTAAACCAGGCTAAATCAATTACTGCCATAAAAATAGGGAAGTCATTTTCCATTTGAAATTCTTGATTAATTTTTATTGTAGCTTTTATCACATCACCTTTGGCATCTATAATCATTTTTTCCAATGATTTATTTATATTAAAAAATAACTTAACAGCTGTATCTAAACGTGAATACTTTTTTCCATTCCACAATACTGATTCAACTGGATAAGCATTGTAATTACACCAATTATTTAATGATTTTAATTTTTTAAGTAATTTTTCTGGCTCTAATAGCATTTTATAAGATAGTTCATCTAGTGTATTTTGTTTATTGCACCAACGAGCAAAAAAAACTGCTTGAATTAATTTAGGTAAATCATGCTTTAGATCATTAGCAAAGCTCAATATAGATTTGCTAACTCGATCATCCTCTCTAAAGACGTTTAAGAATCGCCCTTTTTGAAAAATAGGATCATCTGTCCATGGAAAAGCATAACCATTTTCTCTTAATAAACGAATATTTTCTCTTTCTTTGCAAAAATTAAAAAAAGCAGAAACTGGATCATCTAATTTTAAACCATCAAGTGATTTTGCATAAGGGTTTTTCATATTTTTATTTTCTAGCATTAAGCATAAGATAAATTCCTATACCAATAAATACAAAGTTAGACATCCAAGCTCCAAAAAATGGTGAAAGGACGCCTCCATAAGCCAATGATTGACCAAATTTTAAAAGAATTACGTATGAAAAAATTGTAGCCAAACTTAATCCTCCGCCAAAAGCTAAAGTAGTATTTGAACGATAAACCGAAAGAGGAATTCCACAAAATATTACTATGATTGAGATAAAGGAATATGCAATTTTATAATTTAGGTCAACTTCCCATTTGAGAGTATTTACGCCATTATCCTTCAAAGATTGTATTTGATTTTTTAATTCTGAATATGACACTTCTTCTGAAGAGCTTGCAGTATTTATTATATCGCTTGGTGAAAAGTCTAAAGCAACCAATGAGTCATTTTTTGAAATAATTACATTTTTTTCTAAACCATCTCTATCGAAATCTCTTATAGAAAAATTCTTTAGATTCCATTGATTCAATTCAGTATTCCAGATTGCTTTTTTTGAATCAATTCGTTTTAAAAGCATTCCATTTTCTACTTCAAGAAAATTTAAATTTACAGCAACATTATTATTACTATTAAACTTTTCTAATGCTATTAAATCTTTTTGGTTCTTCTGAAAATAAACATTTTCAAATATTTTTTTGTTTTTTATCCTACTTTTATTTTTGGACATATAGGTACTTTTTATTTCATTCTTTATCTTATTATTATCAATTACAATTGTGTTATCGAAATAAAAAGATCCAATACTTAATAGAAGTCCAAGAAATAGCACTGGCGAAGAAAGTCTGTATAGACTTAATCCTGAGGATTTAAATACTAACCATTCTTTTCTCTGAATCATCATGCCATACGTAAATACAGAAGAAACAAGACATGATACAGGAATTGTTACGCTCAACATAGAAGGAAGCGATGCCCTATAATAGTCTATCAAAATTTTTGCAGAAACCTCATTATCAATGAAACGGTTTAAATTTTCAAAGACATCAACAATTAATGAAATCAAAGTAAAGAATATAGAAACTATAACAAAAGTTGTTAAAAATTCTCTGAGAATATATAAGTCAATTTTTTTCATTATATTGTAACTTACTTAATCATGGAAATAATTAATAATTTTTTTGCAGAGTTATCAAATTTCTTGTGGGGAAATTTTGGAGTTGCAAATTTAGTTATTGGAGGAGGGGTCTTTTTCCTTGTTTATTCAAGGCTTACTCCATTCAGATATATTAAACATGCATTTGAAATTTTACTCGGCAAACATGACGATCCAGATGATGAAGGTCAAATTTCACACTTTCAAGCTCTTTCTACAGCTCTATCAAGCACTGTTGGTATTGGAAATATAGCTGGAGTTGCAGTAGCAATATCATTGGGAGGTCCAGGAGCATTATTTTGGATGTGGATTAGTGCTATTGTTGGTATGGCAACAAAATTCTTTACATGCTCCTTAGGTATAATGTATAGAGGTTATGATTCAGACAATGTTTTGCAGGGAGGACCAATGTATGTTATCGAACAAGGAATGGGAAAAAAATTTAAATTTCTATCTTACTGGTTCAGTATTGCTGGACTAGTTGGATGTTTATCATTGCTTCAAGCTAATCAATTAACTCAAATTATGTCGGATTATGTGGTAAAATCATTCGAAATTGAACAAACATTTAATTTAAATCTAACTATTGGGATAGTTATTGCTTTAATAGTATCATTGGTAATTTTCGGTGGCTTAAGCAGAATTGCTGATGTTGCATCAAAAATAGTACCATTCATGGTAATCATTTATTTATTATCCGGCTTATTTATCGTTTTATCAAATGCTACATTAATTCCTTCTATTTTTTCAAATATTTTTTCAAGTGCATTTAATGGTAGTTCGGTCGCTGGCGGCTTTGCTGGAACAGCAATAGTTATTAGTCAAGGTTTTAGAAGAGCTGCATTCTCAAATGAGGCTGGAATGGGGACAGAGGTTATGGCGATAGGAGCATCTAAAAATAATCAGCCCATCAAATCTGGTCTAGTTGCAATGATTGGACCATTAATTGATACAATTATAGTTTGCACAATTACTGGATTAGTGATTCTGCTTTCAAGCGATTGGATAGAGGGAACTTATTCTGGAGTTTCTTTAACTCAAAAATCTTTCTCAAATTATCTTGGTTTAGCTGGTGACTATATCCTTATTTTTTCAGTAGCAACATTTACTTTATCAACAATGTTTGGATATTCTTATTATGGTTGCAAATGTGCGTCATATCTATTTGGTGCTAATTCAAAGTTTTATTATAGAATATTTTATGTCTTAACATTAATACTAGGCTCTGTTTTATCACTAGATCTTGCAGTCAATATAGTCGATGCAATGTTTGCTTTAATGGCTTTTCCTACGATGATTTCAGCATTATATTTAGCTCCAAATATAAAAAAAGAAGCAAATAGCTACTTTGCTTCAATAAAGGATAATTAATGAAAAATATATTTATTTTTGATATGGATGGAACTCTAACTCCTTCAAGAAGAAAAATGACAAATGATTTTGAAGAGTTTTATAGTAATTGGGCTGAAAATCATACTTTTTTCTTAGTAAGTGGTAGTAATCTAGAGAAGATTAAAGAGCAGGTCCCAGAATACATATTAAATTTGTCTGAGGGGGTTTTTACTTGTGGAGGAAATCAACTTTGGCTTAATGGAGAGCTTTCCTATAATCATGAATTTAAACCAGAAGATGATTTACTATACTTCCTTAAAGAAAAACTACATGAAAGCCCTTATGCTGTAAGGGCCGGTAATCATATTGAAGATAGAGGATCCATGCTCAATTTTAGCGTTGTAGGTAGGGATTGTTCTTTAGAACAAAGATTACATTATTTTGAATATGATTGTGAATCAAACGAAAGAAATAACATTGCTAAAGAAATAATGATTAAATGGGATAATCTTGATGCAGTAATCGGTGGTCAAATATCCATTGATATTACTCCAAAAGGTATGAATAAATCTCAAGTCTTAGGTGAGGTGAAAAAGTTTTTCCCTAATGAAAAATATATTTTTATTGGTGATAGAACTATGGAAGGTGGTAATGATTATCCATTAGCAAAGATCATGAATAGTCGAGAAAATTGTTTTGTTTTTCAAGCTGGAGCACCTTCAGCTGAAGATGGATATAAAGACACTCAAAAAATTTTAGAAGAATTAGATATAAATGAATAAACTAAATGATTTAAAAAATGATTTTCTTAATGAATTTTCTAAGATTCAAGATTTAGAAGGTCCATCTTATCTCTATGACCCAATAAAATATTTTGTAAAATCTCCAGGAAAACGTTTAAGACCAATTATTGTATTATTCCTCGGAGAACTTTTTAAAAATTCCAAAGAAGATTCTATAAACGGAGCACTAGGTGTCGAGCTTCTTCATAATTTCACCCTTGTTCATGATGATATTATGGATGAAGACGATTTAAGGCATAATGTAGCCACCATTCACAAAAAATGGGATAATGCTCATGCTGTTCTTTCAGGAGATGGCTTAGGAGCTCTAGGACCATTATACATAGGAAAAATTAAAAAAAATACTTTAGCTATTTTAATTAGATATAATGAGGTTATCTTAGAAATATGTGAAGGCCAAGCCTATGATATGGAGTTTGAGAGCAGTGACCTTGTTAGTGTATCTGATTATTTATTGATGAGTTCAAAAAAAACAGGTTCATTGTTTGAGTTATGTTTTGAAATTGCCTCTCTTATTAGCGATAAATATGAAGAAAATGTTAATGAATTGAAAAAACTTGGAAGAAACTTAGGAGTAATTTTTCAAATTCAGGATGACATTCTTGAGCTCGAAACAAATGATGAAAATATGGGTAAGGGAACTTTTTCTGATATTGAAAGAAATAAAAAAACTATTTTATCATGCTTAGCTATGGAAAAAAACTTAAATGACTGGAACAAGTTAATTCAATCTACTGATCACGAAAATGTTTCTAGTAAAAAAGAATCAATTTATAATTTTTTTATTGAACACAACTTGAGGCAAGAGGCTGATAAGATTTTAGAAGATTGTATTAGCAAATGTAATGATATAATTAATGAACTGCCTGAGGAGATTCAAGGTGGTTTAAATGAGTTAATTAGCTATATTATTAAGAGGAATAAATGATTGAATACATTCAAAACTTTCCAAAACATATCCAGGACTCTTTAAAAAATATTAAAGAAGATAGTTTAAATCTTAAAGAGGTTGGTAAAGTAGTAATTGCTGGCATGGGAGGTTCTGCCATTGCTGGATTAATTTTAAAAGATTTATTTCCCGAAATGGAAATAGTTGTCGAAAGAAATTATTTTCCAAATACTCCAATTGATGAATACACCTTAGTAATTATATGTTCTTATTCAGGTAATACTGAAGAGACTTTATCCTATTACGATTACGCTGTTAGATTAACTGAGCACGCATTGGTTGTCACAACGGGGGGAGAGTTGCTTAAAAAAGCTAAGTCTGATGATATTAAATTTCATTTATTACCTAAAGGATATCCTCCTAGATCAGCTTTAGGATTTGCCTTAACATTTCTTATATCTCTTTTTGATAAGGAAGGAGTTTCTAATATAGATTTCGAGTGTCTTGAATCATTTGCAGAAGAATCATCTTCTAAAAAGTCTGAAGTATATGCTCTAGCAAAAAAAATTCATAAAACAATGCCAATAATTGTTACGGAAGAAGACCTTTCATCAATTGGTTATCGTTTGAAATCTCAACTTAATGAAAATAGTAAGATGCTGTCATATAATATAACGATCCCAGAAATGAATCATAATGAGATTATTGGTTGGGAAAATAAAAATATAGATAAAAAATCTTTTTCAATGATTTGGATTCATATAGGGTGGCCAAAAAATCTTGAGCGAATGAAAATCACAAATGAAATTTTGTCAAAAAAAGTCTCTCACGTTGCTCATTTATCAGTACCTGATAAGGTACCAAAAAATCTAACATCATTATTTTTCTTAATAAACTATATTGATTGGCTTAGTTACTGGTGTGGTATTCTAAATGATGTTGATATTGATGCTATAGAATCAATTGATTTACTTAAGAAGAAAATTTCTTAAAAATTATAACTGAGTTATGTCCACCAAACCCAAATGAATTGCTCATTGCAACATTTATATCCTTTTTGATTGCTTCATTTGCAGTATAATCTAGATCACATTCAGGATCAGGGTTATTGTAATTGATGGTTGGTGGAATAATACCATTATTTAGAGCATTTAAACATGTAATAGCCTCTATAGCTCCTGCAGCTCCTAGCAAATGGCCTGTCATAGATTTTGTTGAGCTTATGGAAACATTTTTAGCATCTTTACCAAAAACTTTTTTAATAGCTTGAGTTTCTAGCATATCATTAAAATACGTTGATGTACCGTGAGCATTAATATATCCGACTTCATATGTATCAATTTCTGCATCATTTAATGCCATAGTTATTGCGTTTGATGCACCAGTACTTTCATTATCAGGTTGAGTGATATGAAAAGCATCATTCGTGATTCCATAACCAATAATTTCTCCAATGATATTAGCATCACGTTTGTTTGCTTCATCATAGTCTTCAAGCATTAACATTCCTGCACCTTCAGATAAAATAAACCCATCTCTTTCCTTATCAAATGGTCTAGAAGCACCTTGGGGATTCTCATTATTTTTTGATAAGGCTTTCATATTAGCAAATCCTGAAAGGGTAAGAGGGGTAATACTTCCTTCAGCTCCGCCACAAAGAATAGCTTTGGAATATCCATTAGATATTAATCTGTATGCCATCCCAATTGCATCAGTAGCAGAAGAACAAGCAGTAGACATTGAAAAGTTTAAACCACGTAAATTATGTTTAATAGCAATTTGTCCGCCAGCAATGTTTGGAATCATTTTTGTAACATAAAATGGTGATACGCCACGTTGACCTTTTTTAATCAGTTTTTGATGTTCTTCTTCAAGTGTATGCATGCCTCCAACACCAGTTCCAACAATAATTCCAGCATCATAGGATTTATAATTAGAATTTTGAAGTGCTTGTTCAGCTGCTATTAAACCAAACATTGTAAATCTATCAAGCTTACGAACCTCCTTAGCTTCAAAGAAATTATTTGGATCGAAATCTTTAACTTCTCCAGCAATTTTTATTGAAAAGTTTTCAGTATCAAAACTTGAAATGTAATCAATGCCAGATTTTCCTTTGACTAAGCTTTCCCATAAAGATTGAGAATTATAGCCTAATGGAGAAATAGATCCTTCTCCAGTGATAACTACTCGTTTTTTCAAAATTATTTTGCGTGGTTGTTGATGTATTCTAGCGCAGCGCCTACAGTTGTAATTTTTTCTGCATCTTCATCAGGAATTTCTAAATCAAACTCTTCTTCAAACTCCATAATGAGTTCTACTGTATCTAATGAGTCTGCTCCTAAATCATCAAGAAAACTCGCCTCAGGAACTACTCTTGATTTGTCTACACTAAGTTTATCTACAATAATATTTGTTACTTTTTCATTTAATGACATAATTAATATCTCCTTATTAATTTAATGACATTCCACCGTCAATATAAAATGTTTGTCCTGTAATATAACTGGCTTCTTCGGAACATAAAAATAAAATCATTTGACCAATATCTTTTGGTTTTCCAAGTTTTTTTAAAGGAATTCTGTCTAAATATCCTTGTTTGATAGTATCTGAAAGGTGAGAAATCATGTCGGTTTCAATTAATCCTGGCGCAATGCAATTTACTGTAATATTTCTACGCCCAACTTCTTTTGCTAAGGATTTTGTTAATGCTAACAACCCGCCTTTTGAAGCAGCATAATTTCCTTGCCCTTTATTACCGTCCGTTCCTGAAATAGAAGAAATATTAATAATTCTACCATTTTTATTTTTTACCATATCTTTTAAGACTGTTTTTGTTAGATGAAAGGGCCCATTAAGATTAACATTCATTACTTGATTCCATTCTTCAGATTTCATTCTTAGAAGAATATTATCCATATGAATGCCAGCATTATTGACAAGAACATCTGCATATCCAAATTTTGAAATAACAAATTCATATAGTTTTTCAATTGATTTTTCATCAGAAATATCACTACAGAAAGGGTGAATATTTTCAATATCTCTGATTGAATCTAGAGATTTTTCACTGGTAGCTACTGCTACAACATTAAAATTATTTTTAGCAAGAATTAAAGAAATTTCTTTACCAATTCCTCTAGATCCACCAGTTACAATTGCTGTTTTTGTTGAAAAGTTAAGCATAAAATATTTTTATAAGTTTTCAATACTATTATAGGTTGTAATTGTTAATGAATCATCAATTTTTTTGATAATATTACTTAAAACTTTTTTTGGGCCAATTTCTAAAAATTCGCTGGATAATTTGCTTAGTGATTTAATGCTTTTTGACCATTGAACTGGATTATCTATTTGTTCAATCAGGGCATGTTTAATTGCTTCAATGCTTCTATTTGGTTTTGCATTAAAATTTGAAACAACAGGGTAACATACTTCATTAAAACTTGAAGTATTTATTATTTCAGAAAGCTTATTTTTTGCTTCAGACATTAGTTTGGAATGAAATGCTCCGCTGACACTTAATGGTATTACTTTTGCACCAATATTTTTTAGACTTTTCGATGCTAAATCAATTGATTCTTCACTTCCAGAAATAACAATTTGAGAATCAGAGTTGATATTTGCAATTTGACAATCAACAGAATCACAAATACTTTGTATTTTATCAATTGATGTTCCTATAACTGCACTCATTTTACCTGGATAATTTAATTCACATTCATGCATTGCTCTAGCGCGAACATCCACAATTTTTAACCCAGTTTCAAAATCAAAGAAATTATTTGCGTATAATGCACTGAACTCGCCAAGACTATGTCCTGCTACAGCAACACATTCGTTTTGATCTTTAATTAAATCAAAAAGTATTGTGGAGTGTATAAAAATAGCTGGTTGAGCATATTGTGTTTGTCTTAATACATTTTCTTGAGCAGAAAACATAATTTCAGAAATATCATACCCTAAAATCTTATTAGATAGTTCAATCCTATCTTTTGCAATTTGGAATGTATTATAAAGATTTAAGCTCATTCCAGGTCGGTGAGAACCTTGCCCTGAAAAAATGAAACAATTCTTCATTAGTTTTGATCTACAGGTTTTCCTTTATAGTAAAGAATGCCATCATGATAATATGCATGATGAGGTAGATGTTCTACTCCTGTATTCTTACATTTTACTGTATGAACCAAAGTGGACTTGTAATGAGTCCTTCTCTTTTTCGAACGCGTTTTTGATTGTCTTTTTTTTGGTAACATTTTATTCCTTAACCAGGAGGCAATATAAACAAATTAATCTTTCTTGTGAAATATTTTTTATAATTCAGTTTTGTCAATCCAGCAGTTATATCCAAGCTCAACTTTGATATTTTCAGCTAATTTAACAGCATCATCTTTTTTTGAAAAATTTCCATATCTAACTCGATATTTAAATTCTGAATTAGCATCATTTTTTTGAATGAAAGCATCAATATCTGAAGCGTTCAATGCTTGAACAACCTCCATTGCTTCATCAAAAGTTTTTTTAACAGCAATTTGAATTGTATAGTAAAATTCATTATCTATGTTTGAAGAAGAAGTTTCAGATATTTCTTCTTTGATTTCTTCAATAACATAATCAAGCCAACTTTCTGTTTGTACCTGAGAAAATAACGTTGAACTGAAAAAAAGTATTATTATTAATCTCAACATACCTAGAAAAAGAAGTTTATTTCAATTTCTGCATTTTCATTACTGTCAGATCCGTGAGTAGCATTCATTGAAATATCTGTTCCATATTTTGCTCTAATTGTACCTGCTTCAGCTTCTGCAGGATTTGTTGCACCCATTAAATTTCTCCATTCTGAAACTGCATTAGCTTTTTCCAGTTTCATGATATGAGTTTCGCTTGAAGTCATGAATTCAACAAGTTCTTCAAAAAATGGTTTATCTTTATGTATAGAGTAAAAACCTTTAGCTTGTTCAACACTAAGATGAAGTGTTTTTTCTTCAGCGATTATAAAACCGTTATTCATTATATCTTCTCTAATTTCATCTTTAAATCCTTTTTGCATAGCATCAGGTTTAATTAGGGCAAGTGTATTATTCATTATTCCTCTATTAGTTTTAACATTGTTTCTCCGATTTCAGATACTGTTTTTGCAACTGAAACCCCACATTCTTTTAGAATTTTAATTTTAGCATCTGCTGTTTCAGACCCTTCAGAGATAATTGCACCAGCATGACCCATTCTTTTTCCTTTAGGAGCAGTTTGACCTGCTATAAATGATACAACAGGTTTATTAAAATTGTTTTTGATCCATTCGGCAGCTTCATTTTCCATGCTACCACCAATTTCTCCAATCATTACAACACCTTTAGTTTCTTCATCATCAGCAAAATGTTTCAATATATCAATCATACTTGATCCAATAATTGGATCTCCTCCAATTCCAACGGCGGTAGTCATTCCTAATCCAACATTAACAATTTGGTCAATTGCCTCATAAGTTAAGGTCCCTGAACGAGATAGAATGCCAATAGAACCTTTTTTGCAAATAAAACCTGGTGTAATACCAATTTTTGATTCTTCAGCTGTTATCAAGCCAGGACAATTAGGGCCAATAAGAGTTGAAGAGGAANTATCTAGTACACTTTTAACTTTTTTCATATCACGAACAGGAATTCCTTCTGATATACAAACAATTAAACCGATATTTTGATTTATTGCTTCAAGAATTGCATTTGCAGCAAATCTAGGTGGGACAAAAATTACTGTTGCATCAATTGAAAACTCTGTTTGTGCTTCTTCGATGCTATTAAAAACTGGTAAGTTGTTTTCTGTAGCAGTTTGACCACCTTTTCCAGGAGTTACTCCACAAACAACGTTAGAACCATAGTCTAACATTTGCTGTGCATGAAAAAGTCCTTCAGATCCAGTAATTCCCTGAACTAGAATATTAGTTTTTTTATTTAATAGTATCGACATTATGATACCAATCCAACTGCTTTTTTAGCAGCTTCATCTATTGTTTCAGCGCTTATAAGTTCTATATCTGATTCATCTAAAATTTGTTTTGCCAGTTTTGCATTAGTCCCTTGGAGTCTAACGACAACACCAACATTTAAATTTAATTCTTTAACAGCTTGAATGACTCCATTAGCTACTCTGTCACATCTAACGATACCACCAAAAATGTTAATCAAAACTGATTTTACGTTAGGGTCAGAGAGAATGATTTTAAAGCCATTTTTAATTGTATCAACATTAGCCGCACCTCCAACATCTAAAAAATTAGCTGGTTCGCCGCCATGATGTTTTACTATATCCATTGTTGCCATAGCAAGGCCAGCTCCATTAACCATGCAGCCAACATTTCCATCAAGCTTAATATAATTTAATCCATATTCTGAAGCCTTAAGTTCTAAAGGGTCTTCCTCTGATGTGTCATGAAATTCCGCAATTTTTTCTTGTCTAAATAGTGCATTGGAATCAATATCAACTTTTGCATCTAGTGCAATAATTTTTTGGTCTTCGGTAATTACAAGAGGATTTATTTCTAATAAATTGCAATCTGAATTTGAATAGCAATTATAAATATTCTCAAAAATTTCAAAAGCATCATTAAATGAATTAAGACTTAATGAATTTATAATTGTATTAATTGCATTATCAAGAGGGTAGGTATCATTATTTACCCAAGCCTTAATAATTTTTTCAGGAGTTTTTTTTGCTACTTCTTCAATATCAACTCCGCCTTCTGTTGAAACTATGAATACATCAGCATTTTTTGCTCGATCAAACATTAATGCAAAATAAAACTCTTTTTCAATATCTAGCGCTTCTGTAATTAATATTTGATTTACAAGTTTACCTTCTTCGCCAGTTTGATGAGTGATTAAATTCATGCCAAGAATTTCATTAGCAGATACAATAGCTGATTCTGTTGACGGACAGAATTTTACTCCACCACCTTTACCACGACCTCCAGCATGAATTTGCGCTTTAACTACAACAGCATCTGAGTTGAATTCATTTTGAACTTTATCTATTGTTTTTTCAATCTCATTTGAAGAATAAACAACGTGGCCTCTTTGTATTGGCACATTGTAATCAGACAAAAGTTCTTTAGCTTGGAATTCGTGAATTTTCATCTATTCTTCATCCATAAATGGATATCTATAGTTATGAGGAGGTTCAAAAGTTTCTTTGATTGTTCTTGGGGATGTCCATCTTAATAGGTTAAGCATAGAGCCACCTTTATCATTTGTACCAGATGCTCTACTTCCTCCAAATGGCTGTTGTCCAACAACAGCACCGGTAGGTTTATCATTAATATAAAAATTTCC
Organism: Fidelibacterota bacterium SCGC AAA298-D23; assembly: GCA_000402655.1. Classification (GTDB taxonomy): domain Bacteria; phylum Fidelibacterota; class Marinisomatia; order Marinisomatales; family Marinisomataceae; genus Marinisoma. The sequence goes on from AQSI01000003.1 coordinate 116,902, forward strand.
AGCTGAAAATCTCAATTTGGATCTAACTTCTTCAACAATATCTCTATCTTCTGAAAATACACAACCGGTAAGAGCATAAGGAGATGTATTATCAATCAATTCTAATGTTTCATTCCAATTTTCATTTTCATAAACGAAAATGGTAAGTACTGGACCAAATATTTCTTCCTCGAGTGTTTTAAAGTGTGGATCAGTAGTTAAAATAACCGTTGGTTCCACAAAATAACCCTTAGATTTATCATATCCACCTCCGCAAAGAACTTCACAATCGTTACTCTCTTTAGCATAATCTAGGTAAGAGGCAATTTTGTCAAAGGCTGTTTCATCAATTACAGCATTAACAAAATTCTTAAAATCTTCAGGTGGTCCAACATCAATTGTTTTGATTTCATTCAATAGTTTTTCTTGTATCTCGTTCCATTTTGATTTTGGTAGATACGCTCTTGACATCGCAGAACATTTTTGTCCTTGATATTCAAAAGCTCCTCGAACCATTGCAGTTACTAGACCCTGTATATCAGCTGATTCATGTGCTATACAAAAATCTTTACCACCTGTCTCACCAACAATTTTTGGATAATTTCTGTAAGTATCTAAGTTATCAGACACTTTTTTCCAAAGATGTTTAAAAGTTTTCGTAGATCCAGTGAAATGCACTCCAGCTAATTCTTTATGACCTAATACTTGATCACCTATACTTGGTCCATCACCTGGAATAAAATTAATAACTCCGTCTGGAAGACCCGCTTCTTTATATAGTTCCATGATGTAGTAAGNTGAATAAACAGCGCTAGGTGCTGGTTTCCAAAGGACCGTATTTCCGACAATAGCTGGAGAGATGGCTAGATTACCTCCAATGCTAAAGAAATTAAATGGAGCAATAGCAAAAACAAAACCTTCCAGTGGTCTAAATTCCAATTCATTTTTCATTCCGTCAGGAGATATAGGAGTAAAAGAGTTTTGCATTGTATATGCAAATTCAATATTAAAGTTTAAAAAATCGATTAATTCACATGATGCATCAACTTCAGCTTGAAAAACACTTTTACCAATATCTAGCATTGCTGCAGCATTAATTTTATACCTATATGGACCTGCAATTAGGTCTGCAACTTTTTTAAAAATTTTTGCTCTTTCTTCTAAAGATGTATTTGACCATGTTTTCCACGCTTCTAATGAAGAATCAATAGCCATTTGAATTTCTTGAGGACCTGCTTCATGATAATGACCTAGAATATGTCCATGATCTTGAGGTTTTGTACATGGTTTCGTATTTCCTGTTCTTATCTCTTTTCCATTAATGATAATAGGAATATCTTTTTGCCTGCTTGATTGTCTTTCAATTTCTTCTAAAAGTAATTTTCTATGTTCTGAACCAGGCTCAAAATCTATAATTGGTTCGTTGATTGCTTTAAAATTTTTGTCCATAATTTACCCTTTGTTTTTTAGTGCCCAATATTAGACAAAATATCTTTCATTTCAGAATAATTCTTTGCCAAAACGAATTTTTTTCGAAAAGAAGATGCACCTTTGAATCCTTTAAAGTACCAAGCAAAATGTTTTTTCATATTGTTGGCACCTACGATTTCTCCATGAATTTGTACAAGAAGCTCTAAATGTTTTTTACATATTTCTAATCTCTCCTCAATACTTATATCTTCAAAATCTTCATTGAGCATATATTTTCTTACTTCAGCAAAAAACCATGGATTTCCTAAAGCGGCTCTGCCAATCATGATGCCATCGCAGTTTGTATGGCTAAACATTTTATTTATATCGTCAATATTCTTTACATCTCCATTACCTATGACAGGTATTCTTACATTTTCTTTTAATTCTTTTATTAAATCCCAATTTGCATTCCCTTTATACATTTGAACAGTTGTTCTAGGATGAAGAGTAATTGCTTTAACTCCTACTTTTTCCAGATTTATACCAGCTTGAGTACTTACAATATTTTCTGAATTCCAACCTGCTCTCATTTTCACTGTAACAGGTATTTTGTCTACCGCTTTAACCACAGCTTCTGTGATATCTTCCATTAAGCATAAATCTTTTAAAGCAGCGGATCCAGCACCTTTTTTTGTCACTTTTGGTACGGGACATCCATAATTTATGTCAATTAAGTCTGGTTTAAATTTTTCATAGACTAATTTAGCAGCATTTTCCATTACTTTTGGTGTATCGCCAAAAATTTGAATACCTATTGGCCTTTCAAATTCTGAAAATTTGATCATATTCAATGTTTTTTCATTTTTCCTAATGATACCGTGAGCTGAAACAAATTCTGAGTATACTACTCCAGCTCCAAATTCTTTTGCGATCACTCTAAATGCATAGTCTGTAACACCTGCCATAGGTGCAAGAAAAAATGGGAAATCAAGTTTTAGGTTCCCAATTTGAATTTTTTTATTTATATCAAACATATAGTTTTTGTTTGTTCACTACGATTATTGGTTTAAATTTCCCTGTTTGATTTGAACTTAAACATAAAAGGTTAAAATATGTCAAGAGTTTGTGAGGTAACAGGTAAAAAAGTAATGTATGGCAATAATGTAAGTCATGCTAATAATAAGACTAGAAGAAGATTTGATATAAATCTTCAGAAAAAGTCTTTTTGGGTGGAAACACTTAATAAGAAAGTTACGCTCAAAGTATCTGCTAAGGGTTTAAAAATTATTGATAAGAAAGGTATTGATTCAGTAATTAAAGATTTAATGGCAGAAGGTAGAAAATTTTAATCTTTTAATTTTTTAATTAATTCAGCAATAACCACTTCGTGACTTACTTTTCCCTTCGTTTCTTTATTAACTTGACCTATAAAAAAACCGATTAATTTTTCTTCACCCTTCTTGTATCTCAATACTTCATTTTGACAGTTAGAAAGTACATTATCAATAATATCTGTTATATTTATATCAGAAGAATCGAAATCACCGCTTTTTAAAATTTCACTAATATTTTTGCCTGTTTCAAATAACGCTCTCAAAACCTCTTTACCTGAATTTTGGGTAATTTTATTTTGTTTTATTTCATCAATTAATATTTTTAAATCTTTTGCTTTAACTTTAGATGAATTAAATGTTGTATTAGTCTCATTAAAAAGCCTAAACAGTTCCGTTGAAACCCAAGTGCTAGCTTTTTTGGGTGAAACATCTAAACTAACAACTTCTTCAAAGTATTTTGCAATATCTTTTGAAGATGAAAGAATCATACACTCATTTAAAGATAGATTATATTCGTTCATCCATTTTTTTTCATAATCAAAAGGAAGCAAAGGGACTGATGATTTAATTTCTTCAATAAATGACTTTTCTAAACTTACTGGCGGTAAATCTGGATCTGGAAAGTATCTATAATCGTCAGCATTTTCTTTTATTCTCATTATCTCTGCAACGTTTTTATCATTATTCCAAGTTAAAGTAGCCTGTTGAACTTCTTTTCCATCATTCAAAATCTTGTTTTGACGAATGATTTCAGATTCAATTGCCTTTTGAACGTTTCTAAAAGAGTTTATATTTTTGATTTCTGTTTTTACTCCAAATTTCCCACTACCTTTTTTAGACAAAGAGATATTAGCATCACATCTGAGTTTTCCTTTTTCCATTTCTGCATTTGAAATATTTATATAATTAACTATTTGTTTAATACGCTGCATAAAAATCTTGGCTTGTTCAGGATGAACTATCACAGGTTCTGTTACAATCTCAATTAATGCTGCTCCGCTTCTATTGTAATCTACATTACTTTTTTTGCTGTCATTATTATGAAAAGATTTTCCAGCATCTTCCTCCAAATGTGCTCTTGTTAAATCAATTTTAAACTCTTTCTCATTCCACCAAATGGGAACTGAACCTCCTGAAATAATTGGTTGATCAAACTGGGATATTTGGTAGCCTTTAGGTAAGTCAGGATAAAAGTAATGTTTTCTAGCAAATGTAAAGTTTTTACTTATTTTTCCGTTAACCGCTTTTCCAAACATTATCGCTGACTTTATTGCTGATTGATTTACATTTGGAAGAGCACCCGGAAGTCCCAATGAGGTTGGGCAAGTTAAGCTATTTGGTGAATTATCATATTCATATTGGCAATTACTAAATATTTTGGAATTACAGTCTAATTGGACATGTATTTCTAGACCAATAATAAAATCCCAATTTTTATTTATATCATTTATGTTCAATGTGATTTTTTTGCAATTAAATTAAGAGCTGAACCTGCTTTAAACCATTCTATTTGATTCTTTGAAAAGGTATGAAGTGTTTCAATAATTTCAGACGAACCATCTGGTTTATTCAAGCTCAATTTAAGATTAGTTTTATAATCAAAATCTTTAAGATTTATTGTAGATATTGTATCGTTAGCTTCAATTTTTTCATAATCACTTTTATCTTTAAAGATTAATGGCAAAATACCCTGCTTCTTTAAGTTGGTTTGAGCAATTCTTGCAAAGCTTTTCGCAATGATAATCTTACAACCCATAAATCTAGGTTCCATTGCTGCATGCTCTCTACTGGAACCCTCTCCGTAATTTTCATCTGCTACAGCAATCCAATCAATATTATTTTCTTTGTAAGTTTTCGCAACTTCATAAATATTATCGGTCTTATCATTAATTAAATTTATTGCTTCACCATTTGTTTTTGTAAAAGCATTAAGGGCTCCAGAATACATATTTTGGGAAATATTTTCAAGATGACCTCTATATTTTAACCAAGGGCCAGCAGGGGATACATGATCAGTTGTACATTTTCCTTCTGCTTTCAAAAGAATTTTTAAATTATTCATCTCTTTCTTATTCCATTCAGCAAATGGTTTTAACACCTGTAATCGATCACTGTCTTCTTTAATAACAATCTCAGTATCTGGACTAAGTTCAGCTTTTAAAAAGTCATCACTTCCAATTTTTTCAAATCCCATTTCGGGTAACTCAGAGCCTATAGGCGATTCAAAACTAAAACTACTTCCATCATTAAGAGTTAATTTATCTTTTGAAGGATTAAAACTTAATTTACCTGAAATTGCTAGTGCAGTTACAATCTCTGGGCTGGCTACAAATGATTCTGTCGCCGCATTTCCATCATTTCTCTTTGCAAAATTTCTATTAAAGGAGGTAATTATAGTATTTTTTTCTCCATCACTAATATCAGATCTTTTCCATTGACCAATACATGGTCCGCAAGCATTTGCTAAAACTTTTCCACCGAGTTCTTCAAAGATTTTGGTATATCCATCTCGTTCCATTGTAGCTTTAATTTGATTGGATCCAGGAGTAATATAAAACTCTGATTTTGCCTTGAGTCCTGCATCAAGAGCTTGTTTAGCTACATGAGCAGCTTTTTCGATATCTTCGTAGGAAGAATTAGTACAACTTCCAATCAATCCAACTTTTAAATTATCATCATAATTATTATCTTTAACCGCGTCTGGCATATCTGAGATTTCTCTTGATAAATCAGGACTATAAGGCCCAACAATATGTGGTTCTAATTCAGATAAATTAATTTCTATAACTTCGTCATAATATTTTTCGGGGTTTTCATGAACATCATGATCTGCTTTAAGATGATTTTTAATTTCATCTGCTAAATCAGCAATGTCTTTTCTGTTGGTTGCCTCTAAGTATTCATACATTTTTTTATCATAAGGAAAAATAGATGTCGTAGCTCCAACTTCAGCTCCCATATTTGTTATAGTTGCCTTTCCGGTGCAACTAATTGTCTCAGTCCCTTCACCAAAATATTCAATTATTTTTCCAGTTCCGCCTTTTACTGTAAGGATACCAGCAAGTTTGAGAATAATATCTTTTGGAGATGCCCAATCACTTAAATGACCAGTAAGTTTGACTCCAATAATACCTGGCCAGTTGACTTCCCAAGGAGAATTTGTCATCACATCAACAGCATCAGCTCCTCCAACCCCAATCGCAACCATTCCTAATCCACCAGCATTTGGGGTGTGAGAATCAGTTCCAATCATCATAGTTCCAGGTACAGCATAATTTTCTAAAATAGTTTGATGAATAATTCCTGCACCAGGCTTCCAAAAACCTATCCCATATTTCGCACAAACCGATTTTAGAAAGTCATAAACTTCTTTGTTTGTTAACAGAGCATTATCAAGATCATCTTCAGCTCCTTTGATAGCAGTGATTAAGTGATCGCAATGAACAGTTGTTGGAACTGCTGTAGTTTGCATTCCTGCATTAATAAACTGTAATAATGCCATTTGAGCAGTAGCATCTTGCATTGCCACGCGATCTGGGCTAAGGGTACAAAATGTTTTAGTTCTTTCTGGCATAGATTGTAAGTCTTCAGAAAGATGTGAAAAAAGTATTTTTTCTGTGTATGTTAAAGGTCTATTGAAAAAGCTTTTTGCATCAACAATTTTTGAAAGATAATTGCTATAAATTCGTCTTATTAAATCTGTATGATTCATATTTACTCTTTATTGTTATAAATTTAGTCAAAAAAAAATGATTTTATGGATATAATATTAGCATCTAGTTCTCCAAGACGAAAGAAAATTCTACAAAAGTTAGGATACAATTTTATAATTAAAGTTCCAAATATAAATGAGGATAACACTAGTAAGTTAAACCCTATTGATTATGTAATAGATGTTTCGATGAGAAAAGGATTAAAAGTTCATCAACAGTATCAAAATGATTATGTTATTTCAGGAGACACAATAGTAGAGTTTCAAAATAAAATTATCGGTAAACCTTCTTCAAATCAGGATGCTTTTGAGGTTTTATCTTTATTGTCAGGTAGGTCACATTATGTTATCAGTGCTTTATCTTTAACTTATAATGACAACCAAATCACTATTTTTGATAGTACAAAAGTTTGTTTTAAAACATTAAAAAAAGATGAAATTGAAAACTATATAAATAATTTTAATGTGTTGGATAAAGCAGGTTCATATAATATTGAAGATGCTGAGAAATATTTTATTAAAAATATTGACGGATGTTACAATAATATTGTAGGTTTTCCGGAACAAAAATTTTTAAAAAGTGAAATGAAACGAATCCTTGACGAAAAATGATTTTTTACAATAAATACAAAAAATTCAGAATCGAAAATAACATCGATTTAAAAGATGTATCAAGAAGAACTAAAATAGATTTAAAATATTTACATTCGATTGAAAGAGGCAAATTTGCAGAAATTCCTCCTGTATATGTAAAATTATTTTTTAAAGCATATATTAATGAAATCGGAGTAGACATTAACGAGGCATTATTTGAGCTTGATAGTTTTTTGAACCAGAAGCCTAAAATCGGACAAAAAAAAATATCTAATGATAGCAGTAAAGAAGAATCTAATTTTTTTAAAAAAATAAAAGGTGAAAATTTATTTAACTCAGCAGTTTTCATTGGTATATCACTTTTTTTAATTTATTTAAGCATTTCAGTTAATTCAAATAGTCAAATATCTCAAAAAGATCTTGAAAACGAACTTAGAATAACAAAATCTGATTTAATTGAATATTATTCATTGAGAAGTGAAGAAGTTTTATCCATTGATAACATTTCAAATACTTTAACAATAAGATTTAAATCAAATATTGAAAATTATATATTTTTTTATGATAATTTTTCTGGAAAGGAATTTTTCATCTTTGAGGATACGCTTAGCAGCCAATCAAATACATTTACTGAACAATGGGGTGGAGAAGAAAAATCTTTACTTATTGCAAATACTGTTGATTATGAATTGATTTTATTCTCTGAAAATTCATATCAAGATTTTTCAAAAAATATAATAAATGATTTTCCAGTTGAAGTAATTTTAAGTTCTAATCCTTACTCAATTACTATAAAAAAATATCTTCCAAAAAATTAATTTATCTTTTTTACCAAAAGATAACATTTTTATTGACATAAACTCCCTCAATATTGTAAGATAAGTGGTTAATAGTGGGTTAAATTCCCTTATTTTGATATGAGTAGCCAATATACATTTACAGGACAGTTTACATTTTCTATTGATTCAAAAAATCGAATTAATATTCCTGCACCCTTAAGAAAACAATTTTCTAAAAAAGACAAAAAAACATTTGTTGTCACCAGAGGAATAGATCAATGTGCATGGATATATCCAATTAGTGAATGGAATTTTATTCAAAATGAATTAACTCAACTTTCTTCTTTATCAAAAACAAATAGGATATTTTTAAGAAATCATTTAAGACACGCAAATATTTTAAAGTTTGATTCTCAAGGAAGATTTGTTCTTCCTCAAAGTTTAATTAATTATTCATCTATAGATAAAGATGTAACAATTATTGGCGTTTTAAATAAAATTGAAATTTGGAATCCTAATTTACTTCGAAAAGTAGATCAGTCTGATGAAATTGACGATCAGTCGTACGAAGAGCTATCAGAAAGAGTAAATATCTGATGGTCTCTTTTTCATCAACTCATAACAGACATATTCCTGTAATGTTGATGGAAACAATAGATAACTTAAAAATAAAAGATAATGGAATTTATATTGATGGAACACTAGGACTTGGAGGTCATTCTGAGGCCATTCTTCAAAAAATTGATAAGGGTTTACTAATTGGAATTGATAGAGACAAAGATTCAATCTCATTTGCCAAAAAAAGATTATTACCAAACGAAAATTTTAAATTTTTTAATGATAGTTACAAAAATTTAAAAAGTATTTTAAAAGAACTTAAATTAGAATCGGTCGATGGTATTCTCCTTGATTTAGGTCTTTCTTCATTCCAGCTAGAAGATAATAAAAGAGGATTTTCGCATAAATTTCAATCTTCGTTAGATATGCGTTTTGATAAAAATTCTACTAATAATACTGCTGAAAAAATTGTTCATCAAAATGACCTCAAAGAATTGACAAAAATTTTTAAAGAGTATGGTGAAGAAAGACATGCATATAAAATTGCAAAAAAAATTAAAGATTTGAATGATAAAGTTGATGTATTAGCTATCACATCTGTTGTTGACCAAGTTACACCTTTCAAATATAGGCTTAAAACATATTCTAGAATATTTCAAGCTTTAAGGATAGCTACTAATGATGAATTAAATCACTTAAAATTTTTTTTAGATAATTTTATAGATCTTCTTAGTCCTCAAGGACGAATTGTTGTAATAAGCTATCATTCAATTGAGGATAGAATCGTAAAACATAAATTCAAAGATTTGAAGCATAAAAAAAAGATTAATTTAATTTACAAAAAACCTCTAATTCCTTCTGAAGAGGAAGTTGGTTTAAACAAAAGAGCAAGAAGTGCAAAAATGAGAGTGGGAGAAAAAATTGGCTAAGAAAAAAAGATTAAATAAAGCAGAAAAACAAAAAAGAGAAAACATGAAATGGGTTTACATGTTTGTTGTTTTAGTAATAACACTCACAGTCTATTTTGCAGCATTTGTTGAGGCAGACAAAACTCAAGCTAGCATTGATTTTAATAAGAAAACATTAACAAAACTTAATGAAGATTTAACGCTCAAAAAAAATTCAATTGAAAGAATGAAAAGAGCAGATGTTATTTCAAAGAAAGCAAAAGAAATTGGATTAGTTCCAAGTAATCCTGAAACAATAATTATAAATATTAATGACTAAAAACTATATCAAATTTAAAAAAAGAATAATTTTCGTTCATATATCGATTATGCTTATATGGATAGGATTTGGTTTTAGGCTTTTTAATATCCAAATAATTAATAAACTTAATAGCCCTCAAGGAATCAAGTTAGAATCTATCAATGGCTTTAGAGGAAATTTTTATGATGTGAATGGTAATAATCTCACACAAAATTTAACCTTTTATAGAATTGGGATTCACCCTCAAAAGATTTTAAATAATAATTTATTGAATGATCTTTCTGAATGTACCGGAACTGATAAAGAAATTTATTTATCTAAAGTTAGTACTGGTAAAGACTATATTGATCTTGAAAAAAAGATCAATAGAAATTGCGAATATCTTCAAAAAAAATATCCTAATTCACTAATTATTAAAAAAAGTTATAAAAGATATTATCCAGAGGATAATCTTGTATCTCAAATAGTTGGTTTTACAAATATTGATGATGAAGGGGTTTCTGGATTAGAATCAAAATATAATAAATTCTTAAAACCAGTAAGTGGTTCGAAGCTGTCAAAGCGAAATGGTTTAGGAGTAAAAATTTCTGACCCAACATTACCTTCGCAAGAAGCTAAAAATGGCGCAGATATTACTTTAACAATTAATAAAGAATATCAGGCTGTATTAAGAGATGAACTAATTATTCAGATGGAGAAGGTAGGAGCTAGTGCATCAATGGGATTAATTTTAAATCCTCAAACTGGGGCAATATTATCTATGGTAAATCTACCAGATTATAATCCTAATTCTCCAAATGATTTTGATATTGAATTGCAAAGAAACAAGATTGTTAGTGATTTAATTGAGCCAGGATCTACATTTAAAATAGTAACTATGGCTGCAGCATTAGAAAGCGATATATCTTTAACAGATGAGTATAATGTTAAAGGTCCTTATAATTTTCATAATATTAAAATGATTGAAGATTCAGAGCCGCATACTGTTTTGAATGTGAAAGAGATTCTTGCATTCTCAAGTAATATTGGAACTATTAAAATTGCAGAATATTTAGGAAAAAAAAGTATTTATAATCAAGCTAGAGAGTTTGGATATGGAACAAAAACCGGCTTTGATTCTTTTACTGAGCAACCCGGTACATTTAGAGAGCCTTCAAAATGGACTTTATCTTCAATGCATAGTGTTCCAATAGGTTATGAAATCTCTGCTACTCCATTGCAAATTGCCATGTCATATGCAGCAATTGCTAATGGTGGATTCTTATTAAAGCCATATGTTGTTGAAAGAATCGAGAAATATGATGATACAATTATTAAAAATCAAAGAAATACAAAAAAAAGAATTTTATCCCAATCTAACTCTGAAAAATTAGGTTTAATGTTATCTCATACTGTTGAGAATGGAAGTGCAAAGTCAGCGGCAATTGATGGTTGGAATGTAGCTGGAAAAACTGGTACCTCAAAAAAATTGATTGATGGTCAATATTCTGAAAAGGAATTTATTTCAAGTTTTGTAGGATATTTTCCTTTTGAAAATCCACAATTATTATGTTTAATAATAATTGACAGTCCAGACGTTTCAAGAAATTTACATTGGGGTGGTATTTCAGCTGCTCCCGTATTTAAGTCTGTAATGGATAGAATTATAAATATAGATAAATCGATCACAATTTCAAGATCAAAAAATTTAAGAGTTAAGAACGAGCCTATTTTGATTCAAAAAAATTATAAAATAAAAATTGAGTATGTAGAAATGCCTAATCTAATTGGTAAAACAGTTCGAGATGCATTTTCAGATTTAAAAAAAGTAGGAATTAAGCCTCAAATTAGTGGCAGTGGGCTTATTGTTAGTCAAAGTATTGAAGCTGGTACTAAAATAGAAAAAGAATCAATCTGCATTTTGAAAGCAGAGCTTAAAGAATAAGGAGATAATTATGTTATTTGAATTCGATGAATTTTCAACACAAAAAGCTAGGATTAAAGTCCTAGGAGTCGGCGGAGCAGGAGGTAATGCAATAAATCGAATGATCACCTCTGGAATGGAAGGTGTTGAGTTTATTGCTATAAACACAGATGCGCAAGATTTAGATAGTAATCCTGCTGAAACTAAAATTCAAATTGGAAAAGATTTGACAAAAGGACTAGGAGCTGGAGCAAAACCTGAAATTGGAAGAAAAGCAATTATGCATGATAAGGAAGCAGTTTCATCAATAGTTGCTGGATCCGACTTAGTTTTTGTTACAGCAGGTATGGGAGGTGGAACAGGAACTGGGGCTGCTCCAGTAGTAGCAAAAATATGTAAAGAGCTTGGTATATTGACTGTATGTATTGTCACTTTACCATTTAATTTTGAAGGTCCAAAAAAAAATGTCAGCTGCAATGAAAGGAATTGCAACAATGAGGAACTTTTGTGACACATTGATTGTAATACCTAATGAAAAATTACTTTCCGTTATTGATTATAATACTACACTTGAAGAAGGATTTGCTGAATCAGATTCAGTATTGCTTCAGGCAGCACAAAGTATTTCAGACCTTATTAATAAGCAAGGAAATGTAAATATTGATTTTGCTGATGTTGAAACGGTTATGAGTGGAATGGGAGATGCAGTGATGGGAACTGGCACTGCAAGAGGAGAAGAAAGAGCTGTTTTAGCTGCACAGCAGGCAATTTGTAGCCCACTTTTAGATAATCAGTCAATAAAAGGTGCAAAAGCAGCTTTAGTTAATGTTACAGGAAATAAAAAAATGACAATGCGCGAAGTAGATGCCGCTACCAAGCTGATTTATGAAGAAGCTGGTCAGGAAGTGCATTTAATTTTTGGATGTGTTGTTGATGAAAATATGGATGATGAATTAAAAGTTACAGTAATTGCTACGGGATTTAATAGAACTCCAATTGAAGATGTTGCGTATAAAAAAGAAATTCAAAAAAGTAATTTTAATAAAAATACAAATGACTTAATGGAAAAAGCTAACACAACATTGTATAATCAAAAAAATGAAGAAAATATAGATAATGAAAATTTTGATGAAGAAAATGATGGTCCAACACTAGTTTTTGATGACTTTGATCAAAGTGCTGATTATGATGTTCCTGCATATATAAGAAAACAAAACCAATGAAGTATGAGGGAAAAAATATTGGTATTTTAGGCTTAGGTAAAAGTGGATACTGGTCTGCAAAATTGGCCAAAAGTTTAAATAATAATGTTTTTGTATCAGATTCAAATGAAAATATTAATCAAATATTTATTGACGATTTAAAAATGTTAGGTGTTGAATTAGAAATTGGTGTTCATTCAAATCAAATTTTGAAATCTGATATTATAATTAAGTCACCTGGAATCCCTAATAATTCCAAAATCTTGCGTAAAATTAATGCTGAAAGAATTCCGGTAATAAGCGAAATAGAATTTGCTGGAAATCTTTCGAAATCAAAAAATATTTGTATTACTGGAACAAACGGTAAAACAACAACTGTCTCTCTTCTAACAGATATACTTAGCACCCAAAAAAAAGTTCTTAAGTCTGGCAATATTGGTATTCCGTTCTCAAAAATTGTACTTGAAAATAGATTGTATGAAAAAAATGAAATTGATTTTTGTATTTTAGAATTATCAAGTTTTCAACTTGAACATTGTGAAACTTTAAAAAAAGAAATTTCAGTTATACTGAATATATCTGTTGATCATATGGACAGATATAATTCTATTGAAGAATACTTTGAAGCAAAGTTGAATATTTTTAATAATTCAAAGCATTGTTTTTTCAATTATGATGATAAATTTTTAAAAAACAAAGTTGATGATAGCTATAAAAATATAATACCTTATTCTATAACGGAAGAAGAAGGAAATTATTTTTATAAAAAAAATAAAATTTTTTCAAATGACCTAAGTATTTCACTTGATACAAACTCTATATCACTGCAAGGAATTCATAATGTATCAAATATTATTATTGCTTCTGAGATAGCTAGTATGATCGGAGTCAGTAATGATAACATTCATAAAGCTATTCGTGAATTTGAGAGCTTAGAACATAGATTTGAACACTTTAATTCATATAAAGGTATTGATTTTATAAATGATTCCAAATCAACAAATATTGATTCTGCAATTAAAGCACTTGAATCAATTTCCAAAAAAGTAATTTTAATTCTAGGTGGTATTCCAAAAGAGGATGACTTTAGTGAAATCTCTTTGTTTAAAAAGAACATTTTAAAAATTATCGTCTACGGTAAAGCGTCAGACAAAATTTATAATTCACTTTCAAATGAAATTAATGTAGAAAAAATTGAACACTTTGAAAACGCGGTTCATAAAGCTATTGATAGTGCTGTTGAAAGTAGTGTCGTTTTGCTTTCTCCTGCATGCGCAAGCTTCGATCAATTTAATAATTATGAAGAAAGAGGTAAAAAATTTAAAAATATTATAGAAAGGTATTATGCGTGAATATTAAAGAACAAGGTCAGGATAAGGTATTATTTATATCAGTAATTGCATTGATATCTTTTGGATTGTTCATGCTTTTTAGCGCTAGTTGGGTAAAATCATTAGAAATTACTGGCGGAGAATCAAGAACATATTTTTTGGTAAGTCAAATGATAAAACTTATTCCAGCCTTTTTTATTTTTGTTTTACTTACAAAAATCAATTATAGAAAATTACAATTTTTGTCTCCTTATTTATTATTTATTTCATTTGTTTTATTATTATATACAAAATTTCAAGGCTGTAATGGTGATTCTTGTAGATGGCTATCTATAGGTCCTATTTCATTTCAAACCTCTGATGTTGCAAGGTTTTCAATGATTATTTTCTTAGCCAGTTACATAGATAATAATTATAAATATATGAAGCAATTTGTTAAGGGTATTTTTTATCCGATGATATCAATATTACCAATAACTCTAATGATTATAATTCAGCCAGATAACTCAACAACTTTAATTTTATTATTAATTGCTTTCACAATGCTTTTTGTTGGTGGTGCATCTTTTATTCAGTTAGCAACAATTGGTGTGTTATCAGTTGGAACTATTGGTATTTTTATTTTGAATGAAAAAAATTATGTATTACGTAGAATTTTAGAATTTATTGATTCACCTAGTTCGTCAGCTTCAGTAGGATATCAATCAGAGCAAGCTTTGATTGGCTTAAAACAAGGAGGATTTTCAGGAATGGGCATTGGGGAAAGCATACAAAAATATTCTTACTTACCAGAAACTCATACAGATTTTATTTTTGCAATTATCGGTGAAGAATTAGGTTTTATTGCTGGTAGTATTTTAATGCTAGTTTATTATATCATTTTTAATAGAGCTGTACAAATCTCTAAAAAATCAAACGATATTTTTGGAATCATGCTATCAATTGGTTTTGGTTTAAGTATAACAATTTATGCATTTATCAATATTGGAGTAGTAATTGGTGTTATTCCTGTTACAGGAGTACCTTTACCATTTATTAGTTATGGAGGCTCATCATTAATTATCAACTTAATGATGATTGCTATACTGTTAAATATTAGTAGGGCTCAAAGAAAGCTTAATGTTAAGAAATGGAGATTAAGAGTAAATGCCTAAAATGAATATTCTTTTGTGTGGTGGTGGAACAGGAGGACATTACTATCCGCTTATGGCTATTAAGAATGAACTTAATTTAAAGTCTGATTTTAATTTTTCTTTCATTGGGGCAAAAAAGGGAATTGAAAGCTCAAAGATAAATAGCGAAAACATGGCCTATAAGCTTATTAAAATTTCAGGTTTAAATAGAAAAGTTTCTTTTAAATCATTATTTCAAAATATAATCGTAGGAATGAACGTTATAATTGGATTTTTTAGTGTATTAAAATTTTTTATCAAACAAAAACCTAATTTGGTTATTTCAACCGGAGGTTACTCATCATTTTTACCATTACAAGTAGCAAGGATGCTTAAAATTCCATTCATTTTACACGAACAAAATTCATATCCAGGAATCGTAACAAAAATATTTAGTAAAGATGCAAAAGCAGTTTTTTTAGGATTCAAAAATGCTGAAAAATTTTTAAATAAAACAAATACTATTTTTTCAGGCAATCCAGTTTTTTTAGATAAAAGTAAAAGTATGAATATTAATTTAAATAATGAATTAAGGACTTTATTAGTTTTTGGTGGTAGCCAAGGTTCTCAATTTTTAAATGAAAAAATCAAGATAGCCTTGGAAAATCATAAGCTTGATTTTATGAATGTCATATGGATAGTTGGTAAAAATAATTATGAGTCATTAAAACATTTTGAGAGTGAAAATATAATAATTTATGATTATTGCGACTCAATGCCCTTTTTATACGAAAATGTTGACTTAGTACTTTCAAGATCTGGTGCTATGACCATTTCTGAACTAATAAAATTTAAAAAACCTTCAATATTAGTTCCTTTTAAATTTTCATCAGAAAATCATCAGCATTTTAATGCAAAATTTCTTCATGATAATTTTTGTTCAAAATTAATTGAAGAAGATAACTTTAGTAATGAGACTTTTATATCAACTTTAAGAAATATATCACAAAATGATAGAATTTTAGATTCAATGAAAAGCAATTTTAATAATATTAATATTCCCAATACTTTATCAACTATCTCTAACTTTATTTTGGAAAAAAAATATGCTTTATAGTGTAAAAAAAGTACATCTGATTGGAATAGGTGGAATAGGAATGAGCGGAATTGCAGAGCTTCTTAAAAATAAAGAGTTTTTGGTTTCAGGTTCTGATATTGTCGATTCACCAATTGTTCAAAGATTAATTAATTTAGGAATAAATGTATCTATTGGTCACAGTAAAGAAAATATATCAGATGCTCAATTGGTGATATATTCAGACGCTATCCCCAAAAATAATGTAGAGTTAATCGAGGCATATTCAAAAGACATATTAGTTTATTCAAGAGCAAAAATGATTTCTGAAATTGCTAAGTTAAATAACTCCACAGTTGCAATTGCTGGAACGCACGGAAAAACAACTACAACATCAATGGTTGGTACTATTTTAAAATCAATGAATTTAGATCCTACAATTATTGTTGGCGGAGTTATTAAGTCACTGGAGTCTAACTCAATTTTAGGTGCAGGAGATACATTAGTTGTTGAAGCTGACGAGTATAACAAAAGCTTACTGCATTTAAGTCCTACCATTGCAGTAATAAATAATATTGATTTTGAACATATTGAATGCTACAAAGATATTGACGATTTAAAAGATACTTTCCTTCAATTTGCAAATTCTGTTCCTTTCTATGGAACTGTATGTGTATGTAAAGATTCCAAAAATGTTGAATCAATAATACCAAAAATTGATAAACGTTTAGTAACATATGGTATAGAAAATCAGAATGTTGATATCAATGCAGAAAATTTAAATCAGAAAGATGGAAGTACTTCATTTGATTTAATAGTTAAAAATCAAAAATTTTTGGTAAATCTATTAGTACCAGGCAAATACAACGTTTATAATGCTCTCGCAGCTATCTCAGTTTGTGAAACAATGGGAATTGATATTGAAAGTGCGTGCAAAGCACTTGGTGGTTTTAGTGGTGTTAAGAGAAGGTTTGATATTAAAGCAAATAAAGATATAATGATTGTTGATGACTACGCACATCATCCAGTCGAAGTTCAAAATGTGATAGAAGCTGTAAAAAACAATTGGAAAAATAATTTAAATGTAATATTTCAACCACATCTTTTTTCGAGAACAAAAGAATTTTATAAGGATTTTGCAAAAGCTTTGATGAATGCAGACAATGTTATGATTACTGATATTTTTGCATCAAGAGAAAAAGATGACCATTCAATAAATTCAAATTTGATTATTGATGAAATGTTAAAATTAAATCACAAGAATGTTTCATATGTTTCTTCTGAAGAGATAGTTAAAAAAGTAAAGTCAATTGGGGTTAAGGGAGATATTTTTTTGACAATGGGCGCTGGGAATATTTGGAGATATGCTGAAGAGTTAGGAAAACATTACAATGATTGAAAATATTATGAAGGAATTAAATAGCGAGACATCATCATTATGTTTAATGAATGAGTCTCTTAAAAAACATACAACGTATGGAATAGGTGGTCCAGCAGATTTGATGATTTTCCCTAAAAGCAAGCAGGATTTAATTAAAGTAATTGAAATAATTAACGAAAATAAACTTCAATTAACTATTCTTGGTTCTGGTTCAAATGTTCTTGTAAGCGATAAGGGAATTAGAGGAGCAGTGATTTCACTAAAAAATTCGTTAAAACAAATCAAGGTTTCGAATAATATTTTATATGCTGAATGTGGTACTATGCTAGGAAAAATTGTTAGGCATGCAGTAAAAAATAATTTAATTGGATTAGAAAATTTGAATGGAGTTCCAGGAACATTAGGTGGAGCCTTAATTATGAACGCAGGTGCTTGGGGAGGAGAGATTTCAGAAAATCTTATTCATGTTGAGCTGATAAATTCAAAAAATGAAATAAAAAAAATTCCTAAAAAAGATTTGAATTTTTCTTACAGAAAATCATCATTTCAAAAAGATGATATATTATTATCAGCAAAATTTGATCTTAAAAAAGCTGATGAAAATATTATTCATGAAAACTTTATTAAAGCTCAATCAGGTAGAAAAAATACACAGCCATTAAGTCAAAGATCAGCTGGAAGTTTGTTTAAAAATCCTGAAAATAATTCTGCTGGAAAGCTTTTGGATGAAGCAGGTTTGAAAGGTTTTAGTATTGGAGATGCAGTGATATCTGATAAACATGCTAATTTTTTTATTAATAATGGAAAAGCTTCATCTAATGACATGATACGTTTAATAAAAAAAGCTCATGGAGAAGTTCTGGAAAGATTTAAAATAAATCTTTCTCTCGAGGTAAAATTAATAGGCTTTAATGAAGATGAAATTGAGGGTTTATGTTAAATCAATTTCACAATTCAATTATAGGTTTATTATTATTTTTAGTATCAGTGTTACTACTTTTCACATTATCGTTGAATTGGGCAAACTTCAAAAATTTATACAAAATTGAAGAAATTAATATTTATGGAACCACTTTTTTTGATCAATCAATAATCAAGGAGAAAAGTGATATATTGAAATCTTATAGTATTTTTGAAAAAGAATTAAAAAGTTATAAAAATGAAATACTTCAACTTGACCACATTATTGATTGTAAAATTTCAAGAAGATTTCCATCAATAGTTGATATAACAATATATGAAAGAGAGCCTATAGCATTAATAAATAGTAATGAATTAATTATTCTAGACTCAAAAGGTATATGTTTACCAGTTGAATACTGCGATCTATCTTTGCCCATATTAAGTAATTTTAAATCAAACCCTGAATTGTATCCTAAAGGGTCCAAAACTATATCAACAAATGTGTTAATTTCAATTTCAATAATAAAATACACAAAAGATAACTTCTCAATGATTTATGATAATATATCTGAATTTGTATTTAATGAAGAAAGTGAATATGAAATTATATTAAAAAATGGGAAGACTAGAATACTTTTAGGATCTCAAAAACTTGAGGAAAAAATGAAATATTTAAATTCATTTCAGGAAGCATTACAAGAAGAAAAATTTTTAACAGATTTTAAATACATTGATTTAAGATACAACAATCAGGTAATTGTAAAAGAAACATAATGAGAAATAGAATTCAAATAGCGTTTGATTTAGGATCACATAGCATAAAAAGTGCAGCTGGAAGAATTTTACCTAATGGAAAAATTGAAGTTTTATCCATAGGTGAAATTCAAAGTAAAAGTATTGATTGTGGAGATATAGTTGATAAGGATTTATTACTTACTCACCTTGAAATTCTTGTAGAAAAAATGGAAAAAGATGCAAAAATCAATATTGATGAAGATGCATGGGTATCAGTATCTGGGAGAGGAATTAAGTCAATTAATTCATCAACCAGAATTCGTTCTAGAGAAAATACAGATTTCGAAATAAATGAAGAAATAAAGCAAAAGCTTTTAAATCAATGCTCGGATGTACAGGTTTCAGCCGATAGATATGTTTTACATAATATTGAACAAGGATATTTTATTGGAAGTTCTCCATTAATTAGAAATCCAATTGGAATGGTCGGAAAATCTATAGATGCTAAATCTCATGTTATTCATGTAAGAAATTTTAATCTTACCCAATTAGATTATTGTTTCAATGAAGATTTAGGAATTGAACCTTTTCCCGTTTTTGATGGTTATGCTGCCTCATCTTCTAATCTTACATATGATGAAAAAGAATTAGGTGTAATTTTTGTTGATATTGGAGCTGACAAAACCAACTTATTGATTTTTAAGGATAATTATTTGATTCATTCTAAAGTTATACCATTAGGTTCAGGCTTGGTAACCAATGATATGGCTGCATACCTTCAGACATCAATTAAAGAAGCTGAGAGAGTAAAAATAGAATATGTATCTGCATTTTCTGATTTTGCAGATGAATCAAAAGTGTTTGAGGTTGAAATTCCAAATGATGATTTAAAGAAAAATGTAAATGAAAAAGAAATTTCAAAAATAGTTGAATTAAGATTTGAAGATATAATTGATCAAATAGAAGTCCAAATGAGAAATATTGGTAAGTCAGTTACTGATTTTAAATCAGGTATTAAAATTTCTGGAGGTGGTTCTAAAATTCGAAATCTAGACTTACTTTTTAAGAAACATTTTGTAGATGTTCCAGTAGATCTAATGAAAGTTCAAAATATAATTTATAAGAAGAATCTCGAGGATAAAAGAGAATTTATTACACTTTTTGGACTTCTAGCTTGGCCTAAATTTAATGTTGAAGACAAATCATCATCATTAAAGATAAAAGATGTAAGCAGCATTAAAAAAAGCATATCAACATTAATAAAAGGTATTTTTGAATAAATTTGGTTGGCTACCATAAAAGAAAGATAGCTCCTGATTTCCTCGAAATTGGGAGCATCTTTTAACCTTTGCTATCTATTTCTGTTCTATTAAATTCTGTTCTATGACAAACTTTTGGGAAGATCTAAAAAATAATATAACTGAGTGGAGTATTGTTGCATCTGAAAAAGCTGAGGAGTTTACTCATACAAGTAAATTAAGAATTGATGTACTTCAGCTTGAAAGAAAATTATCTAGCCAATATGTTAAATTAGGTTTATACGTATTTTCAAAAACTAAAGAAAAAAATGTTTTAAATTTTGTTGGTGATAAGAAATATCTTTCAATCGTAGATAGTATTGAAACTATAAAATTAAAAATTGCCAATGTTAAAAAAGAAATTAATCATGATTATGAATCAGTAGAAGAAGAGAAAAAAAATAATGAACAAAAATAAGTTTTCATTTCAATTCCTTTCATCTGATAGGCTTCACCAGATAAATTTTTCTTTATCAAATTTTCTGATTTTTTTTGGAGTGTTCATTGCTGCATTGCTTGTGCTCAATTATTCTTTATCACTAAGATTTTCAGAAGATTACTACAAGTTTAAGCTTGAGGAAACTGATCAAAAATATTCTGATGTTTCACAAGAATTACTTGATAGAATCACTCAACTTGAGAATGAATTAAAATTAATTGAAGAAAAAGATTCAGAATTAAGAACTTATGCTACTTTAGCTCCATTGAGTGATGATGTTAAAGCACAGGGCGTTGGCGGATCAGAAGTAGATTTGACTCTTAATACAGTTGATGATAGCTCTATAATGTTGCTAAAAGAAAAAGTAGATTCGCTTGCTTTTGCAGTTAATATTCAAAAAGATAGTTATAATACAATATTCAACAAAATTAAATCAAATGAAAAAATGTATAGACATATACCTTCCATATCGCCTGTTAAAGGCTATATAGGTTCAAAGTATGGATATAGAACAGACCCAATTGATGGAAAAAGAAGAATGCATTCTGGCCTTGATTTTCCGGTTAATTTAAATACAGATGTAGTTGCAACTGGCGATGGAGTTGTAACAAAAGCTCAGTATGATTCGGGGTGGGGTAGGTATATTAAAATTGACCACGGATATGGATATGAAACAGTCTATGCTCATCTTTGGAAAATTAATGTAAAAAAAGGACAGAAAGTTAAACGTGGTGATAAGATTGGAAAATCTGGTAATAGTGGACGAGCTGCTGGATTTCATTTACATTACGAAGTTCATAAGAACAATAAGACTGTTGATCCATTAAACTATTTCTTTACAGGCTATATTGATTAATGAATTCTTCAATAATTAAAAAATTTGCTTTAGAAACCTACGGTTGTCAAATGAATGTAGCAGATTCAGAACTTGTAGAAGGAATTTTAACAAATCTTGGTCTTGAAAAGACTGCTGATTATGATGAAGCAGATGCAATTTTTTTAAATACATGTGCTATCAGAGAAAATGCTGAAACTAAAGTTCATTCAAAGCTTGGTAATCTTCATAAAATAAAACTTAATAAGCCCCATTTAATTATTGGTGTTTTAGGTTGTATGGCTCAGAATTTAAAAGATGATTTGCTCAAAAATAAACCTTATGTAGACATTATTCTTGGCCCTGATTCATATAGAAAAATTCCTGATTTAATTAATAGGCATGTCAAGGATAATAAAAGTATTGTTGATACAAAACTTTCAAGGTACGAAGTTTATGAAAATCTATTTCCTAATAGAGGAGATACATTTAATGCATGGGTTTCAATAATGCGAGGATGCGACAAATTTTGCTCATTTTGCATAGTCCCATTCACTAGAGGAAGAGAGCGAAGTAGAAGCGTTGATAGCATTATTGAAGAAGTTAAAAAGGCTGTTGATCAAGGATTTATAGAAATTACTCTTTTGGGGCAAAATGTAAATTCATATAATTTTGAAGGTAAATCTTTTTCAGATTTATTATTGGCAGTTTCTGATATTAATGGTGTAAAAAGAATTAGATATACATCTCCACATCCTCAAGATATAAATATTGAATTACTAGAGGTTATGGCTTCAAGAAAAAATATATGTAATTATGTTCATTTTCCTATGCAATCTGGATCAAATGAAGTGCTGAAAAGAATGAACAGAACTTATACTAGAGAACATTTTTACGATATGGCGATGAAAATTAGAGAAATTATGCCAAACTGTGGTTTATCAACCGACATCATTGTGGGCTTTCCGGGCGAAACAGATGAACAGTTTCAAGAAACTTTAGATTTGATGGAAGCAATAAAATTTAATTCAGCATTTACCTTTAAGTATTCTCCAAGACCTTATACAAAAGCTGAACAATTTTCTGATCAAATATCTGAACAAATTAAAAAAATACGTTTAGATGAAATGTTAATCCTTCAGAGAAAACATACTTTGGAGCTAAATCAGAAAATGATTGGTACTTTTCAGCAAGTTTTAATTGAAAAAGAAAGCAAAAAATCAAACTTGCATTGGGCAGGTAGAACTGATTCTAATGAATGGGTGATAATTGAGAAAAATAATATTAATATTAAAGACATAGTACCAGTTGAAATATCCAACGCAACTGGAGTAATTTTGCATGGAAAAGAGGTTACAGGAGCATAATGTTTAGAGTTATAAGAGTTTTGTTTCTATTGACATTGTTAGCAGGGACTTTCCTGTTATTTGATAGAAATAGTGAAAGTATAACCATCTATTTTTTCAGAGACAATGGCTATGATATACCTGGGTACCTAGCTTTTATTGGCTTTATAATGGTTGGTGTAATAATTGGCTATATTATTTCTCTTAAATCTGTTTTTTCTTACAGATCTGAAATTTCAAAGTTAGTCAAATCAAATAAAGAAATTACCGAAGAATTAGATAGTTTAAGAAATGTTGCTGTTGGCGAAGAATTCAGTTTTTCCGATAAGGAGTAATTCTTTGGACTTCACTGCCTTAAGCAATTTGCAAATTTTCATAATATTATTTGTTTTTTTAGCTTTGATCATATTCTTTTTAGTAAATAATAGATCAAAAAATTTACCAACAGATGCTGAGGCATTTAATTATGCGCTGAAGGCTTTGGTAAGTGGAGATAAAGATAGAGCATATAATCTTTTGAGGGAAATTATTTCAAAGGATTCAAATAATATTGATGCTTTTTTATTATTAGGAGATATTGTTAGAGACAAAGATGTTAATCAGGCAATTAAAATTCATCAAAGCATAATTTTAAGACCTAAGATTTCAAAAAATAAAAAAATTGAGGCACACACAGCATTGGCAAAAGATTTTTTACAAAGTGGTGATAAATCCAAAGCTGAAGATGAACTCAATATTATTTTAAAAATAGATTCATCAAACAAATGGGCTTTATTAATGCTTAAAGAAATTGCAACCAAGAATGAAAATTGGAAAGAAGCTCTGACACATGAAAAAAAATTAATGAAAATTGACTTAGATCATAAAAAAAATGATGAATCAATGCTTAACTACTACATTGCAATGGATTACAAGTCTAAGGATAAAATAAAAAATTACTTACATTATCTTGAAAAAAGTGCAGCTGCTGAAAACATTTATCCTGAATCTGCATTGGAGCTAGCTCAACATAATAAAGATAATGTGGAGACTGCAATTTCATATTATAAGCTTTATGCAAAGAACAAACCCTCTCAAAGAACTTTGGCTTATAATAAAATAGAGAATATTTTATTTGATAATAAACAATATGATGAAGTTGAAATTTTATATAAAGAATTGCTAGAAAAAAGCTTTGATGGTTTTGCTTTAAATAGATTAGTGGACATTCTTTTAGAAAAAAAAGAAGTCTCAGAAGCGCATGATTTAGTAGATAGATTTATGAAAAGTAATTATTCATGTCATTCAATTAGGTTAAACAAATTAAAATTGGACTCAGAAAGTTTTGAAGTAAGAAAATCAATTTCTTCATTATGTAACGAAATGATCAAAGATGAAATTATCAAATAATATTTTTTTATTAATAATTTTATCTTCATTTACATTTACTCAACAAGCCAAAAATTTGGCTTTAGATTATGAAAAAGCTCTTAGGTTAACAAATGCAAATGAAGCACTTAAAATTTATGAAAGCATCATTAATACAAACGAAGATTCTGACTATGTATGGCTATCAAAGCTCAAAAAGGCTGAAATGTTGTATGCAAAAGGCTCATACATTACTTCTTCAAATCTTTTAAAAGAATTTAATTTAAATGCTCCTTTGCATCTTCAAAACCAATCATCTAAAGATCTACTATTTAAATCTTTTGATGCTATTGGTGAGACAGATTCTCTTAAAGTCTATCAAAAATTATTATCTTCAAAAAAAACCAAAAAAATAAATCGAAACCATCTTCTAAAAAAGTATGGTTTATTCAATTTGGTGCATTTTCAACGATTGAGAATGCTAAAATATTAAAAGATTCATTGAACGAAGAAAAAATAAATAATATTCAAATTGACCAAGTATTTAAAAATGGTGCAATGATATATTACGTAAGAAGCGGCCATTTAAATTCATATGAGAAAGCTTTTAATTTGAGTAAAAAACTAAAGAATAAGACCAAATTTACTATAAGTGGTTTTTAACTATTTTTTTGCCACTAAGAATAATCTATGAAGTATAATTGTTATAATAGCAATTCCAACTAAGTCATTCACAGGAGACGGTAATGAAAGGTTTGGCCAATAGTTTTTATCAAAGAAAAGAGGAACTGCTATAAATATAGCCATTAATGCTTCTCCTGTTATTAGTCCTGAAGCTATTAACAGTCCATTATTTTTACCTTCTTCAGATGCGGTCTTACTTGCAAAATGATTTAACATTCCTCCAACGAATATTGGAAGAGTTAACTCAATAGGAAGATAAATTCCTATGGCTACTGCTAGAATTGGTACCCTGAAATCTGCTTTTCTGAATGCTTGATATTGATCAATCATGATGATAACTATACCTAAAATTGCCCCAGCATAAATCATCCCCCATTCCAAATTACCTTGAAAAACTCCATTTGCAACATTAGTCATTAATACTGCTTGAGGAGCTGGTAAATCAGAACTACCAATACCATAGGCTTCATGAAGCAGTGTTAAAACTATTCCAAGCGTTAAGGCAGCACTTACTACACCAACTAGCTGCATTAATTGTTGCTTCCATGGAGTTGCTCCAACAATGTTTCCTGTTTTTAGATCTTGCAGATTATCACCACCAATAGCAGCAGCACAACAAACCACAGCTCCAATTAATATTGCCGCAGCTGCTCCTTTTGAAGAGTCAATATCAAAGAAACTTATAATTAGTAGTGAACTAAATAAGATAGTTGCAATCGTAACTCCAGAAATTGGATTATTAGATGATCCAACAACTCCAGCCATATATGCTGCAACAGCTGAAAATAGAAAGCCAAAAATAAGCATCACAAATGATAAAATAACTGCAGAGCTCCAAGAACCAATTATTCCAAAATATGTTAAAGAGATTGGAACGAGCATCGCCAAAATAGCTATAAAAACATAGTTAATTGGTAAATCTCTTTCTTCCAAAGAAACATTATCTGAATTTTCCTGAAGCGTTTTTAAGCTTAATTGAATGCTTTCAATAAGTGGTTTAGCTAGCTGAATAACAGACCAAATTCCACCCACAACCATTGCACCAACTCCAAGATAACGTATTTTTGCATTCCAAATTATATTTGCACTTTCAAAATAATTTTCTCCTTCAAATCCGTAAAGATAAGAGTAAATTGGTATAGCAACAGCCCATGATATTAATCCACCGCTAAAAGCGAGAATACCAATATTTCTTCCAACAATGTAACCTACGCTAAATAAAGATGGAGAAAGACTTGCTCCCATTCCAAAAATTGCTCCCTTTATTGCAACTGCACCACCTAATGCACTTGACCAAACACTAAAAGCTAATTCTCCCAACTTCACAAATCCTCCAACAAGAGCTGAAATACCAATGATTTTCAAGCTTTGTTGAGATTTCTTTGCATCAGTCTCATGACCAGTTTTTAGCACTGCTGCTGTTGCAACCCCCTCTGGGAAGCGAAGTCGTGCTTTTAAAATTAATGCTCTTCTCAATGGTACAGTAAATAATGCACCTAAAATTCCACCAACCATAGCAATTTTTGTTACTTCCCAGTAGCTGATGGTATCCCAATAACCTATAAGTAAAAGAGCTGGTAATGTAAAAATAACTCCAGCAGCTAATGATTCACCAGCAGATGCTGCAGTTTGTACAATATTGTTTTCTAAAATGTTTGAATTTTTAAAAAGTCTAAGAATTCCCATTGACATAATAGCTGCAGGAATTGATGCTGAAATAGTCATACCAGCATATAAACCTAAATATACCATTGCAGATGAAAGAATTATCGATAAGAAAATACTTAAAAAAAAGGCTTTGAGAGTAATTTCATTTTTCATAATGTTAACTTAACAATTTTTTAAAGTAAAAATGAAAAAAACTATCATTGGAATAACACTATTTTCTTTTACCTTCCTTAGTTTACATGTACATATCCATGAAGATGATCATTTAGAACATGCAGATCATGCTTCAGATTATAATACGGTTGAGGAAAATTGTGATTTTTGTCAATTTAATAGTGAACATTCATTTGCAGAGACGTCGACAATTTCAGCAAAAATTGACTTTAAAAATATTGTTTACGAACTATATGTTTCCAAATACATATCGTTTAGTGTGTTTTGTTTCCTAAACAAATCCCCACCACAATAATCTTATTATTACAAGCCGATATCAATGTTTAATATCGGAGTTTTAACAAATCATTTTAGGAGAAAAAATGAAAAACTATTTTAGTTTACTAATATTAACAAGCGCATTATTTGCTCAGAACGTTGTTACCGAATCTGATTCATTGAATCCGATTTCTCTCGAAGGTGTTGAAGTTTATTCATCTTTAAGACAAGTCAATGAAGGTGATTTGGCTGCTTCTGCTATAATTTTTAATGATGAATTAGAGGTTATGGAGGGACAACACTTTAGTGACTTGCTTTTACGAGTTCCTAATTTGAATTATGCTGGAGGTACTTCGAGACCAAGGTTTTTTCAAATTAGAGGTGAAGGTTCTGTAAGCAGATATGCCGACCAAGGACCACCGAGTCCATATGTTGGTTTAGTTTTAGATGGAATGGATCTTTCTGAATTAGGAATGATCACACCATTATTTGATATGCAACAAGTTGAAGTTTTAATGGGTGTACAAACAAGTTTGTTTGGAGCCTCAGCTTCATCAGGTTTAATTAATTTTAAAACTAACGATCCAACCGATGAAAAAGGTGGTTATGTTATGACCCAGCTTGGCTCGTACAACACCTATACCAATGGTTTAGTATATAATTTACCATTCGAAAATGGATGGAAAGTGAGACTAGTTGGTCATTCAAATGTTTCAGATGGTTTCAAAGAAAATGTTGCTTTAGGTAATTATGCATCTGCTGATAGAAATGAAACATCTTTAAGAGTAAAAATGCTCAAAGAAGGTGATTTAATAACTCAAAAATATACCATAATCAGTTCTGATTTTGATAATGGATATGATAATTGGGCACCAGATAATAATACTGATAACATTACTTATTCTGATAATCCAGGAAAAGATAGTCAAAAGTCACAAATCCTTATTGCTGATTACAAATATGATTTGGGTGAGCAAATAGTTGACTTTAATGTTGGAATGTCCAGTAATGAAACATTACACAGCTATGATTCAGACTGGGGAAATTACAACTTCTGGTTAAATTGGGATGGCGATGATCATCATGATGATCATGGTGATGATCATGGTGATGATCATGGTGATGATCACGATGATGATCACGATGATGATCACGATGAAGACCACGATGAAGACCATGACGAAGATCATGATGAGGAATTTGATTTTATGTCATATGATTTCTTTGATTCATTTGAAAGAGATATTGACACAAGAACTGTTGATTTGAGATTCAGATCTAATGTCAAAAATAATAATAAAGTTGATTATGTTTTTGGACTATATAATTCAACCTACGAAGAAACTACAGATGCAGCTGGATATGTATTTGGAGGATCTGCAACGGGGTTATCAACTGGATATGACATAATTACAAAATCGTTATATGGTGAATTAGCCTATAATTTCGATAATCAATCAACTCTTGCAGTTGCATTTAGACATGAAGCAAGGGACATTGATTATTTTGATTTTGAAAATGCGAGTGGAAGTTTTGAATTAGATGGTAATTGGAACACTTCATTTAAAGTTTCATATGAAATGCATCCGACAAGTAATCTTCATTGGTATATTTATGCAGCTGAAGGTTATCATCCAGCAGGTGTAAATCAGAATCCATATTTAGACCTGGAAGATAAAACTTACGATGATGAAATCTACACGGATGTGACAACTGGTATTAGATGGTACAAAGATAATATCAAGCTTTCTGCTTCATTGTTTTATTTAGAGCATGATGGCCACATTTTTGAAGCTTCTGAGCAGTTGGATCCATCAAATCCTAATGCTTTTGCATTTTTTAAACAAAATGCTGATTCAGGATATGAATATGGTACTGAATCGCACGGTGAGTTCAGATTTTCAGATAAATTATCCATGGGTCTTTCACTTGGATATATGAGTTCTGAAATTCATTTTGGTGATCACGATGATCATGGTGGACACGATGACCACGGAGATGACCATGACGACCATGGAGATGACCACGATGAAGACCATGACGAAGATCATGACGAAGACCACGATGACCACGGAGATGACCATGACGACCATGGAGATGACCATGATGATCACAGTGGACATGATGGACATGCTGAACATGGACAAAAAGCTCATGCTCCAAACTGGAACTATAGTTTATCTGTAAACTATGATTTCACTGAAGACAGTTCATTAATGGTTGAAATTGCAGGTAAAGATGCCTTTATCTTTGATTCAATGCATGATGAGTATGCGTCAGAACCATATCATTTATTAAATGCATATTATTCACATACATTTAATAAGGTTAAATTAGGAATCTTTGCTAAAAATATACTTGATGAGTCATATGCTGATCGAGGATTTATTTTTGGATTAGAGCCTCCTCATTTCCACGAAGAACTATATAAATCATTTGGCCCTCCAAGAGAAATTGGAATGTCATTAACATATAGTTTCTAATGTCTTATTTTCATAATTTAGCGGGTATTATTACCCGCTAAATTATGAGCTCAAAAAAACAAAAAAGATTATTCATTATTGATGGTTATGCAACCTTGTATCGAGCGCATTACGCATTAATTAGAAATCCACTTACCAATTCCGCAGGAACTCCTACGAGCGCTATTTTTGGTTTTACAAATCAAGTATTCCAATTGATTGAAGAGGAAAAACCAGACTATTTAGTAGCAGCATTTGATTCAAAAGGGAAAAATTTTAGACATGAAATTTTTGAAGAATACAAGGCTAATCGATCTGAAATGCCAGATGAAATACAAACTCAATTACCATACTTATGGAAATTACTCGAAGGAATGAATATTCCTTTGTTAAGAGTTGATGGTGTTGAAGCTGATGATATTATTGGAACTGTTGCTAAACAATGTAGTGATAATGATTTGCAATGCAATATTGTGAGTGGTGATAAAGATTTTATGCAATTAATTAATGATTCAACGTTCCTATATGCACCTCAAGCTCGAAGAAGAGAAAAAGAAATATTTGATGTTAAAAAAGTTGTAGAAAAATGGGGAGTAGGTCCTGAAAATATCATTGATTTGCTTGGTCTTATGGGAGATAGCTCTGATAATGTTCCAGGTGTTCAAGGAGTTGGCCCAAAAACAGCTATGAAGCTTATTCAAGAGCATGGAAATATTGAAAATATTTATGAAAACATAGATTCAATTAAAAATGAAAAAATGAAAGATAAATTACTTTCTGATAAGGATAACGCATTATTAAGTAAACAGCTTGTGACTATTATTACCGATGTAAATATTGATTTATCTGTAGAAGATTTTGAGATCAAGGAAATGAATACTTCAAAACTCGAGGATATTTTCAAAGAGCTAGAGTTTTCTGGCTTGCTTAAAAAAATTGGATCTTCTGAAACTATTGAACAAAAATCTACAGATAGAAAAAAAGATTATAAAAACATTCTAAATTTAGAAGATTTGATTGGTTTTGTTGAAACGCTTGAGCAAGGTAAATGGTTGTCAGTTGATTTGGAGACTACCTCTGTGAATCCGATGGCAGCTGAAATTGTTGGATTTAGTTTTTCAACAAAGAAAGACACTGGATTTTATGTTCCAATTTTATTTAAAGATAAAAAGGAAAATTTATTTGGGAACAACGATTTAGAAGAAGTAATTAGAATATTAAAACCATATTTAGAAGATGAAAATATTCCAAAAACAGGACAAAATATTAAGTACGACGCTCTTATTATGAAGCGTTTTGGAATTAATCTTAAAGGTATTGAATTTGATACTATGATTGCTGCACATTTATTAAACCCAAACGCTAGATCATACAAGCTTGATAACTTATCGTTAGCTCATTTGAACTACAAAATGGTACCAATAAAAGATTTAATAGGAGTTGGAAAAAATCAAATTACTATGGACCAAGTTTCTTTAGATGATATATCATTTTATGCTGCAGAAGATGCAGATGTTGTTATTGAATTAACTGAAATTTTTATGAAAGACTTAAAAAAACAAAAATTATTTAATTATTTCAAATCAATCGAAATAGATTTATTACCAGTACTTATAGATATGCAATTCAATGGCATTTTCATTGATAAAGACTACTTAAAAAATAGATCTAATGAGATAGGCAAAAAAATTGAGTCATTGGAATCACAAATAGTTGATTTGGCTGGTGAAGAATTTAATCTTAACTCATCGCAACAGCTCGCTGTGATACTTTTTGACAAATTAAAACTTCCAATGATTAAGAAGAGGTCTACTGCAGAAGCTGTTTTAAGCGAGCTAAAGGATAAACATCCTTTACCAGAATTAATTCTTTCATATAGAAAGCTTTTTAAGTTAAAAAATACTTATTTAGATCCATTACCATCTTATATTATATCAGATACTCAGCGAGTTCATTCATCGTTCAATCAAACTATGACCGCAACAGGAAGATTATCTACAAGCAGTCCTAATTTTCAAAACATTCCAATTAGAACTGAAGATGGTAAAGAAATAAGAAAAGCAATTAAAGCACAATCAAATGAATATCAAATTTTTTCAGCAGATTATTCACAAGTAGAATTAAGAGTAATGGCGCATCTTAGTGGAGATGAATCACTAATATCAGCATTAAATAACGGCGAAGACATACATACTTTTACTGCAAAAAATATTTTTAATGTTGATAATGATGATATGGTCCTTCCAGAAATGAGAAGAATTGCTAAAATTGTAAATTTTGGGATTATGTATGGGGCAGGTCCATTTAGATTAAGTCAAGAGCTTGACATTCCATTTGGAGAAGCGAAGCAAATTAAAGATTCATACTTTGAAAAATATCAAGGAATAGAAAAATATATTGAAAATTCCAAGCTACAAATTAAAGAAACCAAATCTGTTGAAACACTTTTAGGAAGAAAAAGAGCTGTTTGGGACTCAGAAAGTCAAAATAAGATTCGAAGAGATGCGGCTGAGCGAATGGCAATTAATATGCCAATTCAAGGGACTGCTGCAGAAATGATAAAACTGGCCATGATTAAAATTCATCGTCAAATAAATAAAGAAAATTTAAAATCTAAACTCATCATGCAAATTCATGATGAATTGTTATTAGAAGTGCATCAAGATGAAATTGATTATATTTCAAAAATGGTAATTGAAAACATGAGAGATGCAATGAAACTTGATGTTCCAATTGAAATAGATTTTGGTGTTGGTCCTTCATGGTATGAGGCGCATTAATGAGTTATTTAGGTCCAAAAGTTTATATTGATTTACACCAGCTGAAAAAAAACTATCATATAGTGAAGAGTGAAGTTGGAGAGATTCCTATTATGGCTACAGTCAAGGCAAATGCATATGGGCATGGGGCTGTTGAAGTTTCCAAAGCTCTTGAGCAAGAAGGAGTGAGATATTTAGCTGTATTCACAATTGATGAAGGAATTGAATTGCGAGATGCCGGTATTAAAACTGATATCTTCATTTATGCGAAATTTGATCCAACAAGAATTCAAGAAGCTTTAAAGCATAACCTAACTCTCAATATTTCATCTTTTGATGATTTGAAAGCGCTAAAAGCTCATAATGGAAATTCTGTCAAAGTTCATTTAAAGATTGATACAGGTATGACAAGATTAGGTGTCCCATACGAACAAGCAGAAGTCTTTTTAAAAGAAGCAAATCAGATTGAAAGCATTGAATTGGAAGGATTGTACTCTCATTTTGCAACTGCAGATGAAGGAGACCTTTCTTATGCCAATAGTCAGCTTAGTAAGTTTAATGACATTGTAGAAATTTCAAAAAAATTAGATATATCTTTTGCTTTTATTCACTGTGGTAACAGCGGAGCAATATTAAATGTTCAAGATTCCAGATTTAATATGGTAAGAGCTGGAATGCTTCTTTATGGGGCTTTTCCATCAGATGAAGTCCCTCAAGAACTTCCAATAAAACCAGTAATGACATTTACAGCTCCAATAGTTGAAATTCGAGATGTTAAAGCAGGTACTCAAATAAGTTATGGTGGAGTTTATACAGCGAAATCAGATACCCGTATAGCTGTTATTCAGGCTGGTTTTGCAGATGGAATACCTCGACCGTGGTATATTGATGGTTTTGTAAAGTTTCAAAATCAAGATTTTAAAATTACTGGAAGAATTTGTATGGATCAGCTAATGATAGATATTGGAACAGCTGATATAAAATATGGAGATGAAATTTTAATCTTTGGCTCAAATGAACATGGAAGTATTGATATTAATCACATCGCAAAAAAAATTGATTCCACTTCTTATGTTTTAGTAACTGCTCTGGGTATTCGTCCTAAAAGATTTTATAAATTCGAGGAGCAAATTAAAACCTAACCAAGGGTAAGAGAAAGGAATTAAGAGGTAATTTTAAACTTTAACTTGCTCCTCATAAATACTTATGTTTTTTTTAAAAAAAAGTTCCTCCTTTTTCTAATTATAGTTATTATACGAACAGATCGCGGGATGGAGCAGCTTGGTAGCTCGTCGGGCTCATAACCCGGAGGTCGTAGGTTCAAATCCTACTCCCGCTACTAACCTCTAATGAAAAAGGATGAAAATAATGAAATTATACAAATCTTTTTTAATCGTTTTTTCAACGCTGCTAATTATGAATTGTAGTTCCAATAATGATGAACAGTTAATGAAAAAAGCTAAAGAATTATCTCAAAAATTTATAATAACTGATGGACACATTGACACTCCATGGAGAATGCACAAATGGGGCTATGAAGATATTTCTAAAAGGTCTCCAGGCGACTTTGATTATGTTCGAGCAAAAGAAGGTGGTTTGGATGTTCCTTTTATGGCCATTTATGTTCCTGCAACCTACCAGGTAACTGGTGGAGCAAAAGAAAAAGCAGAAGAATTGATTGCTATTGTTGAAAGAATAGTTTCTGATCATCCAGACAAATTTGAGATTGCTCACAGTCCTGAAGAGGCTGAACGAATCGTGTCTGAAGGAAAAATTGCTCTACCAATGGGAATGGAAAACGGAGCTCCGCTAGAAGAAGATCTATCTAACGTTCAATATTTTCATGATAAAGGTATAAGCTACATTACACTTACTCATTCAGAAGATAATTTAATTTGTGACTCTTCATATAATCTTGGAAAACGTACACATAATGGTTTAAGTGATTATGGAAGAGAGGTTGTCAGAGAAATGAATCGTGTAGGTGTTATGGTTGATATTTCACACGTTTCTGATGACGCATTTTATCAAGTTATGGATGTAACCCAAGTTCCAGCTATTGCTTCACATTCATCATGTAGACATTTTACTCCTGATTGGGAAAGAAATATGGATGATGATATGATTAAAAGACTTGCAGAGAACGGTGGAGTTGTTCAAATAAATTTTGCTTCATATTTCGTTGATCAAGCATCCAAAGATACCAAAGCTCCAATTGATGCTGATGTAGCAAAGTACATCAAAGATAATAATTTAGATCCAACTGATTATGCGTCTTATGATGAATACAGAAGAGAGCAGTACGATAAAAGATTTTTATATGTTAGCTCTGAAAAAGTTGCTGATCATATTGATCATGTCGTCAATTTAGTTGGTATTGATCATGTAGGTTTTGGTTCTGATTTCGATGGAGTTGGTTATACACTTCCAACGGATTTAAAAGGCCCAGAAGGGTTTCCAATGGTTATTTTTCATCTTCTCAAAAGAGGATATTCTGAAGAGGAAATTGAAAAAATTTGCTATAAGAACGTATGGAGAGTTTGGAAAGCAA
Organism: Fidelibacterota bacterium SCGC AAA298-D23; assembly: GCA_000402655.1. Classification (GTDB taxonomy): domain Bacteria; phylum Fidelibacterota; class Marinisomatia; order Marinisomatales; family Marinisomataceae; genus Marinisoma. The sequence goes on from AQSI01000003.1 coordinate 151,922, forward strand.
CCGAAGAGTTCGCTAAACTTAACTAAGTACTTGCCTTAACCTTTCAAAAACTATAGCACTTACTGCGGTAGCAACATTTAAAGAATTCATCTCATGAGACATAGGGATCGTTGCAAGGAAATCTGAATTTTTAAGTACTTGTTTGCTAATACCGCTTCCTTCACCTCCAAAAATCAAAACAGATCTTCCTTTCAGATCAATAGCATACCAATCTTTTGCTTCAATATTATTTTCGAAGCTTGTTATCCAAAAGTCATTATCTTTGAAATGACTAATAGCTTTATTGATGTTTGTTACTGAAAATAAAGGCACTTTTGAGAACCCGCCTTGACTGACTTGAGCCACAGCACTAGTCATTGAAACACTATTTCGATCCGTGATAATAACTCCATCAATATTACCACCAGCACAAATTCTTAAGATTTGCCCTAAATTGTGAGGATCTTGAACCTGGTCGAGAACAACAAAACAGGCAGTATCATCTTCAACTATCGGTAGTTCATTAAATGTTTTAGCCTGAGCTTTGATGTAGATGCCTTGTGCTCTATTATTATCAACATATTTTTTAAAACTTTCTGAATCAACTTTCTCAATCAGATTTTGAGGTATCTCTGTCAATGCAGTGCTCATTTTTTCACTAATATCAGCAGGAGAATTTCTTTCAATTATTATTTGATTAACATCAATGATTGATGATTTAATAGCATCATGGCATCCATTTATGCCAAAAACTGTTATGCGATGTTTTGTAAAACTATTCATAAAAATTTCTGTAAATTTTATAAACAATTTTAATGATAAAAATTAAAGAATCAGAGTTACATTTTTCCTTTGTTAGATCTAGCGGGCCAGGCGGACAACATGTCAATAAAGTTTCAACTGCTGTTCAATTAAAATATAATATATTTGAATCAGATATTTCTGATGAGATGAGGCAGAGATTTATATCTGCCTATGGTAAAAGAATTTCAAAAAATGGATTTATAACAATTATTGCTCAATCATTTAAATCTCAGAAAAAAAATAAAGATGATGCTATAAATAGATTAGAAAAATTATTTAGTGATATTAAAATACAAGCAAAAAGAATTCCTACGAAACCTTCTAGGAGTTCTAAAGTAAAAAGAGTTGAAACTAAAAAAAGAAGATCACAGGTTAAAAAAAGTAGAATGAAGGTAAGTTTAGATGATTAGGTTAATTTGTTCTCTATTATTTTTTGTAAGTCTTTATGGACAAGATGTCAGTGATAATATTTCTAACAATATTAAACCTTTACTCGTTGAGGAATTATCTGACTTGGAATTGATGTTAATTGCCAATATCAATACAAATGAAACCCTTGAAACTTTTTTTAAACTAGATGTGATTAACGAGTCAATTAAGCTTAATGCTCCAGAATACAACAGATTTGCTCGAAAAAATAACACTGGAATGTTTTTTCCTGTAAATACTTCTACATCGCTTTATCTTGATGCTGGATTACCTGGTTGGGTTAAAGCAAGCAAATATATTTCTAATAATAACGATTTCTATTCAAGTGGTTTTTTTAATTCATCACTTGATAAGTTCACATATTACAACTCAAGAAAAGGTTTTTTAGATACTGACAATTATTTTAAAGACCCATGGGATCAAAGATCACTGGATGATTATATTAGATATATTCACATGCCGCCGGTAATCAATCATTCAGAAATAAATACGATTTATGATAGAAATAGATAAAGTATTAAATACTATTTTAAATGAATCTATTGAACTGCCTAAGATATTAGTTCAGGGTCTTACTAATAATTCCTCAAAAGTAAAAAAAGGATACATTTTTTTTGCTTTTAAAGGAGAAAATTATGATGGAAATGACTTCATTGAAAATGCATTTAAAAACGGAGCTTGCTTAGCGATTACAGATTCTAATAAGTTAGAATCTCAAAAAAATGTAGTAAAAGTTGAAGATGTAAGAATTGCCGCAGGCATTGCTTGTTCAAATTTTTACAATTTTCCTCAAAATGAAGTAAAGTTGATAGGAATTACTGGTACGAACGGTAAAACATCAACATCAACCATTTTAAAAAGCATTTTAGATGCAAAAAATGAAAAGACGATACAAATAGGTACAAGTGGAATAAAGCCTTCGATTGAAATTAATCCTGGACTAACTACGCCAGATATTTTTGATTTGTATGAAATATTAAATTATGCAGTTAATGAAAATTACAAAAATGTTATATTAGAGGTTTCTTCTCATGCATTATCACAAAGAAGAATAGAAAACATCTTTTTTGATATAACTGCATTTACAAATCTTACACATGATCATTTAGATTATCATAAGACGATGGATGAATATTTTAGTGAAAAACTTAAACTTTTTAATTTAAATAAAGATAATGGCTCTTCTGTTGTGATGATTGATGATGAGTATGGTAAGAGAATTGCTGAGTTAAATTCAAATATCAAATGTATTTCTCTTAAAAATGAAGACGCTGATTATTTTTGTACTTCATATAGCATTAATAGTTTTGGATTAGCAGGTACTTTAGCATGGGACTCCGAAACTTTAGACTTTGAATCAAATCTTATTGGTTCATTTAATTTAGAAAACCTGATTCTTGCTGCATCAATTGCAATTGAACTGAATATTTCAGCACAACCCATAGCAAAAGGAATTGAAAATTGTACCAATATTGATGGCAGATTACATTTGGTTGAAAACCAAAAAAATCAAATGATATTTTTAGATTATGCACATTCACCAGATGCATATTTTAGAACATTAAAAGCTCTAGAAGAAAACTTCAATCGTCCTTTGAAAGTTCTTTTTGGCGCTGGAGGTGGTAGAGATAAATCTAAAAGACCAAAAATGGCGGAAGTTGTTGAAAAATATTCTATAGAGTGTTATCTAGCGCCTGATAATCCTAGATTTGAAGATATTGAATTAATAAATAATGATGTAATAAAAGGATTTTCGAATGAAAGTCATCATATTTTCAATGATAGAAAAGAAGCACTTATATTTGCTTTAACAAATTTAAAGTCAGATGAAATATTAATTATTTTTGGAAAAGGAACGGAAGAGTATCAAGAAATTAATGGTACGAAACATTTTTATTCTGATCGTGATATAATTAAAGAATTTTATGAGAATTGATTTAAAAGAGAAAAACCATTTTTTAACAGTTTTTGAAACTTTTTTTGGTCGATCTATTGATAGGCCGATAAATGGAATATCGATAGATAGCAGAAATATCAAAAAAAATGATTTATTTATTGCTATTAAGGGAGAAAACTTTGATGGAAATGATTTCCTTGATCAAGCTTTACAAGATGGTGCAAGTTATACGCTATCGTCATACAAAAATGAAAGTAGCCATCATCTTTTAGTTGAGGATTTAAATGTTTTCATAAAAGAGTTATTAATTAACTGGTTAAAGAGTTTTAATGGAAGAATTGTCGGAATTACAGGTTCAAACGGGAAAACCACAACTAAGGATTTGATAGCACACCTTCTCCAATCAAAGTTTCAAGTTGAAAAGACTTTAGGTAATTATAACACCTCAATAAGCGTTCCTTTATCAATTCTTTCTTTTGCGCTTGATTCTGAAATATATGTTCTTGAATTAGGAGCAAATAAAGTTGGAGATATAGAATATTTATCCTCAATAGTTAAACCTGACTATGGAGTAATTACAAGTATAGCTGCAGCACATCTTGATGGATTTGGTTCAATAGAAAATATTGAAAAAGAAAAAAAATCTATTCTGAATCATTCAACAAAGAAATATAACTTCCATGAGATAAAGCCAAACTCTTTAGCCATTAATTTTATAGAAAATAAAAGTAATATTTTTATTAAAAATTTAGAAATTGCTTCTCATGTCGCTAATGATATCTTTAATGATAGTAATTTTCCTAAAATGAATGGGGATTTATTAATTAATTGCTTAGAAAGTTTTAAAATGCCTCCAGGGAGAGGTGAAATTTTTTCATTAAATAAGTTTAAAATAATAGACGATTCATACAATGCAAATCCAGAATCTGTTAAAGCGGCATTAGATCACTTGAGCGGTTATAAAGAAAATAGAAAATTTTTTGTTTTTGGAGATATGAAGGAGCTTGGAGCTAATGAAGAGATTTTTCATAAAAAAATAGGTCAATATGCAGTTGAAAAAGCAGATATTTTATTAACTGTTGGCAAGTTGGCTAAAAATGCACAATCTAATAGTAATAACTTTGCATTAAGCTTACATTTCAATGATAATTTTTCTTTATTAGAAAAGTTAAATGAACTTTTAACAGACGGAGACATTGTTTTGATTAAGGGGTCCAGAAGTATGCAACTTGATCAATTAATAAATGAATTAAAAAATGTTAAATGAATTATTATTACCACTAAGAGAATTTTTCGGTTTCTTAAATCTTTTTGAATACATCACTTTTAGAGCTGGTGCAAGTGCGATTCTTGCTCTATTAATAAGCTTTATATTTGGACCTTTCGTTGTAAAAAAATTAATAAATCTTCAGATAGGTGAATCCATAAGAGATCATGGTCCGGATTCTCATAAAGAAAAACAGGGTACTCCTACTATGGGAGGGGTATTGATTATTCTTTCTACAATTATCCCTACTGTACTATTAGCAGATTTAAATAATTTATTTATTCAAATAATATGTATTTCAATGGTTTGGATGGGGCTAGTTGGTTTTTATGATGATTATCTGAAAGTTGTTAAGAAAAGAAAAGACGGTTTGAGTGGAAGATATAAATTGCTAGCTCAAACTATTCTTGGAGTATTCATTTCATACATACTAATAAGTTCAAATGTATATGGGGACTATACTCTTCTAACTTTTGTCCCTTTTTTAAAGAATGTTTCTATTAATTTCTTTTATCCTATCATTTATGCTATTTTTATTATTTTAGTTGTTTCAGCAACCTCAAATGCAGTAAATCTTACTGATGGTCTTGATGGTTTAGCTGCCGGATTGTTAGCTATTTCAGTAAGTGTATTTGGAATAATAGCATACATATCAGGAAGAGTTGATTTTACCGATTATTTATATATTGCTTATTTGCCACTAGCAAGTGAACTGACAATCTTTGCTACTGCGTTTTTTGGTGGTTGTCTTGGCTTCTTGTGGTTTAATGCAAAACCCGCCGAGATTTTTATGGGAGATGTAGGATCTTTATCAACTGGAGCTGCTCTGGGAACATTAGCAATTCTTCTAAAGAAAGAAGTATTATTGTTAATTGTTGGAGGAGTCTTTGTAATTGAAACCTTATCTGTTATCATTCAGGTTTTATTTTTTAGATATACAAAAAACAAATACGGTACTGGTAAAAAATTCTTTCTAATGGCACCAATTCATCATCATTTTGAACTCAAAGGATGGCCTGAATCAAGAGTCGTTACTAGATTTTGGATAATAGGCATAATGTTTGCTCTAATGTCTTTGACTACTTTCAAAGTTAGATAGCATGAGAAGAAAAACTTTAAGTGTTAAAATAGGTAAGGTCTTTATTGGAAGCGATCATAGCATCAAAACCCAATCTATGACAACAGCATCTACCATGGATACTGATAAAAGCGTAGATGAAGCCATAAGAATCATTCAAGCAGGCGGAAAACTAGTTAGATTTACAGCTCCAAATATTAATGAAGCAAAAAATTTATTAAACATCAAAGATGCTTTGGTTGCAAAAGGTTATGATGATCCACTAGTTGCTGATATTCATTTTACTCCAAATGCTGCATTAGAAGCATCAAAAATAGTGGAAAAAGTAAGAATTAATCCTGGAAATTATGTTGATAAGAAAAAATTTGAAGTCAAAGAATACGATGATAAATCTTATCAAGATGAGCTTTTAAAAATTGAAAAGAAATTTATTCCTCTAATAAATTCCTGTAAAAAAAATAATGTTGCCATGAGAATTGGTACGAATCATGGATCATTGTCGGATAGAGTAATGAATAGATTTGGTGATACTCCATTAGGGATGGTTGAATCAGCAATGGAGTTTTTAAGGATTTGCAAACAAAATGAATATGATCAAGTTGTCTTATCAATGAAATCAAGCAATCCAATTGTAATGATACATGCATATAGGTTACTTGTTAAATCCATGGAAAATGAAAATATGCATTTTCCACTTCATTTAGGAGTTACTGAAGCAGGAGATGGACTTGACGGTAGAATAAAGTCCGCATTGGGAATTGGAACTTTACTAACGGAGGGTATAGGAGATACGATTCGAGTATCATTAACTGAAGATCCTGAGTTTGAAATACCTGCAGCTGAAAAAATTCTTGAAAAAATAAATAGTATTTCTAAAAAAATAAGACTTAAGAATACTGATAAAAGAGCTTTTTCATTTTTTAAAAGAGAGACTAAATCTATTAAAAATATTGGAGACAAAAACCCACCTATTGTGATTTCAAATAATTCAAATGATTTTGAAGGAAATTTTCCAGATTATTTATTTATCGATGATCTAGATAATATTGATGAATCAAAAAAATATATAATTGAGGGCAAAAATTGGAATGAAAATCTTTCAAAAAATATTTTTCCTTATTTTTATTCATTAAAAGATTTTAGAAAGTCTGAATTAGCTTCTGATGTTTTAAATTTTGTTGAAATTGAATTAACAAAAATAACTAATACTATTATGCAAACATTCTCAAATAATGTTGTAATAGTTTTAAATGTTGATAATGCAAATAGACATGATCTACTAAGCGCTTTTAATTTTCTTGAAGAAAAACAAATAAAAATTCCAATTATTTTAAAAGGTAGTTATCAAAGTTCAGACTTTGAGAAAGTTGCAATAGAAGCCTCAATCGATATAGGTTCAATTTTGTTAGAGGGGATGGGAAATGGTATATGGATTCAGACAAAAGATTTTGATTCGAAGATAAATGAACTTTCATTTTTGATTTTACAAAATACTAGAACAAGAATATTTAAAACTGACTATATATCATGCCCTTCATGTGGAAGAACAAAATTTGATTTACAAGAAACCACAGCTTTAGTCAAAGAGCATACAAACCATTTAAAAGGACTTAAGATTTCAGTTATGGGCTGTATTGTTAATGGACCTGGAGAGATGGCAGATGCGGATTATGGTTATGTAGGTTCTGGAGACGGAGTTATATCATTATATAAAGGCAAAGAATTAGTAAAAAGAAATATTTCAAGTGAGCATGCTGTTGATGAATTGATACAGTTAATTAAAGAAAATGACGATTGGATCGATCCTAAAAATTAACTTACATTGCTTGAACAATTAAACTTTTATGTGTAAAGTCCTTTCATGGGTTTAGAAAACTATATACCGGCAAATTTATTACTTTGGATTGAACCAATTATTACAATCCTTTTAGGACTTGTTTTAGGCTTATTTTTCAAAAAATTTCTTGTTTCAAGACTAATATCTCTTTCAGAGAAAAACAATTGGCAAAGTGATGACGTAGTGATTAATGCAATTAATTCTGTTATCGTATTTTGGTTTTTTCTAGCTTTTTCATCGATAGCTGTTGGTAATTCAGAACTTCCAGGACCGGAAGATATTTATCAAAAAATTATATCTGCTTTTTTAATCATTTCTATTAGTTTAACTGCTTCGAGAGTCGTACTTGGGCTGCTTGATATTTGGTCTCAAACAAATAAATCTTTACCTTCAACAGGTATTTTTAAAGGCTTGACAAATGTTGCAATTTTTTCAATTGGCATTTTGTTTATTTTACAGTCCTTTGGTATTTCAATTACACCCTTAATTACAGCACTAGGTGTTGGTGGTTTGGCAGTTTCATTAGCACTAAAAGATACATTATCAGATTTATTTGGTGGAATTAATATTCTTTTGAGTAAGACAATGCAAGAAGGTGATTATGTACAGCTCGATAACGGTTACCAGGGTTATGTTGAAAACGTTGGCTGGAGATACACCACAATTCGTGAGAGAGCTAATAACATAATTTCTATTCCTAATTCTGTACTTTCAGGTTCAATTTCTAAAAACTTTTCTTCTATGGACTCTGCTTTTAGAGTTCCTATTCAGATTGGAGTTTCATACGATAGTGACCTTGAACATGTTGAGAAAGTTGCTTTAGAAGTAGCTAATGAAATTTATGATGAGCTTGATTGTGTTAGTAAATCTTACAAACCAGTTATAAGATTTAGAGAATTTGCAGATTCCAGCATTAATTTTTTCATTTATTTTCAAGGAAAAAACTTTGGAGATCACAACACTATTCTTAATAGTTATATAAAAAAGCTTCACAAAAAGTTTAAAGAGGAAAAAATCGATATACCTTATCCTATTAGAACTCTTATTCATAAAAATGAAATTAAGGATTAAGGCTTTTAACAATAGAGCCAAAGAGCTCTATGAAAACCATTCACATTTTCACTCTGGTGATGCTGGATTAGATTTATTTGTTGTTGAAGATCAAATCATTCCAGCCAAAAGTACACAACCAATTCCATTACAAATAGCATGCGAAAATTTAGATAACAAGGCCTATTATTTATTTCCAAGATCTAGTATTTCCAAGACTCCTTTAAGGCTTGCTAATTCTATTGGTCTTATTGACGGTGGATACAGAGGTGAATTAATTGGTATGGTTGATAATATTTATGATAAAGATTTTCATATTAAGAGAGGAGAAAGATATTTTCAATTAGTTGCTGTTGATAGTTCTCCTATTGATTTTGAATTAGTTGAAGAGTTGTCTGAATCTAGCCGAGGAGAGGGCGGATTTGGTAGTACAGGCAGATAATTAATATTTCATTTGTAATTCTAGATACAAAATTTTAAAATTACCGTGCAAAAATATGTAGATATGACATTTTTGCATAAATAATAGTTAAAATGCTAATTGGCATATTTTTTGCATTAATAACTATAAATTATTTAACTAATAAGAGGATAAAACAATGTCTTTAAAAATTAAACCGCTTGAAGATAGAGTAGTTGTAGAAGCAATGGCTGCTGATGAAACAACAGCTAGTGGAATTATACTTCCTGATACTGCTCAAGAAAAACCTCAACAAGGTACTGTAGTTGTGGTTGGTCCAGGAAAAAATAATGAAGATGGTACTACAAGCAAAATGTCCGTTAAGACAGGCGACGTAGTATTATATGGTAAATATTCAGGTACAGAAATCACATATGAAGGCAAAGACTTGCTTATCATGAGAGAAAGTGATATTCTGGCAATTTTATAAGGAGGATTAAATGGCTAAAGATATCGCATACGATACAGAAGCAAGAGGAGCTCTTAAAAAGGGCGTAGATAAGCTTGCAAACGCTGTTAAGGTTACATTAGGTCCAAAAGGCAGAAATGTAGTTATTGAAAGAAAATTTGGATCACCACTTGTGACAAAAGATGGTGTTTCAGTTGCAAAAGAAATTGATTTAGAAAATCAGCTTGAAAATGTTGGTGCTCAAATGGTAAGAGAGGTTGCATCCAAAACATCGGATGTTGCGGGTGATGGAACAACAACAGCAACAGTTTTAGCTCAATCAATTATTTCAGAAGGATTAAAAAATGTTACAGCCGGAGCTAATCCAATGGAAATTAAAAAAGGAATCGATTTAGCAAAAGATAGTGTAGTTAAATCTATTTCAAAACTATCTAAAGATATTCCTGACTCAAAGCAAATAGCTCAAGTTGCAACAATTTCCGCAAATGATGACAATGAGATTGGTTCAAAAATTGCTGAAGCAATGGATAAAGTTGGTAAAGATGGAGTCATTACTGTTGAAGAATCTAAAACTGCTGAAACTTATTTAGAGTTTGTAGAGGGTATGCAATTTGATAGAGGGTATTTATCTCCATATTTTGTAACTAATTCCGATTCAATGGAAGCTGATTTAGATGATCCTTTTGTTTTAGTTCATGACAAAAAAATTAGCAATATGAAAGACTTACTTCCTCTTCTTGAAAAGGTAGTTCAAGCAGGTAAGCCAATCTTAATTATTGCTGAAGATATTGAAGGTGAAGCATTAGCTACATTGGTTGTTAACAAATTAAGAGGAACTTTTAAGGTTTTAGCAGTAAAAGCTCCTGGTTTTGGTGACAGAAGAAAAGCTATGCTTGAGGATATTGCAATTTTAACTGGCGCAACTGTTATTTCTGAAGAACAAGGCTATAAACTTGAAAGCGCTACACTCGATTATCTAGGAACCTGTAAAAAAGTTGTAAGTGACAAAGATAATACAACTATTGTTGACGGAAGCGGAGATAAATCTGCAATTGATGCTAGAGTTAATGAAATTAAAGTTCAAATTGAAAAATCTTCATCCGACTATGACAAAGAAAAGATGCAGGAAAGACTAGCTAAGCTCTCAGGTGGAGTTGCAGTCCTTAATGTTGGAGCAGCAACTGAAGTTGAAATGAAAGAAAAGAAAGCTAGAGTTGATGATGCACTTCATGCAACTAGAGCAGCTGTTGAAGAAGGAATAGTTCCAGGTGGAGGCGTTGCATTACTTAGGGCCAGTTTAGACTTAGCAAAAGTAAAAGCATCTGTCTCTGAGCAAGTCGGAGTTGATATTATGAAACGTGCTCTTGAAGGTCCAATTAGACAAATTTGTTCTAATGCTGGAGTTGAAGCTTCGATTGTTGTTCAAAAAGTTCTTGAAGGAAAGAATGACTTTGGATATGATGCTCGTCAAGATGAATACGTTAATATGTTCAAAGCTGGAATTATCGATCCAGCTAAAGTAGCAAGAGTTGCAGTAGAAAATGCTGCATCAATTTCAGGATTATTATTAACCACTGAAGCTGCAATAACTGAACAACCAGAAGAACATGATCATTCTCCAATGCCAGGTGGTGCTCCAGATATGGGCATGGGTGGCATGGGTGGAATGATGTAATTCATTCTTTTGATAATTATGAAAATAAAATGCAAAAAACCCTCTATACTGAGGGTTTTTTGTTTGTAAAATAGTATAATGTTTAAAAACAAAGTTTATTTATCCATTGGATCTAATATTGGAGATAAAGAGTCAAACATTGCCTCATCTATAGCAATATTGGGTTCATATATTGAAATTTCTAAGATAAAATCTTCTTCATTTTACAAAACAGAACCTCTCTATAATGAAAATCAACCATCTTTCCTAAATATTGTCATAGAGCTTGAGACAACTTTTACTGCTTTTCAACTTTTAGATAAGATTCGTGAAATTGAAAAAATGTTAGGTAGAGAAGAAATAAGACAAAAAAATCATCCTCGAACAATTGATATTGACATAATAATTTTCAAAGATAGTTTTATTAATACTCCCGAATTACAAATACCACATCCAGGCGCTCTTTTAAGAAAATTTGTTTTGATTCCTTTAGCAGAACTTGCGTCTGATGAAATTTTTCCTAAAACTAATATTAAAATTGTTGATTTACTTGAAAAGTGTCCTGATACTTCAGTAGTTCAAAAACATATTATTGATAAGAAAGCGTGAAAGAACTAGATACATATATTGCAATTGAAGGACCAATAGGAGTTGGCAAAACCAGTTTAGCTAATATGATTGCAGATAAACTAAACGCCAGGAAAGTTTTCGAAAAATTTGAGGAAAATCCTTTTCTAAAAGATTTTTATGATGATCCTGAATCAAATGCATTTCAGACACAAATCTTTTTTCTTTTACAAAGATATCAGCAGCAACAGAAAGATATTAGGCAATTAAATCTTCTGCAAAAGGGGGTTGTAACAGATTATATGTTTGAAAAAGATAGACTTTTTGCTGACTTTACTTTGAACTCAGAGGCAGAATTCAAGCTTTATTCACATGTTGCTAATATATTAGAAAAAGATATTGTTAAGCCAGATTTAGTAGTTTATTTGCAGGCAGATACTCCCAGACTTATGAAGAATATTAAAAAAAGAGGTAGAGATTTCGAGAAACATGTTACTCAAGATTATATCAATCAAGTTAATGAACGCTATCAAGAATTTTTTGTTAATTATGAAGAAGGTCCATTGTTAATTATAAATACAAATAATATAGATTTTGTAGAAAATTCAGAGGATTTTGATAACCTTCTTGATGAAATTCATCAGCCTCATCAAGGTATAAAATATTTTAATCCATCGTAATATGATAAAATACATCATAGCAATAGCAGTTTTATGGTTTTTATACAGGATTTCAACTAAAAAAGATGATAAAGTATTTATAAAAAAAGATACAAAAATTGATTTTAAAAAAGTAAAGGATGCAGAGTTTGAAGATAATGAATAAAGCTATAATTTTATTAATTGTCATTTTTATGACAAATTCAGTAAATGCTCAAGAAAAGATTCAAAATATAAATTTTCTTTTTGCAAATAATGGATATGGATTTGGTTATGAATATGAAAAATTTCAAAAATCTAATATTTCAATTGGTTTAGATTTAAGATTTTATGACATAAGAAATGATGAATATCCAATTTATGATCCGTTTTATAATCAGTTTACAGTTGCTGGAGAAAAAGATATTTTACTCTTTCCATTATTTTTTAAAACTAATTACTATTTATTTGATGGTCAAATAGCAAATAGCTTCAGGCCATATATAACTTTTTCTATTGGACCTTTTGTTGCCGTAGATGGCGATGAGACAATCTCAAGTTTTTCAAAAAAATGGAGAAGTACTGAATCGCAAACTAACTTAGGTGCCTCTTTAGGATTTGGTGTTAATTTTTCCCAGCCTTCTGGAAATACATTATCTCTGGGTTTGGGGTATGACTACTTAAATGTAGATAAACCAATTCATTCCAAAGATGATTTTGGAGGAGGTTACCTTTTTCTAAAGTATCAGATAAATCGTGAGTAATTTTTCAATTGTCAATCAACAAAATATTAAGAATTCAACATTTGTTCTTGATGAAAAAGAATCCCACCATGTTATTTCTGTCCTTAGACTTAAAATAAATGATCAATTAACATTAACAAATGGACAAGGAACCATTTACCAAGCAATAATAAATGAGACTAATAAAAAGGCTGTGAAAGGTAAAATTTTAAGTAAAGAGCATATTAAATTAGATCAAAACTTCAAAATACATCTTGCACTGCCTTTAATTAAAAATAATAGATTTAAAATAGCTCTGGAAAAATCTGTTGAGCTAGGAGTTAATGAATTAACTCCAGTAAGATTTGATAAATCTGTAAAATCTTCAGTAAATCATGATAAGCTTTTATCTTCAATTCATTCTGCGTGTAAACAAAGTTCGAGAGCTTACTTTCCAAAGTTAAATAAGCTAAAAAATTTTATTGAATGGAATGACTTTGAATCGGTAAATATAGTATGTTTGATAAATTCAGATAAAACTTTTGTTGAACAATTAAATGAAATTAAAAATTCATCAAAAAATAAAAAAATTAATTTAATTGTTGGACCTGAAGGAGATTTTTCAGATAGTGAAAAAAAAATTATAAATGAGAAAAATTTCATTAAAGTTAATCTTGGTAGAACTATATTAAGGACTGAAACTGCTATAGTTTCATTAATATCAATCATTAATGAATTACTGATAAATAATGACTAAAACAATTTTCGAAAAAATAATTTTGAGGGAAATTCCTGCTACTATTCATCATGAAGATGATGATTTAATCATAATCGATGATATAAATCCAGTAGCGCCAATACATCTTTTAATCATTCCAAAAAAGAAAATCGAGACATTAAACGATTTGAATGTTGAGGACACTGAATTAATTGGCAAAATGTTTCATGCGGCTAAAAAAATAGCAATCAAATTAGGTATTGATAAATCAGGATATAGGACTATTTTTAATTGTAATGAAGATGGAGGTCAAACAGTCTACCATATTCATCTTCATTTAATTGGAGGTAGATCTTTAGGATGGCCTCCAGGATAATAAACAATGCATATTTCAAAATTGGAAATTTTTGGTTTTAAATCTTTTGCAAAAAAAGAAACTGTTGTATTTGATTCAGGTATAACTGGCATTGTTGGCCCAAATGGTTGTGGTAAAACAAATATCGTAGATGCAATAAGATGGGTTTTGGGTGAGCAAAAAACTAAGAGATTAAGAAGTTCAAAAATGGAAGATGTGATTTTTAATGGTGCTTCTAATGTAAAACCATTAGGTCTGTGTGAAGTTTTTTTAACAATTGAAAATAATAAGGGATTGTTACCAGTTGAATATTCTGAAGTTGAAATTGGAAGAAGATTGTATCGTTCAGGTGAAAGTGAATATTTTATTAATAGAAATAACTGCAGATTAAAAGATATTTCTAATCTTTTTGTTGATACCGGACTGACCTCGGATGCTTACTCTGTTATTGAATTGAATATGATTGAACAAATTTTATCAGATAAAGACGATAGTAGAAGGCAAATGTTTGAAGAAGCTGCTGGGGTAAATAAATATAAAGCCAAAAGAAAATCTGCTTTGAGAAAGTTTGATTTGAATTCAAGAGATTTAGAAAGAATTGATGATATTATTTTAGAGATTGAAATTCAAGTCAAGGCATTAGATTTGCAATTAAAACGATTTAAAAGACATGAAAAACTTACAAGTGAATTAAAAGAATTAGAGCTAGATCTAGCCTCAGCTAGGATGACTGATCTTGAAAATGTTATTTTACCTCTTGAGGAAATGTTAAAGAAAAAGAATAAAGTTTTACAAAAAACTAATTCAAAAAAAGAAGTTGAAAGCGTTGAATTTGATAATTCCAGAGAAGCATATTTAAAAGAGAAAGAATCTTTAGCGACAATGAAAGCAAAAGTTGATAAGCTTACAGAAAAGCTGCTTTTGGAGATTCAAGAAAAGAATCTAGAGTCATCCAAAGGAGTCGGATTGCTTGAAGACGAACTTCAGAAAAAGATTAGTCAACTCAATCAATTCGATAAAGATTATATTAAAATTGTCTCAAATCAAGATGTAAATAATAGCTTATCAGATGAAAGCAAAGAAAAATTCAAAAATAATAATTACACTGTAATTGAAACTGACAAAAAATATGAAAAATTAAAAGCGAGCATAGAAGATTATAAGGACAAAATAGATAAATATAGAAAAGAGCAAGAATTCGATTTTTCAAAAATGGATGAATCAATTAAAAAAATACAAGACAAAATTAATTCAAATAATCTTGAGTTAGAAAAAAAAGAAAATGATGTTAACAAAGCATTTATCAAAATGGAATCAATAAGAGCAAAGCTTGATTCTGATAAATTCAGTAAAGATGATCTTTTTTATGAAATAAAAGAAGCTGAGATGAAAATTGCAGAATCAAAAATTAAAAAAACTCAAATAGAGCAAAATATTATTGAAAAGTTTGGAAATGATGTTGTTTTAAGAGATGTTAAGGATTATAACATTTCAGATATGGTTTTTAGAGTAGAAAAGATAAAAAGAAGTATTGATTCTATTGGTCCAATTAATTGGGCAGTCAAAGATGAACATGAGGAAAAAACTGCGAGACTAAATAATCTTTTAGAACAGAAAGCTGATTTAATTGATGCTGAAAATAATTTAAAAGAAGCTATTAAAAAAATTGATATGGTTGCCCAAGAACAGTTTTTTGATACATACAATCAAGTCAAAGAAAATTTTGAAAAAATGTTTACAGTATTTTTCAATGGAGGTAAGGGTTCAATTGAGTTATCAGATCCAAATGATCCCCTAAATTCAGATATAAATATTTTTGCTCAACCTCCCGGAAAAAGAAATAATACCCTAAAAATGTTATCTGCTGGTGAGAAGTCCTTAACTGCAATTGCATTACTTTTCTCTATTTATCAATACAAGCCAAGTCCATTTTGTATCTTAGATGAAATTGATGCTCCGCTTGACGATATAAATATTAAAAAGTTTACAGATGTGATTAAAGATTATAGCAAAACTACTCAATTCATTATGGTAACTCATAATAAACTGACAATGGAATCAGCAGATTGTATTTATGGTGTAACAGCCGAAAAACAAGGAATTTCAAAACTTATGTCCATTGATTTTTCATAAAATAAATCATTTGTAGTATTCATTACTTTTAGACAAATTACGCCTGTTTTAATAACAAAATTTAAAAAAGAGAAAAATAGTTTATGGCAACAAAAATTAGACTCAAACGTATTGGTCGTAGAAATAGACCTTTTTATAGAATTATAATTATTGATTCAAGGAAAAGAAGAGATGGCTCTGCAATTGAGCAAGTAGGTTGGTACAACCCAATTGAAAGTAATAAAGAGAAAAATTATGTTTTAAAAGAAGACAGAATTCTTGAATGGTTAAAGCTTGGAGCACAAGTTACAGATCCTGTTAATAAATTAATGAAGAGGTCAGGATTAGCATACAGATGGCATTTAATGAAACAAGGATTATCTGAAAAAGAAATTGATAAAGCTGTTGAAGAATGGAAGAAAGAGAGAGATAAGGTAATCCAAGAAAGAATCAAGGCCAATAAGGTTAAAAAAGAAAAATTAAAAGCTGAGAAAGCTGCTACTAAAGTTACCGAGGAAGCTCCAGCACAAGAAGCACCTGCAGAGGAAGTAGCTGAAGAAACTCCAGCAGAAGAAGCTCCAGCAGAAGAAGCACCTGCAGAGGAAGTAGCTGAAGAAACTCCAGCAGAAGAAGCACCTGCAGAGGAAGTAGCTGAAGAAGCTCCAGTAGAAGAAGCTCCAGCAGAAGAAGCTCCTGCAGAGGAAGTAGCTGAAGAAGCTCCTGCAGATGAAGAAGCTCCAGCAGAAGAATCTTTAGAACAAAAAAAGTCAGCTAAAAAGAAAAAATAAGTTTCATTACTTAAATTCTACTTATCATATGGAAGTTTATATTATAACACCATTTCCTGATTCGATAAAAACTTTAATCGACAACAATATAGCTAATCAAGGGCTAAAAAAAGGTCACCTTAGTATTGAGATTGTAAATCTTAGAGATTTCACCACAGATAATTATAAAAAAATAGATGATGAACCCTATGGAGGAGGATCAGGAATGGTCATGATGTGTGAGCCACTTTTTGGTGCTATAGAATATTGTATATCAAAGTCAGAAAAAAAACCAAAAATAATTTTTCCATCTCCAAAGGGTAAAGTATTAAATCATAGTTTAAGTAGTAATCTTAGCACAGAAAGCTCTTTAATTTTCATCTGTGGTCATTATAAGGGTGTTGATGAAAGAGTTATTGAAAAATATGTCGATTTTGAAATATCAATTGGCGATTTTATCATTTCAAACGGCGAATTATCAACAATGATTATTTTTGATTCAATTGTACGTTTAGTCCCTGGTGTTTTGAATGATATAAATTCAGCCTTGACTGATTCTTTTGTTGATGATTTACTAGATGCTCCTTATTTTACGCGGCCAAGTGAAATTGATGGATTAAAAGTCCCAGATGTATTATTATCTGGCGATCATAAAGCAATTGAAAAATGGCGAAATGATAAAAAGTTAGAATTAACAAAAGATAGAAGACCTGACCTTTTGGAGAAAGATTAAAATGACTAATACATTAAGAGAAGATATACCGAATTTTAAAGCAGGAGATGTACTTTCAATCTCAGTTAATGTTAGAGAAGGGCAAAAAGTTAGACAACAGTTATTTAAGGGTACTGTAATTGCTCGAAAAGGTTCCGGTATTGCGGAAACAATTACTGTCAGAAAAATTTCTAATGGTGTCGGAGTTGAAAGAATCTTTCCACTTCACTCTCCATCAATTGCATCCATAAAAGTTGATAGGGTAAATAAAGTAAGAAGAGCGAAATTATACTATTTACGTGGATTATCTGGCAAAGCTGCTCGACTTGCAGAAAAGAAGTAAAGCTTGCCTTCTAGATCCATTCTATTTGTTTTAAGTTTATCTCACATGTCAAATCACATCATTATGATGTTGATACCAAGTTTGTACATTAATTTGATTGACTTTTTTTCAATCAATGCATCTGAAGTAGGACTAATTTTTGGCATTGTAAGTTTTTGTTTTGGTGTCGGTTCGCTTCCAATGTCTTTTTTATATAATAAGTTTGGGCCAAAAAAATTAATTGTTTTTTCTCAATTAGGAATTCTATTGTCTGCTTTTTTGGTAAGCCTATCACAAAATGTTGCAATGTTTTCTTTCAGCAGTATTCTTTTAGGTCTTTTTGCAAGTATTCATCATCCAGTTTCTTTAACTTTAATATCTGAAATTTTTGATAAAAATATTGCTAAAGCAAATGCGTTTCATGGAGTATTTGGATCAATTGGAGTTTCCTTAGGTCCTCTAATATCATATTTTTCTTTATTACATTTTAGTTGGCATTATGCATTTATTTTTACTGCAATCTTAAATGCTTTTTTATTGCCTCTATCTTTTAAGTTTATTCCAAACACCGAAAAGATAGATATTATAAGCTTAAATGACTTTAGAGATAAAAAGCTAAACTCAATCTTAACGATTTTTTTTCTAATTTCTTTTGTTGTAGGCCTTTCATTTACTGTCTTTAATACCTTTATACCGTCAGTTTTTAATTTAGACTTTGGTTCGAATGCAAATTCAGTTGTATCCGCAATAATGTTAACAGGTTTTTTAGGACAAATTCTTTCGGGCTATTTAGGAGATAAATTTGACAGAGTTAAATTATTATCAACAGTTTTTCTTTTACTTCTTCCTTTATTTATATCAATTACTTTTGCTGGAAAAAAATTGATTGTAATTGTTTCAGTTCTATTAGCAATTTTTATGTACTCAATTCAACCATTAATTAATTCAATAATTAAAGATATTACACCATTGAAAATCAGATCAGTAGTTTTCGGTTTAAACTTCTTTTTGATGTTTGGACTTTCAGGACTAGCAGCATACTTGGGTGGAATAATAGCAGATAACTATAGTTTTAAATTAATTTTCCCTATATTTTCACTACTCTTTCCATTAGGAGTGTTATTACTTTATATGCTAAATATGAAAAGAAAGGTTAAAATTTAATGTTGGTTAGTATGACAGGTTTTGGCTCTTCAAATTTTGAAGATTCAAATCTTTCAATAAACGTTGAACTAAAATCTTTTAATTCGAGATATTTTGAGTTAAATACAAAATCTTTTGAGTTATCCGGTCCGCTAGAATACAAAATTAGAAACTATTTAAAAAAACATTTATTAAGAGGTTCTGTTACATTATTCATTAAAGTTGATTCAAAAAATTCATTTAAATTAAATAGTCAAAAAACATCGAGTGTTTTAAAGGCTTATAAGGAAATTGAAAAAAAGTATGGCATTGATTTGAATTATAGCCAATTATTAAGAAATAATGATATTTTGAGTTTTGTTCCTCATAATAGTCTCATTCAAAAAAAAATTTTTTCTACTTTAAAAATTGCAACCAAAGAATTGGTTGATATGCGTCAAAAAGAAGGATCATTAATCGAAAAAGAATTTTATAAGTATTTGAATGTAGCCCAAAAAGATCTTTTAAAAATTGAAAAAATTCAAAAAAAAACATACACAAATAAAATAAATCAAAAAAATGATAATGTAATTGATGAATTAGAAAAGATTGATATTTCTGAAGAAATCGATAGAATAAATAGCCATTTAAACCAAATTTTTCAATCAATTAAGTCTAAGCAGCTATCTGGTAAAAAAATTAATTTTATTCTGCAAGAAATAAATAGAGAATCCAATACGATATTATCAAAATTTCTTGACAAAAGAGTTTCAAAACATGCCATAAGTTTAAAAATGCAAGCTGAGAAATTGAGGGAACAGATAGGAAATATATTGTGAAAAATTTCATTGTTATTTCTGGCTCTTCAGGTTCAGGTAAAACTACCTTACTTGAATTACTTTCAAGAGATTTAAATATTGAAATTTCCGTTTCTTTTACTACCAGGAAAAAAAGAAAATATGAAATCGATGGAGTACATTACAATTTTATAGATAAACCAAAATTTCAAAAAATGATTCAAGAAAATTTGTTCCTTGAACATGAGAATGTTCATGGGGATTTATATGGTACCGCATTGAGCAGTTTGGAAGAATATATAAACAACGATAAACACCTATTTTTTGAGCTTGATGTTAATGGCGCAGTTAGTCTTATGAATTATTATCCAAATAATACTATTTCAATTTTTTTGTCCCCACCTAATCTAGAAGAATTAAGAAAAAGATTGGTATTGAGATCAACTGAAACGGAAGATGAAATTAATAAAAGATTAAGTAGGTTTGAAGAAGAGGATAACTTAAAAAAAGAATTTGACTATAATCTTATTAATGATAACTTCGAAACCACATTTGAAAAAATTAAAGAAATAATAAATAAAAACAAAAAAGAGGACTAAAATGGCTGTAGATCCAATTTCATTTACTAAGCTTTTGAAAAAAACAGATGACATTTATGAAGCTGTTGTTGTTTCATCAAAAAGAGCTAAACAAATTCTTCAAGATAGGATTGTTAAGCAAATGATCGATGAAAATGAAGAAATTTCTGAAGAAGGTATTCTTGCTGAACCTGTTGTAAGAGAAAATATTGATTTTGATAAAGAAGATAAAGTCACCTCTGTTGCTTTAGATGAGTTCTTAGAAGGTGATATCGATTGGGATAAAACTGAAGAATCAATTGAGCGCTAAATCTTTTAAACTAAAATTTATCAGTCAAAATAAGCAACTTTTTGGGAACGAAATTTATCTCAAAAACATCTCACATTTTAAAAACCAAAAAAAAGTCAAAATACATGATTCATGGTATTACGAGCTGGAGGAAGAATTTCAAAAAAAATATTGGATAGATCTTTCCACAAAAATTAAAAATTCTTACAAAAACAAAACTATCTTCCCAAAACCCTCACTTTTGTTTAATGCTTTCAATTCAACGCACTTAAATGATGTTAAGGTTGTAATAATTGGTCAAGATCCATATCATGGTCTAGGTCAAGCAAATGGATTATCTTTTAGCGTCAATGAAGGAATTACAATTCCACCATCACTTTTAAATATATTTAAAGAACTTAATTCCGATCTGAATATTCCTATTTCTAAAACTGGAAATTTACAATTATGGGCCGAGCAAGGAGTCTTGCTTTTAAATTCTATATTGACAGTTGAAAAAGATAATGCAAATTCTCATAAAGACATAGGATGGGAAATTTTTACGAAAAAAGTTATTGAAGTAATATCCACTAAGCTAAATAATATTGTGTTTATTCTTTGGGGTAAACAAGCAAATTGCATAAATGATATCATAGATTCATCTAAGCATCATATAATTTCTTCTGTCCATCCTTCACCTTTATCGGCTCATCGAGGCTTCTTTGGTTCAAAACCATTTTCCAAAACAAATGAGTTTTTAAAATCTAAAGGTATTTCACCTATAGATTGGAATTTAAATTAATATTCCTCTTATTAAGGATTAACTTGTCACATTATTAAAAGATTACTAATCTATTAAAATATAATTTATCAATTGTTGAAAGAGTGTGGATAAATAAAAATGGATGAAAATAAAAAAACTGAAGGATTAAATTTACAACCTCAAGCATTAGAAGCTGAAGAAGCTGTATTGGGGTCTATGATGATTGATGAAGATGCTGCTAATAAGGCTGTGAGTATTTTAGGTTCAAGTCATCATTTTTATAAAGATTCTCATAAAAAAATCTTTGAAGCAATGCTTATTTTAATGAACAACAGTGATCCAATTGATACAGTTTCAGTATCAGATGAGTTGAAAAAAAGTAAACATTTGAAATCAGTCGGTGGAATATATTATTTAACTGGGTTGGTTGATAAAGTACCAACATCTGCTAGAGTAGAAACCTATGCTGAAATTGTAAAAGAAAAAGGTATGTTAAGAGACTTAATAATTACCTCCCATGAAATCTCAAAAAAAGCCTTAGATGCAGGAGATTCAGTTGGATCAATTCTTGATGAAGCTGAGCAATCAATTTTTAGCTTGACGGAACAAAAAGATTCAAAAATATATCAACACATTGAACCTATCTTATCCAGTACAGTAAAAAGAATTGAAGATATGGCTGCAAATCCTGGTTCCATAATTGGAGTTCCCTCGGGAATTATTGATTTAGATAAACTGACAGCTGGATTTCAAAACGGTGATTTAATTATTGTAGCAGGAAGACCATCTATGGGTAAAACTGCTTTGGCCTTAACTATTGCTAGAAATGCAGCAATTGAAAATAAATCTGCAACGGCAATTTTCAGTTTAGAGATGTCTAGCGATCAACTTGGACAAAGATTGTTAACATCTGAGGCAAGAGTAGATAATGCTCTAGTTAGAAGAGGAAGTCCTAACATTAAATGGAAAAATATTAATATTGCTTCAGGAAAACTTGCTCAAGCTCCTCTTTATATTGATGATACACCTGCACTATCAATTCTTGATTTAAGATCAAGAGCCAGAAGATTAAAGAGAGAAAAAAATATTGAACTTCTAATTGTTGATTATTTGCAACTCATGCAAGGTCCAAAAAATTCTGAAAATAGGCAAAATGAAATTTCACAAATTACTCAATCTTTAAAAGCACTTGCAAAAGAATTAGATATTCCTGTCATTGCACTTTCACAGCTTTCTAGAGCTGTTGAGCAAAGAACAAAAAAAGAGCCATTGCTTTCAGATTTGAGAGAAAGTGGTGCAATCGAACAAGATGCTGACGTGGTAATATTTCTTTACCGACCTGCAGTGTACGATAAAGAAGATCAAGAACTTAAAGGTCTTGCTTATTTAATAGTTGCTAAGCAAAGAAATGGTCCTACTGGAAGAGTTACTGCAACGTTCATTGATACGTATGCTAGATTTGATAATCATCAAGATTTCTAAAATATGAGCAGTAATGTTATTAAAAATAATGACAAAGTTATTGCTGAAAAAAGCAAGGCGCTTTTAAATAGAATTCCCACAAAAAAAAATAGAAAGCAAGTCGAAAATGCGCTAGAGTTTTCTATTAAAATGCATCACGGTCAAGTAAGAAAATCTGGATTACCATTTGTTAGCCATTGTATTGATGTTGCCAATATTTTAATTGATTGGAACATGGATCATACAACAGTTGTTAGCGCGCTTTTGCATGATGTAGTTGAAGACACTGATGTAAAACTGTCTGATATTTCAGAGGAATTTGGACCTGATGTTGCTAATCTTGTTGATGGCGTTACAAAAGTTGAAAATATCGCTTTTAGATCAAAAGAGCATAAGCAAGCTGAAAATTTTACAAAACTATTTCTTTCACTTGCTAAGGATTTGAGAGTAATAATTATAAAGTTTGCTGATAGATTAAATAATATGGAAACCATTGAGTATTTAAATTCAAATAAAAGAAAAGAAATTGCATTAGAAACAAAAGAAATTTTTGTTCCACTAGCTCATAGATTGGGTATGGCTAAACTCAAATGGGAATTAGAAGATTTATCATTAAAATGTTTAGATCTAAGAGCTTTTAATAGAATAAAAAAGAAAATTGAAACCTCTACGAGACTTAATGAGGATATATTATCTAATTCAATAAAACCTATTAAAACTGAACTGAATTCTTATAAAATTAAATCTAATATTTTTGGTAGATATAAATCTATTTCATCAATTCATAGGAAAATTAAAAAATCAGGTAAAAAATTTGAAGAAATTTATGATTTATATGCAATTAGAATTATAGTGGACAAAATTGAGGAGTGTTATCTTGCTCTAGGCGTAATTCATAGCATTTATCCTCCATTACAAGATCGATTTAAAGACTTTATTGCAACTCCAAAAACAAATGGTTATCAATCAATTCATACCACAGTTTT
This sequence comes from Fidelibacterota bacterium SCGC AAA298-D23, assembly GCA_000402655.1. GTDB lineage: Bacteria > Fidelibacterota > Marinisomatia > Marinisomatales > Marinisomataceae > Marinisoma. Next base: position 175,674 of record AQSI01000003.1, read on the forward strand.
AACTAACGATAATCGATTAACAGAATTTCAAATTCGAACAAAAGATATGGATTATACAGCAGAGGTTGGTGTAGCAGCACATTGGCTTTATAAAGGTAATAATGAGATTGGTGAATTTGATTCACAAGTTTCATGGTTAAGAGATTTATTATCAATTTTAAATAGTGATAGTTCTGAACCCGAAGAATTAATGGATCTATTAAAAATAGATATGTTTGAAGATGAAATATTTGTTTTTACACCCAGAGGAGATTTAATCAAACTTCCTGTAAATGCAACACCCTTAGATTTTGCATTTGCTATCCATGGGGATTTAGGTTTTACTACAGTGAGATCGAAAGTTAATAAGAAATTAGTTCCTTTAAGTTATAGTTTAAAAAGTGGAGATATTGTTGAGATTGAAACAAGTAAAAATCAAACTCCAAATAGTGGATGGTTAAAATTTGTTAAAACTTCAAGAGCAAAACATGAAATTTCTAAATATTTGAGAAAAATTGAACTTGAAGAAAGTATAAAGATTGGAAATGAAATTTTAGAGAAATCATTAAGAAAATTAAAAATTCTTAACAGATTAAATGAATTTAAAAAGGGTTATTCATTAGCAGGTTTTAAAACCTTAAATAATATGCTTTCTGATATTGGTAAAGGAGGAGTTATCATAAAAGACATTATTCCAAAAATTCTTCCTGACTTACAAATTAAAATTCAAAAAGAAATTGATTCGTCTGAATTTATTGATTCTGCGAGGTCAGATGCTGATGGAATTAATTTGGATGGAGTTAAAAATTTGGTTGTTAATTATGGTAAATGTTGTAACCCTATTCCTGGTGATGATGTGATTGGTTATATTTCTAGAGGTAGGGGATTAATTGTACATGAATTATCTTGTTCAAATTTATCTTCATTATCTTCAAAAGAAGACAGGCTTGTATCAGTAAATTGGGATGCAAAAGAAAATTTAGCCTTTCGATCAAAAATTCATATTACATGTATTGATACTGCCGGAATGCTAAATGAAATTGCAAATATTATTACTAAGAATAATGTAAATATGGTAGATGTATCCACAGATGTTACAGAAGGTGGTATTGCGAATATTTGGATAATTTGTAAAGTTCAAAGTAGAGCAAAATTAGATTCTGTAATCAAGGACATTCAAAATCTTAAGAATGTAGACTCAGTTGAGCGTATTCATGAATGATAGATTTATTGGAATAGATTTTGGCCTTTCAAAAGTTGGATTATCTATTTCAGACCCATTAAAAATTATTTCAATCCCACTTAAAGTTATTAAATATAAAAATAGAAAAGAACTTTTAAGAAAACTTCAAGAAATTGCTTTAGAAAATGATGTTAAATCTTTTGTTATAGGTTATCCTTTAAATATGAATAATAAAAAGAATGAAATGACAAAATTAGTTGATGATTTTTTTGTTGAACTTAAAAATTTGAATTTCAATGTTTTTCTTCAAGATGAAAGACTTTCTAGTGAATCAGCAAAAAAGATTATGCGTGCGCAAAACATTAAAACAGGAAATAATAAAGAGCATATAGATTTAATTGCTTCAACAATTATCTTACAATCATTCTTAGATAAAGGTGTAATTAATGAATAAAAAAAATTTGATTCTATCTTTAATAAGTGGATTAATGTTAGGTTTGTCATTTCCACCTTTTCATTTGGGTTTTTTAGCTTGGATATTTTTAATTCCACTTTTCAAAATTTTTTACCAACCAATAAAGCTTTCAGAAAAGATGATACTTTTTTATTTAGCAGGTTTCGTAAGTTATGCTATAATAACACACTGGGTAGCTCTTAATTCTGGAACAAGTGTTCAAGTTGCAGTTATTTCCTTTTTAGCAATATGTACCTTTTATTCATTATACTGGGTTTTATTTTGCTTAATAATGCATTTTTTTGAGAAAATAAAATTTTCATCAAAAATTCAATTATTATTAATTCCATTTACTTGGGTATTGATTGAAAATTTACGAGATCTAGGTCCTCTTGCAGCGCCTTGGTTAAACTTATCTTTGAGTCAAACTGGTTATAATAAATTAATTCAAATTGTAAGTCTTCATGTAGATTTTTCCACATTCATAGT
>AQSI01000004.1 GCA_000402655.1 Fidelibacterota bacterium SCGC AAA298-D23
CCTGAATCACAATGCCTATTTGATTGTAATCTTCAAACATTTCCTTATAAAGTTTTATAGTTTCTGATGTGTAAGGAGTATTTTCCATATCCAATCTCAAAAAATTATTATTTTTTCTAGCTGCTTGAACGAGCCTAGTCAAATTATTTCTGACAACCTCTAAACCTAAATCTTGACCAATATGCGTTAATTTTATTGATATATTTGCTGATAAATTTCTTTTAGATATTTCATTATAAATAGATATATATCTATTTGTTACTTCATTTGCTTCATTTTCAGTTTCAACATGTTCTCCTAAAATATCAATCGCAACTTTAAATCCTTTATCGTTAAGCTGTTGAACTTTATTAAGCATTTCATTATCTGAAATACCGGCTATGTACGGAGACGCTACTATTTTTACAAAAAACTTTGGTAAAAAAGGAATGATTTGAATTATTAAATTATTTATTAACTTCATGCTTTATAAATTTAATAAATAAACAAAATAATGAAAGTAGTATTAATAATTGGTGGTGCTGTTTCTGGTTCAACTGCGGTAAAGAAACTTACTGACGAAGGAATTCGATGTGTCGTTGTGGAACAGAACAAAATGCCATACGGAAAAATTGAAGATGGCTTGCCTAGATGGCATGAAAAACAACGTATTAATGAATATTTTAAGATTGATGATATTATATCTCATGAATTAGTTGATTTCGTTCCATTAACTAGGATTGGTAAAGATGTATCTTTCGAAGAAATCTATAATATGGGATGGAGCTGTATTTACTTTGCCAATGGTGCATGGAAAGATAGATCTTTTCCTATTAAAGAAATTGAAGAGTTTGATAATTTTTATTACCAAAATCCTTTTGTTTATTGGTTCAATCATTATCATGAGTCATCTTATAATGGTCCCAATGTAAATGTTAAAGATGATGCAATCGTCATTGGTGGTGGATTAGCCTCAATTGATGTTTGTAAGATTACTCAATTAGAACTTGTTAGACAAAAAGTTGAATCAAAAATTGAAAATTTTGATATCATTGAAATGGAGCACAAAGGTATACCAAAATATTTAGAACAATATAATATGAAGTACGAAGATTTAGGGATAAAAGGAACGACTTTAGTTTACAGAAGAAATATAGAAAATATGCCTTTAACTACTATTCCTGAAGATGCTTCACCTGAAATGGTTGAAAAAAGAAAACTCGCTCGAAGAAAAATTTTAAATAATACTTTAGATAAATTTTTATTTAAAGTTGCTGAGTGCACACAACCAGTTGGACTATCATATGAAAATAATATATTAAATGGAATTGAGGTAATTGAGAACGAAATCATTGATGGCAAATTAATTGCAAAAGAGAATTCAAATAAAATTCTTCATGGAAATACTTTTATAAGTTCAATTGGTAGTTTGCCTGAACCAATTCAAGGAATTCCAATGGATGGATCAACTTATAATATTGTTGATGAAGATTCTGGAAAATTTGATGAATTAGAAAAAGTGCACGGAATGGGTAATGCAATTACTGGTAAAGGAAATATTAAGGCATCGAGAGTTAGTGCTAAAACGGTTGGAGATTTAACTATTGATTTAATTAATGATATCGACCAAGATGTAATTAATAATATTGATTCAAAAGTTAAAGAATGGCAGTCAAAATCTTCATATGATGGAAATTATTTTGAATGGAAAGCAAAAAAATAATTTTTTTGCAATAATTTTATAGAACTCAACAATCTTTTTTAGTACCTTCACTTGTCAATTTAAATCATTTGAATAATCCTAAGAGTTGATGCAAAAAATAACGATTAAAAAGGGGCATAATATTAACATTTCTGGGCTTGCTTCCAGAGAATATTCTAACGCGCCTACACAAAAGTTTGTTTCGATATCTCCTCAAGATTTTAATTACATTAAGCCAAAGCTTTTAGTTAAAGAAGGTGATCAAGTTTCTCTTGGCGATGCTATATTTTTTGATAAGACAAATCCTGAAGTTAAATGGCCATCAATTGCTTCTGGAACTATTTCTAAAATTGTTTATGGAGAAAGAAGAGCAGTTCTTGATATCATCATTGAAGTAGACGAAGAAAAAGAAAAAAATATTGAATCAGATAAGCAAATCAATCTTTCATCAAAAGATAACGTAAAAGAGCTTATTCATAAACATAATTTTTGGCCCTTTTTTACACAAAGACCATTTAACAAAGTTGTTAATCCCAATGATAATCCTAAATGTATTATTGTTAGTCTAGCTGATTCTTCGCCACTGGCAAATAATTTATCTTTTTCATTAGCTGAAAGTAAGGAGTATATTATTTCTGCATTGTCTAATCTTAAGAAACTTACTGATGGACAATTATATGTTGCTGTTAGGGGCGATAACTTTTCATTTTTGTCCGATTATGATTTTATCAATTTGATTCAAGTTGAGGGACCACACCCATCTGGTAATGTTGGTGTTATTTTAAATAGAGTAAATCCTTTAAATCAGAATGAAATTGTTTGGACTGTACATGGAAGTCACTTACCAGTTTTAGGTAAGCTATTTTCGAAAGGTGTAATTGATTTTTCTTTAAATATTTGTATTGGAGGACCTGCTGTAAAGCCTTCGTATATCAAATCTCGAATTGGTGCTAGATTTAATTTATATAAAGACTCTTTATTGATGGAAAATGTTAGAATTATATCTGGTAATGTATTAACAGGAAAACATGTTGATATTGATGGCTTCTTAGGTTTTTATCATTCATCTTTTTCCGTAATTGAAGAATCATATGAAAGACCTTTTATTGGTTGGTTGCATCCAGGTGGAAAATCAAAGTATAGTGTTTTCAATGCCTACCTAGGATCAAACAAGAAAAGTTTTGATTTTACTACATTGCAAAATGGAAGTAACAGAGCATTCGTTCCTATTGATGCATGGGAGAAAGTTTTTCCAATGGACATTTATATAAATGCATTAGCCAGAAGTATTGAAGCAAATGATATTGATGAAATGGAGCAACTCGGTATTTATGAGTGCGATGAAGAAGACGTTGCGCTATGCTCTTTTGTATGCCCAAGTAAATCTGACGTTGGTGCAATTATTAGGAAAGGTTTAGATACAATTTATTTTGATAAGTAATTATGAATTTTTTAAGAAAAATATTTGAAGAAACTGGAAAACTTGTAGAGAAAGGTAAACCTCTATCTTGGGCTTATCCTGTTTGGGAAGCTGCAGACACTATTTTCTTTTCTACCAATAAACAAACAAGTAAAGGTCCTCACATAAGAGATAATATGGATATCAAAAGAACTATGTTCTTTGTTGTTATAGCTCTTATTCCTTGTTATATATTTGGAGCTTATAATATTGGCTATTTAAATGCCCTTGCTATGGAAATTGAGAGAGGCATTATTGGAAATACTATTTTTGGATTTACCTACGTCATTCCAATTTTAATTGCAACTTTTGTTGCAGGTGCAATATGTGAGTTAACATTTGCAATAATCAGAAAGCATGAAGTCAATGAAGGTTTCTTAGTTAGTTGTGCATTAATACCCCTCACTATGCCACCAGATGTTCCGTTATGGCAAGTATTTATTGGTACAAGTTTTGGAATAATTATTGGTAAAGAAATTTTTGGTGGAGTAGGAACAAACATTTTTAATCCTGCCTTGACATCAAGAGCGTTTATGTATTTTGCTTTTCCTACAAAGATATCGGGGGATAAAGTATGGGCAGTAGGTCCTGATGGATATAGTGGAGCTACCGCATTAGCAATTCCTGCAAATCCAGTAGAATATGATACTGCTTCAAATCTTTTTGCAGCTAATACACAATTTGATTATTCGACTGTTAATATGTTTTGGGGTTTAATTCCAGGATCTATTGGTGAGACAAATAAGCTGCTAATATTATTTGGTGCCTTTTTCCTAATTTATTGCGGTATAGCATCATGGAGAATTATGCTTTCTTCTGTTTTGGGCTTAGTCTTTACTGCACTACTTTTTAATTTATTAAACTATTTAACTGTTGATGGTATTCTGCAAGCTGGTGGTTTTCCAAATGCAATGTTAACAATTACACCTCTACAGCATATTTTGATTGGTAGTTTCTTATTCGGAACTGTATTTATGGCTACAGAGCCCGTCACTTCATCACATACAAATACAGGGAGATGGATTTATGGCTTTTTGATCGGAGTTTTAACTGTTATAATCCGTTCAATAAATCCAGCATATCCTGAAGGTGTATTTTTAGCAATATTAATTATGAATATGTTTGCTCCATTAATAGATTATTATGTAGTTCAAGCAAACATAAAAATGAGGTTAGCAAGAAATGTATAGTAATAATTATACTCTTTTTTTCGTTTTTATTGTAACTGTTGTTTTGGGAACAATGCTTTCATTTACAAAGGACAATGTTAAAGATTTACAGGATCAAAATCTTAAAGCTGATGTCCAAAAAACTATCTTAAGATCATTAAACTTTGACGAAAGTTTATTACTAACAAATGAAAGTATTGAGCAAACATTCAAGAGCTCTATTGATGCTAAATGTGTAAATGTTGAAGGTGAGATTGTAGAGTGCAATATTGAAGAGGTTGATATTGAAAAAAATGAGGATACTTTACCAATTTACATAAGAATGGATAATGATGAAGTCCAAGGAATTGCCCTTCCAATAGCTGGAAAGGGCCTTTGGTCCACAATTTATGGATACATTGCCTTAAATCCTGATACAGATTCTGTTTTAGGTATTCAATTTTATAAACATGGTGAGACTCCTGGCTTAGGTGGTGAAGTTGAAAAAAAATGGTTTACTGATAATTTTGTCAATCACCCTTTAAATCAACCAGACGGAGAAATACAATATGTACCAAAAAGAATCCGTGATAAATCTGGAAAAATCATTAGTATTAAAGTTGTTAAAGGCGGAGTTGATTATTCTGAATCAAATACTTCTTCAATTCATCAGGTAGATGGTATTTCTGGTGCTACAGTTACTGCGGATGGTGTTACTGACTTTTTGCTAGAAGATTTATTAAGATATGAGAAAACTTTAGATAAAATAAGAGATTATGGAACTATTTAATTCTGAATCAAAAAAAATTGTTAGTGATCCTATAAATGTTAATAATCCAATATCATTACAGGTTCTAGGAATTTGCTCAGCTTTAGCTGTCACAATTAGACTAGATCAAGCTATAATTATGACGCTAGCTGTTGTTTTTGTTTTATGCTCATCTAATGTTATACTTTCTCTAATTAGAAATTACATTCCTACTCGCGTTAGAATTGTTATAATGCTATCTGTCATTGCATCTCTTGTATCAGTAGTTGATGAATTATTAAAAGCATATTTATATGATATGAGTAAACAACTTTCAGTTTTTGTTGGATTAATTATTACAAATTGTATTATTATGGGTCGTGCTGAGGCATTTGCTTTAAAACATGGACCATCTAAAGCATTTTTAGATGGTTTGGGAAATAGCATGGGTTATGGATTAATAATTATTATTGTTTCTTTTTTTAGAGAGCTTTTTGGGGCAGGAACTATTACGCTTCCTGATGGTGGAGCAGGTTATGTTTTATGGAGAATTCCTGAATCTTGGTATGCAGCAGGATATGAAAATATTGGCTTGTTAGTTTTATCTCCTGGAGCATTTATTATTTTGGGTTTAGTAATATGGATTCAAAGGGAGTTTGCTGGTGTTGAGGAGGACGCATAATGACAGGTGTTGAACACTATCTAAGTATCTTTACTAAAGCAGTATTCATTGAAAATATCGTTTTAGCCTATTTTTTAGGTTTGTGTTCATTTTTAGCTATTTCAAAGAAGATTGATGCGTCCGTTGGAATCGGACTAGCCGTGATTGTTGTTCTTACAATTACAGCTCCTATTAACTGGTTTCTTTGGGAATTCTTACTTGATAAAGGTGCTCTTGTATGGATTAGTCAAGATTTTAAAGATACAGATTTAGGGTTTTTAAAATTAATAGTTTTCATATCTGTTATAGCTGCAATGGTTCAATTGGTTGAAATGTTTATGGAAAGATTCTCACAATCTTTGTATAATAGTCTTGGAATTTTTCTTCCATTGATTGCTGTTAATTGTTCAATTTTAGGTGGATCATTATTTATGGTAGAAAGAGAATACACTATTTCAGAAACAGTCGTTTATGGTTTTGGTTCAGGTGTTGGTTTCTTTTTAGCAATTGTAGCTTTAGCATCAATCAGATATAGAATAAGGTATTCCAATATTCCTCCTAGGTTAAGAGGAGTGGGAATGGCTATGTTGTTAACTGGATTATTATCAATGGCCTTTATGGCATTTTCGGGGATCGATTTATAATGAGTGATATTTTATTAGGAGTAATTGTTTTTTCATCAGTAATACTTTTGTTAGTTATAATTCTTAATGTTTTAGGAGATATTCTTCTTCCGCAAGGAGAAGTCACACTATTAATTAATGATGATGTAGATAAATCTATTAATGTTCAAACTGGAGGTACAGTCCTTTCAGCTTTAGCAGCACAAAACGTTTATTTACCATCCGCTTGTGGAGGACAAGGAACTTGTGCACAATGTAAATGCCAGGTTACTGAAGGTGGAGGAGATATTTTACCTACTGAAGAAGCATATATTTCTCGTGGAGACCAAAAAGATAATTGGAGATTAGGCTGTCAAGTAAAGATTAGAAATGATATGAAAATAAAAGTACCCGATGAAATATTCAGCATTAGAAAATGGGATGCTGTTGTTAAATCAAATGATAATGTAGCTACTTTTATTAAAGAATTAATTTTAGAGCTACCAGAAGACGATCCAATCCAGTTTGAATCTGGTGGTTATATTCAAATTGATGTACCTGAATATAAAGGATTAGAATATAAAGATTTCGAAATTCAAGACTTGTATACGAGTGACTGGGATAAATTCGATATTTGGCAATATGTTGCAGAAAATAAAGAGCCAGTTTTTAGAGCTTATTCAATGGCAAATCATCCTGCAGAGGGTAATATGATTATGTTAAATATCAGAATTGCTAGTCCTCCACCAGATAACCCATCTGCACCTCCAGGAATAGCTTCTTCATATGTTTTTGATCTCAAAGAAGGAGATAAGGTTACGGTATCTGGACCTTACGGTGAATTCTTTATCAAAGACACCGATCGCGAAATGGTTTACATCGGAGGTGGTGCTGGAATGGCTCCATTACGATCTCATATTTTTCATTTACTTAAAACTGAAAAATCTAAACGAAAAATTTCATTTTGGTATGGCGCAAGATCAGAAAAAGAAATGTTTTATGATGATGAATTCAAAGCGTTAGCAGAAGAATTTGATAATTTTAGTTATCATGTCGCTCTATCTGATCCGCTACCAGAAGATAACTGGGAAGGTCCAACAGGATTCATTCATCAGGTTGCACACGACATGTTATTGAGAGATCATGAAGATCCTACTGAATGTGAGTATTATTTATGTGGTCCTCCAATGATGATTAGTGCTGTCCAAAAAATGCTCTGGGACTTAGGCGTTGAAGAAGATATGATCGCTTATGATGACTTTGGCTAATAGACTAGCTTCATTAATAATTCTTTTATTACTTAGTTGTAGTTCCCCTGAAAAAAATCTTGTTACTATCAATGGTAATACTATGGGAACAACATATACTATAAAGTTTTTTCCAAAAACAAATAACCCAGTAGAAATTGAAGAAAATTATATACTTATTGAAAAAATATTAAAAGATATTAATCAACAAATGTCAACGTATATACCGACAAGTGAAATTTCAACTTTCAATCAATCCGAATCAACTGATTGGTTTTTTATATCTGAAGATTTTTATAAGGTTTTAGAACGTTCATTTAAATATTATGATTTATCAAACGGTCAATATGATATAACAATCATGCCTTTAGTCAACTTATGGGGATTTGGTCCTGATGTTTTTGAATCTCCTCCTTCAGAAACAATGATTGACAGTGTTAAAACTTTTATTGGCCAAGATCTAATTGAAGTTGATGAAGAAAAAATACGCAAGAAAGATTCAAGAGTTCAAATTGACTTAAGCTCAATTGCGAAAGGTTATGCAGTTGATAAAATTTTTAATTCTTTAATTGAGTATGAAGATCTTTTTATTGAAATAGGAGGTGAAATTAGGACCAGATCAAAAAATAAAGATTGGAAAATAGGAATTAATACTCCATCAATTACAAATTTCGAAAATGATATTGAGCTGATTATTTCTCTTAATAATCTTTCAATTGCAACTTCAGGTAATTACCGAAATTTTTATATAATTGATGACAAATTTTATCATCATGAAATAAATCCAAAAACTGGGTATCCAATTTCGTCTAACTTGGGCTCGGTTTCGATTATTTCTGACAAATCATGTTTAGATGCCGATGCACTATCTACAATGTTTTATACAATTGATAATTTTGACATTGTAGAAAATTTAAAGGGAGTTGAATCTTTTTCAATACTTTTAAATGAGGATAAATCTTTTACAAAGGTTTTTTCAAGCGGATTTCCAAAGAATTAAGCGTTGCTATCACATTTATCTTGATCGCCACCACAAATTTCACATCCGTCAGGTGAATCACCACAAGCTTTTCTGAGTGGTTTATTTTTAAAAATCAATCCTAAGTTCATCGCTAACATTGATAGCCCAATAATGAGTAAAACCGGTAATAAATTTTCCATTTTAAAATATAAAATAATTAATACGATTTTAATAATTTTTTCATTTCTTTTTATTTAAATTACCGCCTATGGATTTATTGAATCATCCAGTTGGAATTATATCTATTGTCTTATTTATCATTGCATATGCTTTTGTGATGACAGAGGAAGTTACGCACCTAAGGAAGTCTAAGCCCGTGCTTTTTACTGCAGGAATTATTTGGGCAATGATCGCTTGGGTAGGAGTGCAAACTGGAGATTCTTATACTGTTAAAAAAGAACTGATGCATGCTTTTGATGAATTTAATCAGTTGATGCTCTTCCTTTTAGTAGCGATGACTTACATAAATTCAATGACTGAGAGAAATGTTTTCGAAAAATTGCGTTCTATTCTTCTAAATCAAAATTTTAGTTATAAAAAATTATTTTGGATTACTGGGTTTATTTCATTTTTCTTATCGCCCATAGCGGATAACTTAACAACTGCACTTACAATGTGTGCAGTGGTATTAGCTGTTGGAAAAGGCAATAAAAATTTTACAAGTATAAGTTGTGTCAATATTGTTGTAGCTGCTAATGCTGGTGGTGCTTTTAGTCCTTTTGGAGATATAACAACACTAATGGTTTGGCAGGCAGGTTATGTTGAATTTGTGCAATTTTTCAAACTCTTCTTACCTTCATTAGTAAATTTTATTATTCCGGCATTTATTATGAGTTTTTTCATTGATGGTTCTGCGGATGAAGTTGAAAATCCTCCTGTATTGTTAAAACGAGGTGCTGTGGCTATAAGCTGTTTATTCCTTGTTACAATCATGATGGCGATCTCCTTTAAACAATTCCTTAAGCTTCCTCCTGTATTTGGTATGATGTTTGGATTGAGTCTTTTACAACTTTTTGGTTATTATTTAAAAAGAACTTATTCTGCAGAGAGCAAAATTTCTCGTGATGGCTCAGATCAACCATTTGGAATATTTAAGCAAATTGCTCAAGCTGAGTGGGATACCTTATTATTTTTCTATGGAGTAATACTTTGTGTAGCTGGACTTTCAAAAATTGGTTATTTGGCACTGATAAATACTACACTATACGATGGTCTTGGTTTTACTATTGCAAACTCTTTGATGGGAATTATATCTGCTTTAATTGATAATATACCTGTTATGTTTTCTGTTATTCAAATGCATGATACTACTACTATGGACTTAAATCAGTGGCTTTTAATTACTCTTACTGCAGGAGTTGGCGGAAGTTTACTTTCAATCGGTTCTGCACCTGGTGTTGCTTTGATGGGACAAGCAAAGGGAATTTATACATTTTCAAGTCATCTTAGATGGACAGGAGTAATTTTCATTGGATATGTATTTAGTATTCTAACCCATCTATGGCTGTCAGGTATGATGTAATGAGAATTACAAAAGTTACTACAAGAAATGGAGATGGTGGTAAAACAAACCTAGCCAAAGGAGAATCAGTCCTTAAGTCCGATAATATTATTCACTGTCTTGGAGAAGTAGATGAATTAAGTAGTACTATTGGGGTTTGCCTGTCCTTTAGCCAAAACTCAGATATAACAGAGTTCTTAAAAAAAATTCAAAATAATTTATTTGACATAGGTGGACATATTTCGATGAATCTTGAAGATAATTCTATAATAAATGAAAAAATGATATTTGATTTAGAAGATCAAATAAATTATCTGAATAAGGACTTAGAACCTCTAAAAGAATTTATTTTACCAAGCGGAGATAATTTTTCGTCAAATTTGCATCTTGCAAGAGCAATCACTAGAAGAGCTGAAAGATCTGCTGTAACATTATACAATAATTCTTTGGACAATAATCCTGTAATAATGTATTTGAATCGTTTATCAGATTATTTTTTTGTTCTTTCAAGATATCATAATAAACAAAATAATATCCCTGAAAATACTTGGCAGAGGTAAAATATGGATTTTCATCAAATAAAATCCATTATCGATAAACACGATAAAATCTTTATTTCATCTCATATTAATCCGGATGGAGATAGTCTAGGTTCTGCATATGCTATGTACAAATATTTAGATTCAATTGGCAAAGATTGTATTATCGTTAATCACTCTCCAATACCAGAAGTATATAATTTTTTGAATGAAAATAATATTTTTCAAGAGCTTGATGAAGATTCAGCATCATTTATTAAAAAAGCAGATTTAGGATTGATATTAGATATTGGAGATTTTTATAGATTGGGAGATGTAGCATTTTTGGTAGAGGAAAATAATATTGAAACATTAAGTATTGATCATCACGCAAAATCTGATAATGATTTATTTAAGAAAGAATATATTGATGTCAAAGCATCATCAGTTGGTGAAATTTTATATTCTTTCTTTAAAGAGATTGACCATAAAATTTCAGAAGAAATTATGCTAGGTATTTACGTGGCTGTTTTAACAGATACTGGTTCATTTAGATATAGCAACACAACTGATATTTGTCATCAAGTTGCCGTTGATGCAATTCAAATGGGATTAGACATTTCTAAAGTATATCAAAACATTTATGAAAACTCTTCAGTTAGCAGAATGAAGCTTTTAGGAAATGTGATTCAAAAATTAAATTATGATTGCAATGATGAGTTAGTTTGGTTTTCTTTGAATCATGACATGATTAAAGAGGTCAATGGCTCAAATCAAGATTTTGACGGGTTTACAGATTTTTTTAGAGGAATTAAGGGAGTTGAAGTTTCCTTAATGCTCTATGACCTTGGTGGAAAGGTTAGATTAAGTTTTAGATCAAAGGGAAAGTACAAAGTTAGTGAGATTGCAAAAAAAAATGGGTGGAGGCGGACATCCTTTTGCAGCTGCAGCACTAGTAGAAGGTGAATTTTCAGATGTCAAATCAACAGTTTTAAATTTAATGTCAACATATATAAGCAGATTCAATGAAGATAATCATAGCTAAAGATGCAGGATATTGTTTTGGAGTAAGAGATGCTGTAAATAGCGCTTACGAAATGAGCAAAAAATATGGAGAAGTCTATATGTTAGGAGATATTGTTCATAATGAAAGTGTGGTAAGTGATTTAGAAAAACAAGGCGTAAGAGTTGTTGAGAAGCTTGATCAGATTCCAAAAAACAAACCTGTTCTTTTCAGAGCTCATGGTACTGCGAAAGAGGTTTGGAAAAAAGCTGAAGATAAAAAAATGAATATTATCGATGCTACATGCCCTTTAGTTCATGAAATACATCACGAAGTAAAAGTATTACATAAAGAAGGTAGAAAAATTATCATCATTGGAGACCATGGTCACGATGAAGTAATTGGAATTGCTAGTCAAGTACCAGATCCAGTGATTGTTGCTTCAGTAGAAGAGGCTGAGGCACTAAGAAAAACAAAGAAAGCTGGAGTTGTAACGCAATCAACTCAAACAATTGAAAACGTTCAAGATATTATAAACATTTTAATGACTAAGGTTTTTGATTTAAGATTTGTTAATACGATTTGCTTTCCAACGAAAAGAAATCAAGAACAAATTAAAGAGTTGTCTGAAGTAACTGACTTAATGATTATTATAGGATCATTTACAAGTGCTAATTCCAAACGTTTAGCTGAATTAAGCTCAGAAAGGAATAAAAATACATTTCAGGTTACTTGTGCAGCAGAAATTAATTCATCTTGGTTTAAAGATGATGTAAATTCCGTAGGGATATCCGCAGGAGCTTCAACTCCAGACTGGATAATCGAATCAGTAATTAAAAAAGTCAAAGAAATAACAAATACAGTAGAAAAGGAAATAATTCATGAGTAAAGAGTCTTTCAAAGTTAAAGTCGGTTTAGCAGAGATGCTAAAAGGTGGGGTAATTATGGATGTTACTAATTTAGAACAAGCCAAAATTGCAGAAGATGCAGGAGCAGTTTCTGTTATGGCTTTAGAGAGAATTCCATCTGATATAAGAAAAGATGGTGGGGTGGCAAGAATGAGTAACCCTCACATGATAAAAGAAATACAGGATAATGTTTCAATACCGGTTATGGCAAAATGTAGAATTGGTCATTTTGCTGAAGCACAAATTTTAGAAGCCCTAGAAGTTGACTTTATAGATGAAAGTGAAGTACTTACAACGGCTGATGAACATGCCCATGTAGATAAACATCCTTTCAAGGTTCCATTTGTATGTGGCGCAAGAGACCTTGGCGAAGCTTTACGAAGGATTAACGAAGGTGCAGCATTGATTAGAACTAAAGGTGAAGCTGGTAGTGGAAATATTGTTGAAGCTGTAAGACATATGAAAATGATTACTTCACAAATTATCGAACTTCAAGATGCTGATTTATCAAAAAAAGCGGAAGAATTTAGAGTTCCTTTAGATTTAGTAGAAGAGGTAGCTAAAAATCAAAAACTCACAGTTCCTAATTTTGCTGCTGGAGGAATTGCTACTCCTGCAGATGCTTCTTTAATGATGCAACTCGGTGCTGAAACAGTTTTTGTAGGTTCTGGTATTTTTAAAAGTGATGACCCTTCAGAAAGAGCTCATGCAATTGTTAAGGCTGTTACACATTTTAAGAGTGCAAAAGATGTTTTAGCCGCTTCATATGATTTAAAAAATGCCATGAAGGGAATTTTAATGTCTGACATTCCTGAAGATGAAAAATTTTCTAATAGAGGTGACTAATTGTGATTGGTGTCCTTGCACTTCAAGGAAATTTTGATTCTCATATTAAAATTCTTAAAAAAATTAATTTAAAACATAAATTAGTTAAAACAAGTAATGATCTAATTTCTATCAATGGTCTTATTATACCAGGAGGAGAATCTACCACAATGACAAATCTTCTTAGAAAAAATCCAAGTTTAGTTGATGGTATTAATAGCCTTGCAAAAAATAAACCAATTTTAGGTTCTTGTGCTGGACTAATTTTGATGTCTAAAGAATCAAACGATTCGAGAGTACATAATTTTGCTTTTTTAGATGTGATAACTAGTAGAAACGCTTACGGAAGACAAGTACACTCATTTGAATCTAGAATTAATGTTAAGGATGGCTCAATGAAATCTGATATTGAAGTTTTATTTATTAGAGCTCCAAAAATAGATAAAATAAATAATGATGTTGAAGTTTTAGCAACTTATAAGGAAGAAGTGGTTGCAGTTAGGCAAGGGAAACATATTGGAATTTCTTGTCATCCTGAGTTATTGAATGAAACTTTAATACATGAAATTTGTTTCAAAGGAAAACATGAAGTATCTTGAAAAGATTAACTCACCAAAGGATTTAAAAAGTATTCCAAAAGAGGAGTTAGTTGAAGTATGCAAAGAACTTCGAACTTATATTACTGATACAATTAATGAAATTGGAGGACATTTAGCTCCAACTCTTGGCGCAGTTGAAATAACAACCGCTATTCACTATGTTTTCGATGCTCCAAGAGATAAAATTGTATGGGATACAGGCCATCAGGCATATGCTCATAAAGTATTAACGGGTAGATATAATCAATTTCCTACTATTAGAAGATATAAAGGGTTAAGTGGTTTTTTAAAAAGATCTGAAAGTGAATACGATGTTTTTGGTGCTGGTCATGCATCAACATCAATTTCTGCTGCTTTAGGAATGGCTGTAAGTAGAAATTTAGAAAATGATAATTTCAAAGTCGTAAGTATTATTGGTGATGGAGCTCTGTCTGGTGGACTTGCATTTGAAGCTCTAAATAACGCCGGAAATATTAGAAAGCAAATGCTTGTTATTGTAAATGACAATGACATGTCTATTAGCCCAAATGTTGGGGCATTCAGAAACTATTTGGTCAAAATAGCAACAAACAAGAAATACAATAAAATTAGAAGATGGATTTATAGAGCTATTAAGAAACTTCCAAAAAGTTTAAAAATCGTGGAATCTATTTTAAGAAAAGCCGAATCCAGTGCTAAAAAATTCTTTCTTCCTACAACAGTTTTTGAAGATTTAGGTTTTAGATATTTTGGACCGGTTGATGGTCATAATATCGAAGAAATGGTTGAGATTTTAGAAAATATAAAGGACTACGATAGTCCAGTAGTATTACACACCATTACAAAAAAAGGTAAAGGTCTTGATTACGCAGAAGATGATCCAATTAAATTTCATGGCGTTAAAGAAAAGAAAAAAGGTGTTGCCGTAATTAAAAATCAAGCTCCAATATATCAGAACGTATTTGGAGAAGTTTTATGCGATTTAGCTGAAAAGAACAAGAATATTGTCGCAATAACTGCTGCAATGAGAGAAGGGACAGGTTTGGTTGATTATTCTTCAAGATTCCCTGAAAGGTTTTATGATGTAGGTATAGCTGAAGGACACGCTGTAACTTTTAGTGGCGGTTTATCAACTGAAGGAAAAATTCCTGTTGTTGCAATCTACTCAACTTTTCTCCAAAGAGCCTTTGATCATATAGTACATGATATTGCTTTACAAAATTTACCTGTTATTTTTTGTTTAGATCGCTCAGGCTTAGTTGGTGAGGACGGCGCAACTCATCACGGAGTTTTAGATATTTCATATTTAAGATGTATACAAAATATTATTATTTCTGCTCCGAAAGATGGAAATGAGTTAAGAAATTTACTTTACACTGCAACCCTAAATACCACAAAACCATTTACCATAAGATACCCTAAAGAACAATCGGTAAAATTTGAAAAAAATTCTCCACAAAAGATTGAAATAGGTACATGGGAGGTATTGAAAAAAGGAAATGATTTACTAATTTTGTCAGTTGGATCTATGGTTAATAAGAGTTTAGAAATACATAGTATGCTTTTGGAAAAAGGTATTTCTTCTGAGATTGTTAATTGTAGATTTATCAAACCTATGGATGAAAACTATTTAAATGAATCTTTAGCAAAATATAAATTAGTTGTTACAATTGAAGAAGGTGTAACAGATGGTGGATTTGGTGAAGGAATAATCAACTTTTCTAACAAAAAGTATTTCAAAAATTCTTTTTTAACATTAGGAGTTCCTAACAGGTTTGTAGATCATGGACCAAGAAATATTTTATTAGAAGAAATAGGGCTAGATTCAATGACTTTATTTGAAAAGATTTATAATTTTTCAAGGAAATCAAATGAGTAAAAAAGTTGAAAGAAAAGGCAGTTTTAAAAGCATTAGTGGTGATGAATTGAAGGACTTCTATTCATCATCAAACAAAGAAAAAAACTACAATATTGATCCAGGAAGTTTTCCATATACTAGAGGTATTCATAAGAATATGTATAGAGGAAAATTATGGACAATGAGACAATTTTCAGGATTTAGCACACCAGAAAAAACTAATTCGAGATATAAATATTTACTTAAAAATGGTCAAACTGGCTTATCCGTAGCTTATGATATGCCAACTTTGATGGGATATGATCCAGATCACGAGCTATCTTCAGGAGAAGTCGGTGTTTGTGGTGTAAATGTAGCTTCATTAAAGGACATGGAAATTCTTTTTGATGGAATAAATCTTGAAAATATTTCAGTATCACAGACAATAAATGGACCTGCAATTATTCTTTTTGCATTTTATGTAGCGCTTGCTAAGAAAAATGGAATTGATATCAGTAAATTGCGAGGAACCTTACAAAATGATGCATTAAAAGAGTATATGGCGCAAAAAGAGTGGATTTTTCCTCCCGAACCATCTGTTAAACTTGTTGTAGATATTATAGAATATTGTTCTGAAAACATGCCTTTATATAATCCTGTTTCAGTCAGTGGATATCATATCAGGGAAGCTGGATCTACCGCTGCACAAGAGCTTGCTTTTACATTAAATAATGGATTTGCATATATTGAAGAGTGCCTTGAAAGAGGATTAAAAATAGATAATTTTGCTCATAGATTATCTTTTTTCTTTAACGCTCACATGGATTTTTTTGAAGAAATTGCTAAATATAGGGCTGCACGAAGAATTTGGGCAAATCGACTTAAAAATCAATATGGCGCAAAAAATGAAAGTTCATTAAAACTTAAATTTCATACTCAAACAGCAGGATGCTCATTAACAGCTCAACAGCCAGAAAATAATATTGTTCGTACTGCTTTGGAAGCAATGTCAGCAGTTTTAGGCGGAACGAATTCATTACATACTAATTCGTTGGATGAAACATTAGCTTTACCTTCCGAAAAAGCTGCCAAAATAGCGCTTAGAACCCAGCAGATTATAGCTTTTGAAACTGGTGTACCTAATGTAGCTGACCCTTTAGGTGGTTCATGGTACATAGAAGAGTTAACTGATAAGCTTGAAAAACAAGCACTAAAGTATTTTGACGAAATACATGAAATGGGTGGCACGGTGCAAGCTATCGAAGATGGATATTTTCAAAAAAAGATAGCAGAATCAGCATCTATTTATCAAGAATCAGTTGATTCTAAAGAAAGAATTATTGTTGGAGTAAATGATTTTATTGAGCAAGACGAAGAACTAGATATAGAGATTCTCAAAATTTCAAGAGATGCTCAAGATACGCAAGAACATAAAATAAAAACTCTAAGAAAAAATAGAGACGAAAAAATTTTGCAAGAAAAGATGAAAAAACTAAGCGATGCTTGCAAAAATGATTTAAATTTAGTTCCTTTTTTGATAGAAGTAGCTGAACAGGGCGGAACTGTCGGTGAAATCGTAGAAGTAATGAAAAAAGTCTATGGTGAATGGGAAGAATCTTTTGGAATATAAATTATGAACAAAGTTACTACATCAACTCTAATTATTTTTACTTTAATTGCTGGTTGGGTTTTTTATCTAACCAATATAAAGAAAGATAATGCATTAACTGTGAGATATTATTCTATTTCGGAACTAGCTAAAGAATCTAATGATATTCAAAAAATAAAAGTTGGTGGTTATATAAAGCCAAATTCAATAAATATATCGGAAGAGGACCAACTTGAAGTATCTTTTTTTTGTGTATCAAAATAATGATAGTGTGAAAGTTACTTATTATGGAATAAGACCAGATCTATTTAAAGATGACGCTGAGGTAGTTGTTTCCGGTTCATATACTAATAATCTTATTTCAGCAACAGAATTACAAACTAAATGCGCTTCAAGATATGAAGGCGATCTTAAAAACATAGAGAAAATATAATGGTTTCTCAAATTGGTAGTATTGCAATCAGCTTAGCTGGGGGATTAATTTTCTCTTCTTTCATATTTTTGGGTCTTTTCAAAAAATTCAAGAATCAAACATATTTACAAGTTGCTGAAAGATCAATTTTAGCTACCTCATATTGTATATTTTTAGCATTTTTCTGTCTATTGAATGAGTTATTAATTAGTAATTTCAACTTGCAATATGTTGCTCAGTATACAAGCTACGAAACTCCAGTCTTTTATAAAGTTACTGCACTTTGGGCTGGTCAAGCTGGTTCGTTATTATTTTGAAAATCTAAATTAATCTGATCAAAATTTGCACCAATCTGAAAGGCTGAAGTGTTGTCTCCAGGTTATTATTTTGGTCTTTTATAACTGCTCTATTTGCAGTGACATATATTTTTACGACTTTGAAAAAATTGAAAGCATTAAAATTTCATTCTTATATAATTTTATCTTTTATATTTTCTTTCTTTATTCTTCTTTCAAATTTTATTGCAAATCCATTTGAACCTGTTTCTTCTGATATTGTTGTCCAAAATGGAAATGGACTAAACCCGTTACTACAAAATTTCTTTATGGCCATTCATCCTCCAATACTTTATGTCGGTTTTACTGGTTCAGCTATTATTTTCATAATGGCACTTGCAGCATCCATATCAAGAGATATTTCCTTTGAATGGGTTCAATCAATAAGAAGATGGTCATTATTTGTATGGACATTTCTATCTGCTGGAATCATTCTTGGTGGATATTGGGCATATAATGAATTAGGTTGGGGTGGATATTGGGCATGGGATCCTGTTGAAAATTCATCGCTAATGCCTTGGCTTACTTTGACAGCTTTTATTCATTCATCAATGATTCAAGAAAAGAGGGGTATGTTGAAAAAGTGGAACTTTTTACTTGCTACTTCAACTTACATATTGGTTATTCTAGGAACATTTATAACAAGAAGTGGAATAATTTCATCTGTCCATTCTTTCACAGCTGAAAATCTTGGTCCAATGTTTTTTACATTTTTGGCGATACTATTGCTTTATACTGTTTTCTGGTTCTTTAAAAGAAAATCTTATTTAGATACTCCAGATAAAATTGATTCTTTTACATCTAGAGAAGGTGGATTTTTATATAATAATTTGATTTTAATTCTTATGTGTTTCACAATAATGTGGGGAACCTTATTTCCAATTTTATCAGAGGCATGGGATGGTAACAAAATTTACGTGGGAGCTTCTTATTTTAACCAATTAAATATTCCAATAGGACTTGTATTATTATTTTTAATGGGAATAGGGCCTTTACTTTCTTGGAATTATACTTCTCAAAGTGTTTTACTTAATAGATTCAAATTACCATTAAGTATCAGTTTTTTATCTGGACTAGGCTATATAATTTTTTCAAGTTTATTTCAGTTATACGTTTTTGTCGCGATAATGGGCGTTTCATTTACTTTAAGCTCAATTCTTGGTGAATTTTATAAATCCTTTAAAAAACAAAAGAACTCATCAAATTTTTTACATTCTATCGTCAAAATGTTTTTAAGCAACAGACATAAAAATGGAGGCTATATAGTACATATTGGAATTGTTTTATTATTCATAGGTTTTATTGGTAGAGCTTTTGAAGTTGAAAAAGAGTTTAGTTTATCGCCGGGTGAACAAATTTATTTTTCTAATTATGTTTTTAAGTTAAATAGTATTAAAAGCGAAGCCAGAGATAATCACTACGCTTTTTTAAGTGAAATAGATGTTGTAGATAGTAGTACTAATCAATTATTGACTAATCTGAAGCCCGAGAAACGTATTTATTTTTATTGGAATTCAGATCCTGAAAAAAGACAACCTCATAGTGAGTTAGATATCTATAGTACTATTCAAAAAGATATATATTCCATTTTTTCTGGCTATGATGCACAGAAAAACATTGGTTATTTCAAAATAATGATTAATCCTTTGGTAAATTGGGTTTGGATTGGTGGAGTGCTGATGGTGATTGGTTCTCTTTTTGCTTTCTGGCCATCAAGAAGAAATAGTTAAATGGAAATTTTTAATCAATTCTTTATATTTTTTTTTCTTTTGGTCACAATTATTTATGTTTTTTGGCCAATTATTAAGCAGATGAAATAATGTTACAAGTAAAAAATCTTTCAAAATCCTTTTCAAGTACACCAATATTGAACAATATAAATTTTTCTTTAGGGCTTGGAGAAATTTGTGCTGTTGTTGGAAATAATGGTTCTGGAAAAACTACTTTTCTTAGATGTCTTTCAGGATTAATGAATTTTGAGAGCGGATCCATAAATTTTAATTCTTCAAAAGGTCATCTTTTTTTAAGTGATAAATTAAATATTTTCGGTGATTTAACTATTGAAGAAAACCTGAAGGTAATTTCTACGTACCATAATCAAAATTATGATATAAGAGTTTTTAATGATTCTCTTTTAGAGCTTAATATTAGACAATTTAAAGAAATGCCATTGAAATTATTATCAAGGGGTAACATCCAAAGAAATAAGCTTTGTTTAGCTATGAATTTAAATTGGGATTATTTATTGATTGATGAACCGTTTAGTAATTTGGATACTGATGGTATTAAAATTTTTAAGGATATTTTTAATAATTTTAAATCAAATAATAGGTCTATCATTTATTCAACACATCAAAATTATCAAGAATTAAATTATGATAAGATTATTTCAATAGAAAGCTTTAAGGGCATAAAATGATTTTTAAACTCATGAAAAATGAATTTTTTTTAGAAAAAAAATCTTCATTCAATTTATTATACATTTCTTTTTTTGCAATATCATGTTTGATGTTTTTGCTTTTTTCATTCCCTCTAGCCAAAATTTATGATTCAACAGTTTTTGCTGGCTTTTTTTGGATTATTATTTCTTTGTCAACAATTAAGCTTATTGAAAATTCTTTTGCGCGAGAAAAAGACTATAATATATATGATCTTATTTACTCTTCAAAAATTGATTTAAATATGATTTATTTTGCAAAAATATTTTCTCTTAGTTTGATTATGCTTGGAGTTCAATTTATAATATTTTTTGGTTACTTAATTTTTTCTAATCTGAGTTTTTCAATTATATTGAATCTTATTTTATTAAGCCTGGTTGCAAACTTTGGACTTCTATCCTTTGGGATATTAATTTTTTTATTAACGAATACTAATACCTCAAAAAGCTTCTTATTTCCTGTTATATTTTTTCCTTTGATAATACCAATACTTATTAATGCATCGAACATCCTTTTTGGAATTATTGTTGGAGACATGTCAACTTTATATATCGAATCTTGGTTGATATTATTAACTTTTGCCTTAACTGGAATACTTCTTGGAATAAATTTATTTGAAAGGCTAATTAAACAGTAATGAGCTTAACTTTTTTTATAATAACTATTTTCTTAATGATTACAAATTTAATTTGGATGATTTTTTTTACTCCAATGGTTCCTAATCAAGAGTGGGCGCAAAAAATATTTTATCTTCATGTACCTATAGCGTGGTCTGGATTTTTAGCATATTTTTTTGTCATGGTTAGTGGAATTTGTTTTATTTATACAAAAAATCTTAAATTTGATAGAATTGGTTTAGCATCAGCTGAAATCGGAACCATTTTTACAGCTTTAGTATTAATTACTGGACCGATTTGGGCAACACCCATTTGGGGCCAGCCATGGGTTTGGGAGCCAAGGCTTATTACTACCTTAGTTCTTTTTTTAGTTTATATTGGATATTTTATTTTGAGAAATGTTGGCTTATATAGACAGAGAGTTGCTCTTGTATGTGCCATAATTGGAATTATAGCTTTTCTAAATATACCAATAATTTTCGCATCTGTTAACTTTTGGGCAGCAGAAATTCAATCTCACCCTCAATTAGGAATGAATAAGCAGCCATCAGGAATCTTAAACCCATTTTTATTTTCTTTACTGTCTTTTACTTCATTAATGATTTTTATGTTATTATTAAAAATTGAGGTTTTAAAAAAGAAAGATATTGAGGATAGGTATGTTTAATTATTTATCTTACTTTTTGTCAGCACTTTTTGTTGTATTTATTACTATTTTAACTTGGTTTATTGTTAACGTTAAAAAATATAGAGATTAATTCGGGGGAATTAGTATTATGGAAAGAAAAATTGTACATGTTGTTGGAACTGGAACTATTGGCGAACCACTAATAGGAATCTTGTGTGAACAGAAAAGCAATTTAGGTATTGATGAAGTCACATTTCATAAACAATCACCATTAACAAAAGATGCACCTAAAATTAAAAATTTGATAGCAAAAGGTGCGAGACTTGCTGTTCATGAAGAAAGAGTTGAAAGTTTTAAAGAAATTGGTTTAGAGCCAGAATTTACAATGGAAGAAGCTGTTTCTCGAAGTTCTGTTGTAATTGATTGTACTCCTAAAGGTTTTGGTCATAAGAATAAATTAGATTATTATGAAAAATATGCTGATAAAGTTAAAGGTTTCCTTGCACAGGGAAGTGAAAATGGTTTCGGAAAGAAATATGCTAGAGGAATTAATGACCACGTAATCAACTCAGAAGATCAGTTCTTGCAAGTTGTTTCTTGTAATACACATAATATTGCGTGTCTAGTTAATACCATAGCATTAAGTATTTCTCCTGATAATTTAGTTGATGGAAAATTTGTGTGTGTTAGAAGAAGTAACGACATAAGTCAAACTGGTAGTTTTGTTCCTGCTCCAACAGTTAATGATCATGGACATCCAGTCTACGGAACACATCATGCAGAAGATGCTGCCGGTTTATTTAAAACAATGAATCTTGACCTTGACCTTTTTTCTTCAGCAATGAAGGTTAACTCTCAATATATGCATACGGTATGGTTCAATTTGAAGCTCAAAGAGCCTACTTCTAAACAAAAGGTAATAGATTTACTTTCAAGTAATGATAGAATTTCCCTAACAGAGCACCACTCGACAAATGAAGTATTTTCATTTGGAAGAGACCAAGGATTGTATGGTAGAATTTTAAATCAAACAGTCATAGTTGAAGATTCAATAAATGTTCGTAATGATCACGAGGTTTCTGGATTTTGTTTTACTCCACAAGATGGAAATTCAATACTTTCAAGCATTGCGGCAACTGTTAGATTTTTAAATCCACATTCATACCAAGATAAAATTAATTCTTTGGGTGGATTCTTTTTTGACAGAGTCTAATGTTAAATTATAAAAGAATAATTTCTGAGCTTTTAGATCAAAATATTTACATTTTATCAAATGAAAATAAAGAAGCCATTATTATCGATCCAGGTTTAGGCTTTGATTTAATTAATGAATACTTACAGTCTCATAATTTATCTCCAATAGCTGTTTTGGCTACACATGCACATATTGATCACATTGCTTCTGCGAGCGATTGCATGAAAACTTATAACATACCATTTTACATTTGTAGAGGCAATAGTATGATGCTTGATTATTACGATGTTATGAAAGGATATATGAATGTTGTTTCAGAAAAACCAGAAGTCAGTCATTGGATTGAAGAGTCAGATAAAAAGTTAACTATTGGTTCATTTGAATTTAATGTTAATTATAATCCTGGACATTCTCCTGGGTGTATGAGTTTTGAAATAGACTCACTTATCTTTTGTGGAGATTTAATTTTTAAGGGATCCATTGGCAGAACTGATCTTCAAACATCAAATCCAGCTCATATGGAAAAATCATTAGAAATGTTTGTAAATTCATTTGATGTTAATTCTACCTTGCTCCCTGGGCATCGTGAAATAACAACATTAGATTATGAATTAAAAACAAATCCATTTTTAGTGAAATATGCAAAATAGAATTACATTAAATCTCAAAACTTTAATTGATAATAAAAAACCACATTTCCTATTAGCGGTATCTGGTGGTATAGATTCAATGGTTCTTCTAAATTTTTTTCAGAAAAATCATGAGTCTTTTACATTTTCTGTAGCTCATATTAATCATAATTATCATTCAGATTCTAAAAAGATGGAAAATTTAGTCAAAAATCAATGTGATAAAATGAATAGTGATTTAATTATTGAAAATATTTTTTTAAAAGAGGTTAATTCTAATATTGAATCAAATTTTAGAAAAATGAGGTATAGTAAATTAGAAGAAATCAGAAAAAGAATTAAGGCTGATTTTATTCTCACTGCACATCATGCAGATGATCAAGTTGAAACTATTTTAATGAAAATTCTTAATTCTTCAGGAGTAGAAGGACTTCAAGGGTTAAGAAAATTAAATCAGAATATTATTAGACCTATGTTCAATATTTCTAAAGGAGAAATTAGTGATTATGCATCTTTAAATAACGTCAAATTTATTGATGATCCAACAAATTGTGATGACTTATTTACTAGGAATTTTTTAAGAATGAATGTTATACCACAATTGAAAAAAATTAAAAATGATATTCATATTCCTTTTAATAATTTTACTGATAGAATTGATGAGGTACATGATTTAATTACATTTAATGTTCAAAATTTTTGTAATTCAGATAGCTATATTGTAAGACAAAATACAATTGAAATAAATAAGTCAGAATTTTATAACTTACCTTTTCTTGTTCAGCTAAGAATTATTTCAAATTTATGTCTCAATGCTAAAAATTCATTTTCAAAAACAGATATTAGAGAAATAAAAGATTTATTTAGAAAAAATCTTTCGGGTTCTTCAAAAGTATTAAATGAAAAAACCATATTAGTAGATAGAAATTCGTTATTTATTTATAATGATGCTATTGACGGTATTTTTAGTAATGTTAAAGCTGGAGAAAAATTTAATGGGGTAAACTTTAGTTTTTTTTGGGATTTTAATAAGGCGCCCAAAAATTTTACTAATGACAAAGAAGTCGAGTACATTGATGCATCAAAAATTAATAAGAATTTAGTAATCAGATCAGTTCGAGACACTGATAGTTTTTTACCTTTGGGAATGAATGGAAAAAAGAAAGTTAAAAAATATTTAAAAGACAGAAATTTATCTTTTTTAAAGAGGAAAGAATCATTAGTTGTATGTAATGAAGATGATATTATTTGGGTTGCAGGTTATCATTTAAGTGAAAAATATAAAATTCATAAAAATTCAGTAAAAATTGCAAAACTAAATTTCTTTAGGAATTAGTTTTTTTATTAAACATTTTTATTAAATTCTTCTCCAATGAAAAATCAAACAAATAAGAAACCAAACCCTAAAAAAACGCAAACAGGGCCTAGCTCTTTACTAATTTGGGCATCAATAATTTTATTTATAATTGCTTCATTTGCTTTTTTACCTGATGAGTCTGCAAACGAAGTTGAAGTATCTTATAACACATATAAAGAATTATTAGCGGAAAATAAAATTAAAGAAGCATCTATTGAAAATGATAATTCTTTTCACGGCGAACTTTTTGATCCTCAAACATTGATTAATAAACATGGAGCATCATTTGAAGAAAGAACCTTATTTGTTGTCTTCTTACCATCAGATTATTCTGATCAAATTGCTTTATGGGATGAAAAGAATATTGAGTACAATTTTGAAGGTGAAAAAATTGATTGGACAAGTTGGCTACTTGGTTTTGCGCCCTGGTTATTATTAATAGCTTTCTGGCTATTTTTAATTAGAAGAATGCAAGGTTCTGGAAATGGAATGAATAATGTTTTTAGCTTTGGTAAAAGTAAAGCTAAAATTTTTTCTGGTAATCAAAAGAAAGTGAAGTTTAAGGATGTAGCTGGTTGTATTGAGGCTAAGGAAGAGCTTGAGGAAGTAATAGCATACTTAAAAAGCCCCAAAAAATTTGAAAAGCTTGGAGGTAAAATTCCAAGAGGTGTCTTATTAGTTGGCCCTCCAGGAACTGGAAAGACATTATTAGCCAGAGCTGTAGCTGGTGAATCTAATGTACCTTTTTTTAGTATAAGTGGAGCAGATTTTGTCGAAATGTTCGTTGGAGTTGGAGCATCTCGAGTAAGAGACCTATTTGAGCAAGCAAATAAAAACGCACCTGCAATTGTTTTTATTGATGAGCTTGATGCAGTTGGTCGTCAACGTGGAGCTGGATTAGGGGGTGGTCACGACGAAAGAGAGCAAACTCTGAATCAGTTATTGGTTGAACTTGACGGATTCGATAACACAAGTAGCGTTATTGTCATGGGAGCAACCAACAGGCCAGATGTGCTTGACTCAGCTTTATTAAGACCAGGAAGATTTGATCGTCAGGTAGTAGTTGATGTTCCGGACTTAAATGGTAGACATGATATTTTAAAAATTCATACAAAGAAAATCAAAATTAAACCTAAGTCTGTCAATTTGTTAGATATAGCTAAAGGAACACCTGGAATGGTTGGAGCTGATTTAGCCAACCTTGTAAACGAAGCTGCACTACTTGCTTCCAGAAAAAGAAAAGCAACAGTCGATAATTCAGATTTTCAAGAGGCACAAGATAAAGTTTTAATGGGTGTTCAAAGAAAAAGTATGGTTTTGTCAGATCATGAGAAGAAAGTAACAGCTTATCATGAAGCAGGACATGCAGTAGTTGCACTATTTTCACCCGAAGCAGATCCAGTGCATAAAGTTACAATTATTCCAAGAGGAAGAGCACTTGGAGTAACAATGCAACTTCCAATTGATGAAAAACATGGCTATTCAAAAACTTATATTTTAAGTAGACTAGCTGTCATGATGGGAGGAAGAGCTGCTGAAGACTTAATATTGAATGAAATTACTACTGGCGCATCAAATGATATTGAAAGAGCAACAAGTATTGCAAGAAGAATGGTATGTGAGTGGGGAATGAGTGACAAGTTGGGTCCCATGGCTTTTGGAAAAAAGAATGAAGAAATTTTCTTGGGAAGAGAAATACAATCTCATAGGGACTATAGTGAGGAAACTGCTCAGATGATTGATCATGAAGTTGTATCAATTATTAAAAATGCACAAGATACTGCAAGAAGAATACTTGAAAAAAAAATTGACTTGTTGCATTTGATGGCTGAAGAGTTGCTTGAACACGAAACAATTGATGAATCAGATATTAAAGTCATGTTATCAGGCAAAAAAATCTCAAAAAAATAACACATGAATATCAAACAATTTAATGATTGGCTTTCAAGTGACAAAAAGCAATCATTAATCATGGGAATTTTAAATGTTACTCCTGATTCCTTTTCAGATGGTGGCCAATACTTCGACAAAAATGTTGCTGTTGAGCACGCATTAGCAATGATTAGAAATGGTGCAAATATAATTGATATTGGAGGTGAATCTACTAGACCATTTTCAGATCCTGTTAGTTTAGATGAAGAAATTTCAAGAGTAATTCCTGTTATTAAAGGTATAAGAGAAAAATCTGATGTTTGTATATCTATTGATACAACAAAATCAATGGTTGCAAGCGAAGCTTTACATGTTGGTGCTTCAATAATAAATGATGTTAGTGCCATGGAGGTTGATCCATTTATGGCTGATATAGCAGTAAAATTTGATTGTCCTATAATTATAATGCATATGAAAGGAACTCCAAAAAATATGCAAGATAACCCTACTTATGAATCCTTAATATCAGATATTAAAAATTATCTGATAAAAAGAATAGATTATGCAGTATCTAAAGGGGTACATCGCAAAAAAATTATTATTGATCCCGGTATTGGTTTTGGAAAAACCGTTGAAAATAATTTTGAAATCATAAATAATTTAAATCATTTTGTTAAGTTAAATTTTCCAGTCCTTCTTGGTGCATCAAGAAAATCATTCATTGGAATAGCTTTAAATCTTCCAGAAAATGAAAGGTTAGAAGGTTCATTAGCAGCTAATATTATTGGATTACAACAAGGTGTAAAAATTTTTAGAGTCCATGATGTTGCTGAAACATATAAAGCACTCTTTATTGCAAATAAAATTTATAATTCAAACCATTTAATTAGCTAAATTAATATATGAACCTTTTTGAGATAAGTTTTTTAAAGTTTACACTTACCGACCTGTTTGATTTGATTTTGGTTACATTCATTTTTTCTTATGCCTATTCTTACTTTAGAGGTACTAGAGGTGGACAAATGTTAATTGGTTTGTTAATTATTTTTTTTGCTGGATTTATAATTAATATTCTTGGATTTAAAGCTACATCTTGGCTTTTAAATCTTTTTCAAACTGTTTGGGTCGTAGTTTTTGTAATTTTATTTCAACCAGAAATCAGAAGACTCCTAACTTCAGTAGGACAGAACCGAATTTTAAGAAAACTATTTCAGATTGAAAGAACTGAAATACAAGAAGACATATTATCTAGTATTGAAGAAATTAAAAGAAATAAGTGGGGTGCTCTACTTGTATTTGAGCGTGAAAATTCTTTAAAAAATGTAGTATCAGATGCTGTTCCAATGCATGCTTCGTTTAGCCCAGAGCTTTTAGTATCAATCTTTAATCCATCTTCCCCTTTGCATGATGGTGCAGTAGTAATTCATAATAATTTAATTGAAGCAGCAGCATGTATTTTGCCTCTTACGGAAAGTAAGACTTTAAATCCTGAAATGGGAACTAGGCATCGAGCAGCACTTGGGATTTCTGAAGAGAGTGATGCTTTGGCAGTTGTTATTTCAGAAGAAAGTGGAAAAATTTCTGTTGCAGAAAATGGATATTTTATAAGTTCAGGCCTTTCTTTAGATGAATTAGGCAAAATTCTTAAAGAAAAGATGAACGAATTTTTTGAGGAAAATTAGAAATGTTAAAAGATAAGATTTTAGATTTATTGAATCGGTCAGATTTTATGACTTTATCAACAAGCGTCGCTGGTAATTCTTCTGCAGCGAATGTCTATTTTGCAAATGACGGATTAGATATATACTTTTTCACTTTCAATCCTTCAAGAAAAGCTGTACAAATTTCCATTAATCCTAAGGTTCAATGTGTAATTAGACCTGATGGAGAAGAAGGTATAAAGGAGTTGCAAATTGATGCACATGCTTCGAAAGTAACGGACAAGAATGAAGTTGAAAAAGCTAAGAAAGCAATTCTTGATGTCACTGAGGCTTTTTCAGAATATATGCATGATGATTTTTTGATTGCTAATGATGTAATAGGCTACTATAAAATTCAGCCAACAACAATAAAATATGTCGATTTTTTCGCTGAAAAACAATTTGAATGGATGGAAGTTCCTGAAAATAGAATTGGATTATTAAAAGAAGTAAAAAACAATATACTTAATACTTTAAAATATTGGATTACTGTTGTGAGAGCACCTTTTTTAACAGCTACCATTGCTCCAATCATGCTTGGTTCTGCTATTGCATATAAACAGTTTGAGGTCTTTGATTGGTCTATATTCTGGATGGTATTATTTGGTGCGGTTTGTGCTCAAATTGGTACAAATAATATTAATGACTATTTTGATCATAAAACTAGAAATGATGAAATGAATAAGTTAGCTAGTCCATTTAATGGAGGATCAAGAGCTATTCAATCTGGATTAATTACACCTACAAATATGCTTCTGCTTTCAATTTTCTTTTTTTCATGTACAATCCTAGTTGGTCTTAATCTAAATAACCTTTTCTTTGAAGGAAGACTTGATTCAGTCTTAATGTATCTAGGATATTTGGGTGTATTTTTGGGAGTTATGTACACTGGATTTTTTAAACTTGCATACAATGGTCTCGGAGATTTAGCAGTATTTATTGGTTTTGGTCCTCTTATGGTATATGGTGCAGCTTTGCTGCAAAACTTAGCAGTGGAACCAACTCAATCAATTGATCCAATAGTGACATTATTTTACTCAGTTCCTGTTGGAATATTTATTGCCTTAGTCCTTTTTATAAATTGTTTCCAAGATTATAATGCTGATAAGGCTGCAAATAAAAATAGCTGGGTTGTTAAATTGGCTGGCCCAGGTGAAAAAGCTAATTATAGAAAACCATTTTCAGTTTGGAAAAGTTTAATGGTTATATCATTTCTTTTGATTGTTGGAGCATCTATTTATGCACAAAATTATTATACATTAATTGCATTGATTCCATTACTTATTTTCAATTTTGCATCTAAGAAAGGTTCTGATTGGTTAGTTGAATGGGAAAAAGATGATGCTAATCTTCAGCAATTACCTTATGAACTATTAATTGTTAATGTATCAACTATTGGAATTCACTTTTTAACTGGAGTACTGTTAACAATTGGGGTATTACTAAGTGTATGGATTTAAAAGAAGCATATTCATTATCCTTAGAAAAATATAATCAAATTAGGAGGCATCTTTGACCTTGAATCAAAGACTTCTGAGCTCCAAAAATTAAAAGAGCAAATATCTGATCCCACAATGTGGGAAAATAACTCTGAATCAACTACTGTAATGAAAAAAATATCTTTTCTTGAAAAAGATATTACCTTAAGAAAAAATCTTATTCAAAAAGCTGAAGATGTAGAAGTACTGATTGAATTTTTAAATGAAAATCAAGTTGAAGAAGAAGAAGTTAAAAAAGAGCTTAAAATCTTTTCTAATCTTCTCAAGGAGTTTGAATTAAAACTTATATTAAATGGCGATAATGATATTAACGATGCTATAATTACAATTCATCCAGGTGCAGGAGGTACAGAAAGTCAAGATTGGGCTGAAATGCTTTATCGTATGTATTCTATGTGGGCTGAATCTAAAGGATTTAAATTCAATGTTATTGACTTCCAAAACGGTGACGAGGCCGGATTAAAAGATTGTACATTGGAAATCTCTGGTGATTATGCTTATGGTTTATTACAAGCTGAGATTGGTATTCATAGACTAGTAAGGATTTCTCCATTTGACTCTAACAGCAGAAGACATACATCATTCGCTTCAGTCTCAGTTTCTCCATCAGTAAATGAGGATATTGATATTGAAATTAATCAAAAAGATTTAAGGATAGATACGTTTAGGTCTAGCGGTGCTGGTGGACAGCATGTTAATAAAACAGATTCAGCAATAAGAATAACTCATATACCATCAGGTATTGTTACTCAATGTCAAACGCAAAGATCTCAGCACAAAAATAAAGAACAAGCTTTAAAAGTTTTAAAATCAAAACTTTTTCAATTAGAAGTGGAGAAGCAGCTTCTTAATAAAAAAGAGCTAGAAGGAGAAAAAAAAGATATTGGTTGGGGTAGTCAAATTAGATCTTATGTTTTTCATCCTTATAACATGATTAAAGACCATAGAACCAAGCATGAAGTAGGAAATATAAAATCAGTTATGGACGGTAATATTGATGATTTTATATATAGTTATTTGTTAGATAAAATGGAAAAAAATAAATAAGTTTTCAAAATGGAAAATAAAAGTTTAAAACAAATTAAAGAAAATCGACTTGAAAAGTTAAAAAAAATTCGTCAACTAGGAATAGAGCCTTACGCATATGACTATGATAGCTCTCATCATACATCAGAAATAAATGAAAAGTTAATTGATTCTAAAGTTTCTTTAGCGGGAAGAGTCATGTCTCTTAGAAAAATGGGTAAAGCATCATTTGCTAATATTCAGGATCAAGAGGGACGCATCCAATTTTATATTGCAAGAGACGACGTTGGTGAAGATAATTATAATTTATTTAAGCTAACGGATATAGGTGATTTTGTTGGGATTGAGGGCAAGGTTTTTAAAACTAAAACAGATGCATTAACTATCAAAGTTTCCCATCTAACAATCTTATCTAAAAATATAAAGCCAATACCTGATGTTAAAGAAAAAGATGGTGAGAAATATAATTTAGTTTCAGATAAAGAATTCAGATATAGAAAAAGGTTTCTTGATTTAATTATTAATCCTGAAACAAAAAACAATTATGTGAAGAGATTTAAAATAATTAACTCCATAAGATCATTTTTAAATAATCACGGATATATTGAAGTAGAAACACCTGTATTACAACCAATATACGGAGGGGCAAATGCTAAGCCATTTACCACACACCATAATGCATTAGATCAGGATTTTTACCTTCGTATTGCAACAGAATTATATTTAAAGCAATTGATTGTAGGTGGATTTGAAAAGGTTTATGAACTTTCTAAAGATTTTAGAAACGAGGGCATCGATAGAAGCCATAATCCAGAATTCACTATGCTAGAATTTTATCAAGCTTATTCTGATTATAATTTTATGATGGATTTTGTTGAACAAATGTTTAAAAAAGTTGTTAAGGACCTTGATATGAAAAAAATATCATGGGATGGTCATAAAATTGATTTTAGCAAAAAGTTTGCACGAAAGACTATGGGAGAACTAATTAAAGATCATACCGGAAATGATATTGATATCTCTGATCATTCAGCCGTTTATAAAGTTTGCAAAAATTTAAAGCTTGAGGTTAGTAAAAAGGATAGCTTAGCTTCTTTAATAGATGAAATCATGAGAAGAAAAGTTGAACCAAATCTAATTCAACCAACATATGTTATCAATCATCCTGTCGAAATTTCACCTTTAGCGAAAGTGAATAGGGATGGAGATAAAGATTTTACAGAGAGATTTGAATTATTTATTGCAGGAATGGAGTTTGCAAATGGTTTTTCAGAGCTGAATGATCCAATTGATCAAAGAAAAAGATTTGAAGATCAATCAAGAAAGAAAGATGGAGGAGATGAAGAAGCATTTCCAATTGATGAAAACTTTCTTGAAGCGATTGAGACTGGAATGCCCCCAACAGCAGGAGTAGGAATTGGAATTGATAGATTAGTTATGCTATTAATCGATACTCGATGGATAAGAGATGCCATAATTTTCCCTACCTTAAAATCCCTTAAATGAAACTCGTATTATTTTTAATTAAAAAATTATTTATTTCAAAAAATAGTAGTTTAGTTTTTCGCCTTACAAACCTTATTACAATAATTAGTCTTTCATTGGGAGTTGCATCATTAAACATTGTTTTGAGTTCAATTGATGGTTTCGAATCTGAAATTTCAAAAAAATTATCAAATTTGAATGGATATAGTTCAATTAATCATTTATTTGAAGATGAAATCATTGAAAACGAATTTGAACAACCATTCATATCAGATAAAGTACCTTATTTAGAAAAGATAGCATTATTAAAATCAAAAAATGATTCCCAGAGTATTATTATAAATGCATATCCAATTAACGATTTTAATAAAATTAAACTTTTCAGTTCATTTGATACTAACAAAATAAAAAATGAATCAATTGTTATTGGAAAAAGATTAGCAGAAAATCTTAATCTTAAACTTGGAGATCAAGTAGTTATTTTCAATCCAAAAAAACTCAAAAACTTTTCTAACCAAAATAGATACGACTTCTTTACTGTAGTACATATTTATAATTCTGGTATACCTGAATTTGAAGAGAGAAATATTTTTACTTCTTTAGAAAATCTTCAAAAGTATTATGGTATTGAAAATTATATTTCAGGATGGGTAAGTATTGACCCAAATGATGACATTATAGATTATCCGTTTTATCAAATGACTATATACGATAAGTATTCGAGTCTTTTTGAATGGATAAATACTCAAAAATGGCCAATTTTATTTATTTTTAGTTTAATTGCAGTAGTTTCATTTTTTGGGCTTTTAAGCTCTTTAAGTATTTTATTTTATGAGAAGAAAATGGATTTCACAATTCTTAAGATATATGGATTAGCTCACAAATCAATTTCAAAGATATTTATTTTTCAATCAATGATTCTTGCATTGTTTGGATCAACAATTGGTATATTATTTTCCTATGTTCTTATTCTACTGCAGAATGAATTTAAATTAATAAGCATTGAACAGAATATTTATTTTGTTGATTATCTTCCTATGGAATTTAATTTTAGTAACTCACTTTTAATAATCATAATAAGTGTAATATTAAGTCTTATTATCTCCACTTCATCTGTAAAAAGATTTGCTTACTTTAATCCAATGAATGTGTTGAGGACTAAATGAAAATTTATTTATTAATCGCTAAAAGATTTTTATTTCCAAGAAATGATTTTCGTTATAATACAGTTAATTTTATATCATTTATAAGTCTTTTCATTGGTGCTGCTGCAATAGTATTATCCGTTTCTGTACTTAATGGTTTTCAAGGAATTTTACAAACTGAAGCTAAAAAAATTTATGGTGATTATTTGGTCGAAGATATAAGTAATACTAGCTTTTTTAGAGATTTAAATATGGATAATGAAAATTATTCAATCTTCCAGGAAAATGAATTTTTAATTGTATCTAATAAAAAACAGAACATAATTAAATTTAAATCTGTATCGAATGAATCCTTGAATGATTTTTACGAACTTGATCTGCAAAATAATTTTAAGATATTATCCAACAAAGATGTGATAATTGGTAATTTGCTTGCAAATCGACTGAATGTTGAAATTGGAGATAGTATTCAAATAATATCTAAAGATTTTAAACTTAATTCATACAGTCTTCCTGATATTTATGAGTTTAGAGTTGCAAATATTTTTTCAAATAGAATTTTAAGAGCTAATGATTTTCTGGTATTTGGAGTGAATAAAGAAATCTTCAAAGATGCGATTTTTTCTACAGAGATTAATGGAGATATTGGAAGCATAAAAGATTCATCAATAACATTTTTATCTTGGAGAGACAGAAATCGTCAGCTTTTTGAAGCAACCGAAATAGAGAAAAAAATAACTTTTTTTACTTTATTATTAATCGTCTTAATTGCTTCATTTAATCTATCTTCATCAATCATGCAGATTTCATCAAAAAAGATAAGGGATTTAGCAATATTTTCATCTATTGGTATGAAAAAAAATGATATCAAAAAAATATTCATCATTTACAGTTACTTGATTGGTCTTTCTGCATTATGTGGAGGTATTCTTTTTGCTTTATTAGTAATTTTATTACAAAATAAATTATCCTTAATAAAATTATCACCTGAGTTTTATTTAGTTGATACTTTACCAATGCAGATATTTATTTTTGATATAGCACTACTTTTATTGGGTTCAGTCTTTTTGATAGGTATTTTTACAAATATTCCTTTGAGATTCATAAATAGTTTGAGTCCTTTAAAAATAATTAATAAACAATTATGATTGTTGATATAAAAAAACTAACAAAAACTTTTTCGGACGGAAGAAATAAACTCCACGTTTTAAAAGATATTAATCTTCAAATAGATAAAGGAAACATCATAACAATAAAAGGTCCTTCCGGTTCTGGAAAATCAACATTGTTAAGTATTATCGGAACCCTTGATAATGCTGATAGTGGAGAACTTTTAATCAATGGAATTAGTATTCAGGATAACACCAATATTGATAAGCTAAGAAATAAGAGTATAGGTTTTATATTCCAATTTCATAATTTAATTTCAGAACTTACATTAGAAGAGAATGTCAGTCTTCCAAAAATGATAGCTAAAGAGCAATTAGATAAAAAGGAACTTATTGAGCTTTTTGAGTACTTTGATCTAAAAGATAGAATGAATTCATTCCCAAATGATTTGTCAGGTGGTGAGAAGCAAAGAGTGGCAGTGATGCGAGCTATTATTAATAATCCGTCAATAATTATCGCAGATGAACCAACAGGAAATCTTGATAAGGAAAATGCATTAAAAATGATGTCTCTTTTTCAAAAATTGAATACTGAAAAAAAACTCACAATAATTGTTGCAACGCACGATGAGAATGTTTTTAATATTGGTCACAAAAAATATCAATTAGTTGACGGATATCTTGAATTAGTCCATTAGTATGACTTAATGGCATATAATTTGTCAATTATGACATAAATTAATTTCTGGCATCTTCTTTGCAACTATATTGTCATAATTTAATTTTAAGGAGAAAATAATGGGTAAAATTATTGGTATTGATTTAGGAACAACAAATTCTTGTGTTGCTGTGATGGAAGGTGGAGAACCAACCGTTATCACAAGTCCGGAAGGTGGTAGAACTACTCCTTCTGTAATCGGTTTTACAAAAGAAGAAAGACTTGTTGGCGATCCGGCAAAAAGACAAGCTGTAACTAATCCAAAGAATACTATTTATTCAATTAAAAGATTTATGGGTAGAACCCCAGCTGAAATAAAAAAAGATATTGGAGAAGTTCCATATGAAGTGTCTATTGATGGAAAAAAAATCAATGTTGAGGCTAATGGTAAAAAATACCAACCTCAAGAAATTAGTGCAATGGTATTGCAAAAAATGAAACAGATGGCTGAACAATATCTTGGAACTACTGTTTCTGATGCTGTGATTACGGTCCCAGCTTACTTTAACGATTCTCAAAGAAAAGCAACAAAAGATGCTGGAAAAATTGCAGGTTTAAATGTCAAAAGAATTATCAACGAACCAACTGCAGCTTCTTTAGCTTATGGTTTTGATAAGAAAAAAGATGAGAAAGTTGCTGTATTTGATCTTGGTGGTGGAACATTTGATATTTCTATTCTTGATATATTAAATGATGAAGGCCAAAGTATTGAAGTAAATGCAAGTAATGGTGATGGAAGACTAGGTGGAGATGACTTTGATCAAAAAGTGGTTGATTGGCTTGCTGAAGAGTTTAAGAAAAATGAAGGCATTGACTTAAGAAAAGATCCTATGGCTTTACAAAGATTGAAGGAATCAGCTGAGAATGCTAAAAAAGAATTATCATCTTCAAAGCAAACAGAAATAAATCTTCCGTTCATCACTGCTGATTCTTCTGGTCCCAAACATCTAAATATGACCTTAACAAGAGCAAATTTTGAACAATTAGTTTCTGATTTAGTTGAAAGAGTGGTAGCACCTTGTAAACAAGCTTTAAAAGATGCAAAACTATCACCATCAGATATTAATGAAGTCATACTCGTTGGAGGATCAACTCGAATTCCTGCAATCCAGCAAAAAGTAAAGGAAATCTTTGGAAAAGAACCTAATCAAAGTGTTAATCCTGACGAAGTTGTTGCATTAGGAGCTGCAATTCAAGGTGGAGTTCTAGCAGGAGATGTTGATGATGTTCTTTTACTTGATGTTACTCCTTTAACATTAGGAATTGAAACAATGGGTGGTGTAGCAACTCCATTAATTGAAAAAAATACAACTATTCCAACTCAGAAGTCTCAAATTTTTTCAACTGCTGCTGATAATCAACCAATGGTTGAGATACATGTTGTTCAAGGAGAAAGATCGTTAGCAAAGGATAACAAAAGCCTTGGAAGATTTCATTTAGATGGTATTCCTCCTGCCCCAAGGGGAACCCCTCAAATTGAGGTTTCTTTTGATATGGATGCTGACGGAATTTTAAATGTAAAAGCAGTAGATAAGGCAACCTCCAAAGAGCAAAGTATTAGAATCGAAGCTCAAAGCGGTTTATCAGATCAAGAAATTGAAAAGATGGTAAACGATGCTAAAAAGCATGAAGCAGAAGATAAAGCAAAAAGAGAAGAGATTGACACTAAAAATCAATCCGAACAACTTGTATTTCAAACTGAAAAACAAATGAAGGATTTAGATGATAAGCTATCAGACGATGATAGAAATGACTTAAATGATGCTTTAGAAAAACTTAAAAAAGCAAATGAGTCATCAGTTGTTGAAGACATAAAATCTGAAATGGAAAACTTAAATTCTGTTTGGAGTTCAAAAGCTTCTTCAATGTATGATGCATCAAACGCTAATGCTCAAGAGCCTTCTCCACAAGAGGCTGAATCAGTTTCGAAAGAAAAAGACGACAAAAAAATTAAAGAAGCTGATTTTGAAGTAGTTGAAGACTAGTTTTAGATTTTTTATTAATCTATAATTACTTAGTTTTTCAACTATGAATAGCACTGTTTTAAAGATTTTAAAAACAATTATAAGCGTTACTGCAGCATTTGTTGGATTTACGTTCATTGTAATAATTGCTTTTTACTTTTATCTATCAGATGGAGTAGAATTTGATTTAAACAAGTCCAACCAAACTTTAAGTAGTTTAACAAATAGATTTGAAATTGATTTTAGCAATAATTCAACTATTTACTTTAAAGCAAGAGAAGAAAATATAGATACTTATATTACACTTGAAAATGCTATAATAAAACGTTCTGGAAACATTCTTATAAATGCAGAAAATATCACCGTAAATACTACTTTAAATTTTACTAAAACATTGCAATTTGTTTATGAGATTATTCTAAATAACAATACTGATTTAAATTTAATCAATCCTGTTAGTATAAAGTTAAAAAATCCAACTTTTGATTTAGCAAGTGTTGAAAATCAAGATACAGAAATAAATAAAAGTGAAAGATATTTTCCAGTAACGATAAAGGCTGAAAATGGAAATTTGATTGATGGTAATGTTGAAATTGGTCAGTTTGATTTTTTTCTAAATATTAATCAGTACTCTCAAAATTCTTCCTTAGAAAAATATAAGATTCGCTTAAAGTCATCTCAAAATTTTCCTGTAAGTTATATTGCTCAATTTTTCCAAGATGTTGAAAGTATCGGTGATAAAAAGGAAACAATATCTTTTGATATAACGCTTGAAGATGAATATGCAAATAATGATGATATTTCACAAAAGCTTAACGGTGTTTTTCAGATTAGAAATACAACTATGAGATTAAAAACATTTCCTGTACAGTTAAAGCCTGAGCCAATTAGAAGATTAAATTTAGATTTAAACATCAATGATAATATCGGTCAAGCTAACTTAGTTGGGACATTATATAATCCTAAAAAAAGTTTAGGTTTGCAAACAGAACCTAATCTTCAAATAGGAGGTACTTTAAATTTTAAGGAAATACTGAAACCTGAACTTAATTTAATCGTTAATGGTTATGATATATACTTTGCTAAACTTGAAAATTTAAATTTGAATGGGGTAACTGACTTAACAGTCTCAATAATTGGTAAAAATGTATTAGATTTACAAGGTTCTTTAAAAATTAAAAAAAGTAATGGGTTTT
Organism: Fidelibacterota bacterium SCGC AAA298-D23; assembly: GCA_000402655.1. GTDB lineage: Bacteria > Fidelibacterota > Marinisomatia > Marinisomatales > Marinisomataceae > Marinisoma. The sequence goes on from AQSI01000004.1 coordinate 38,672, forward strand.
TAGTACCTTTATCAGATACAGAATTTGAAACAAAACATAGAATAAGAAATATTGATGAAAAAAAATGAATTAGATAGACTGAACTCAAAAATCCAACAAAAATCTACTTTTGTTGAATCTTTAAGAGAAAGCATTTCTGAGATCATTGTTGGACAGAATGATCTAATTGATAAAATTCTTATTTCAATCATATCTAATGGTCACATACTTCTTGAGGGAGTTCCTGGGCTTGCTAAAACTTTAACAATTAATACTGTAGCTAATTTAATTAATGCAGAATTTAAGAGAATACAGTTCACTCCAGATATGTTACCTTCAGATTTATTAGGTACTCTGATTTACAATCAAAAAACCGGCGAATTTAATACCAAAAAAGGTCCAATTTTTTCTAACATAATTTTAGCAGATGAAATTAATCGTGCTCCGTCAAAAGTGCAAAGCGCATTATTGGAATCAATGCAAGAAAAGCAGGTTACTATTGGTGACGATACTTTTAAACTAGCAAAACCTTTTTTAGTTTTAGCAACACAGAATCCAATTGAGCAAGAAGGTACATACCCACTCCCGGAAGCTCAGGTTGATAGATTCATGATGAAGGTGATTGTAGATTATCCTTCAATTGAAGAAGAAAAAGAAATCATTAGTAGAGCTAACACTCAAAATGATAAAAAAATTAAATCTGTAGTTAAAGCAAAAACAATTCTTGAAGCTCAAAATCTTGTAAATGATATATATATTGATTCTAAAATTTCAGAATATATTTTGAAAATAGTTTTTGCTACAAGAGTTCCTGAACAATTTAATTTATCAAAATTAGCTGATTTAATTTCTTTTGGTGCATCTCCGAGAGCATCTATTAATTTGGTTTTAGCTTCCAAGGCCAAAGCATTTATTGATGGAAGAGGATATGTTATACCCGAAGATGTAAAATATGTTGCAAAGGATATTTTAAGACATAGAATTTTACTTTCATATGAGGCTGAGGCAGAAGAAATTACTTCAGAAGATATTGTTGATCAATTACTTCAAGAAGTACCAGTACCTTAGTTTTGTAATGTCAAAAGAAATACTTAAAAAAGTTCGTCAAATTGAAATAAGAACAAAAAATATTGTAAATGATTTCTTTGGCGGTGATTATCACTCAAATTTTAAAGGAAGAGGTATGACCTTTTCTGAAGTAAGAGAGTATGTTCCTGGAGATGATGTAAGATCTATTGATTGGAATGTAACTGCAAGAACTGGAAAGCCTCACCTTAAAATTTTTGAAGAAGAACGAGAGCTGTCCGTTTTAATTCTTATAGATGTAAGCAGTTCTGGTGTTTTTGGTTCAAAAAAGAATTTAAAAATTGATTTAGGTGTGGAGATTGCAGCTATGTTAAGTTTTTCGGCAATAAAAAATAATGATAAGGTTGGACTTGCCTTATTTAGCGATAAAATTGAAAAATATATTCCACCTAAAAAAGGTAAGAAACACGTTCTCAGACTTATAACAGATATTGTAAATCATGATTTTGAAAATAGCAATAAACGTACTTCAATTAAGACTGCAATTGATTTTGCAAATAAAATATCTAAACGAAAGAGTGTCATTTTTCTTATTTCAGATTTTATTGATGATAATTTTTGGAATGAGCTAAAATTTTTAAATTTTAAAAATGATGTTATTGGACTTCAAATATATGATTCATATGAACGTAACTTCCCTAATTTAGGAATAATCAATATTCATGATTCTGAAACTGGCGAAAATACCTGGATTGATACAACTAATAAAAAAATCAGAGATAAATTTCAAAAAAATTCGATTGAAAAACTCAATAGTTTTTCCAAAAAATGTAAGAATATTGGTTTTGACTTGATTCAAATCAGTACTGATGATGATTATATAAAATTTCTCATGCAATTTTTTAGGTCAAGAGCAAATAGAAGCTAATGAAAATTTATACTTTAATTTTTTTATTTATTTTAGGTGCTTGTAATATTGATTCTAGAAATCCTAACATATCATTTGAAACAATACCCAAAAAAGCAAAAATTGGATATCCAATTAATCATAAAGTTACGATAAATGACCTAGGAGAAATATTTACTTTAAATTCAGTTGTATGGGAAGACTCTTCAGCCTGGTTATCAGACTCTTCAAAAGTTTTTATTACAAAATCTCAAGTTGACACTTTAAGTAATTCAATATTATTAAATTACCAAATCACTTTTTGGGATTCTGGTAATGTGGAAATACCACCATTGTATGCATTTTTAAGCTTTCCAGATTCATCAGAAGCCACAATACTAAAAACAGATACATCGTATGTTTATATATCGTCAATTTTAGACACTACAATGACGACTGTTCTCCCTGATAAATCTATAAAAGAGATAAAATTTCCAATAGAAAGATTAAGACTTTTTGCTTATTTCATTTTAGCATCGTTGATTTTATTCGTTATTTATTTGTTCAGATCAAGAAATGGTAAAAGATTTTCCAAAAAGAAGTTTTTTAATTTTAATCCAAAATCCAAAGCAATAAAAGAAGTTGAAGAAATTGATTTGGAAATAGATTCTGATGAGTTTTTTATTAAAATTTCTGACATATTAAGAAAATATTTTCAGAATAATTTTTATATAATATCATTTGAAATGACTTCAGCTGAGCTTAAAGATTTTTTTAAGGATAAAGATTTAAACAACCTATTGGATCGAATTGATCAGGTAAAATTTGCCCAAAAAACTTCAAGCAAAAAAGAAAAAGAAGATATTTTAAAATTGTTGAAAAAAGTTATAAGAAAACTTCTTTAAAGCAATTAATTCATTAAATTTATAAACATGAGTACTACAGCTGATATTAGAAATGGAGCAGTTATTAGTTTTAAAAACGCCCGCATGAAAATAGTTGAATTTCAACATGTAAAACCTGGTAAAGGCCCCGCATTTGTGAGAACTAAGCTAAAAGATATTCAATCTGGAAAAATAATTGATCATACCTTCAATTCAGGTGCTAAAATTGAATTTATAAGAGTGTCATCTAAAAAATTTCAATATCTATATAAGGATGGAGATAGCTTCATTTTTATGGATAACAATACCTATGATCAGGTTCAGGTTGATAAAGTATTAATTGATGATAGTCATTTCTTCATTAAAGAGGGTGATAATATTGAGATTTCTTTTGATGGAGAAGAGATTATAAGTCTACTTTTACCTTCAAAAACAGTACTTAAAGTTATTCAAACAGATCCAGGGCATAAGGGAAACACTGCAACTAATGCTTTAAAGCCAGCTACTTTAGAAACTGGACTTGAGGTTCAGGTTCCTTTATTTATAAATGAAGGAGATTTAGTAAAGATTGATACTAAAGATGGTTCTTATTCGGAAAGAGTCAAGGAATAGATAAATGTGGAAAGATAAGATAAAAGAAATTATCTACATGCTTGAAAATAGTGATGTAAATGAAATTGAAGTAAGATTTTGGTTTAAAAAAATTAAGGTAACAAAAAAACCTCCTGTTTTGAACGTTGATTCAGCTCAACTTTCATCAGAAAGTCAGAATATTCCGATCCTTGTTAAGCAAGAATCTGACAAACAGGATTCAGAATCCATCAAAGACTCGAAAGAAGTAAATTTAGTTGAAATAAAATCTCCTATGCCTGGAACATTTTATTCATCGCCAGATCCAGATTCAGCATCATTTGTAAATATTGGAGACAATGTAAATGCTGGAGATACTGTTTGTATAGTTGAAGCCATGAAAATAATGAATGAAATTCAGGTTGAAGAATCTGGAATTATTGAAGAAGTCTTAGTTGAAAATTCAAGTCCAGTTGAATTTGGTCAGGTATTATTTAAATTAAATTCATCTAAATAATCATGTTTGAAAAGATTTTAATTGCTAATAGGGGTGAAATTGCTATTAGAATCATTCGAGCATGCAATGAGATGGGTATTAAAACTGTTGCAGTTTATTCAAAAGCAGATAAAAACTCACTTCATGTAAAGTTTGCTGATGAAGCCATTTGCATTGGGGAAGGCCCTGCTGTTGAAAGTTATCTTAATATACCTAGAATAATTGCAGCTGGGGAAATTACAAATGCAGACGCAATTCATCCTGGATACGGTTTCCTTGCTGAGAATGCAAAGTTTAGTAAAATTTGTAAAGAAAATGGATTCACCTTTATAGGACCAGATTCAAAAATCATTGACTTGATGGGAGATAAGGTTAATGCTAGGAATACAGCAAAAGATGCAGGTTTACCAATTATACCTGGAAGTAATACTTTGTCTTCTGTTGAAGAGCTTTTAGAAATTGCTGAACAAATTGGATATCCTGTAATGCTTAAAGCCGTAGCAGGCGGCGGCGGTAAAGGTATGCGAGTTATTAACAACGCAAGTGAAGCAGAGAAAGGATTTAATATCATTCAAAATGAAGCTGGAATGGCATTTAAAAATTCAGAAATTTATGTTGAAAAATTTGTTGAAAATGGCCGGCATATTGAGGTTCAAATTTTGTCTGACAAATTTGGAAATCATCTTCATTTAGGAGAAAGAGAATGTTCAATTCAGAGAAGTAATCAAAAATTAATTGAAGAATCCCCATCTTTATTTGTAGATGATGATTTAAGAAATGATTTAACTTTAAAGTCATTACAGTTATCAAAAAAAGTTAACTATGTTGGTGCTGGAACAATAGAGTTTTTAGTAGATGATAAGAAAAACTTTTTCTTTATAGAAATGAATACAAGAATTCAAGTTGAGCATACTGTAACAGAAATGGTTTATATGATCGATCTTGTAAAAGAACAAATTAGAACCTATGCAGGTATTGAATTGTCTATTAAGCAGGAAGATATTCGTATGAATGGCCATGCTATTGAATGTAGAATAAATGCTGAAGACCCATTTAATGATTTCACACCTTCACCAAAGATGATCGAATCTTTAAACTTTGCTGGAGGAATTGGAGTAAGGATAGACTCATTTATATATGCAGGATATCAAATTCCAACAAATTATGATTCTATGCTTGGTAAGTTAATAGTTCATTCTTCATCGAGGGAAAAAGCATTAGTTAGAATGAAAAGAGCACTTCAAGAAACTTTTATTGATGGTCCTCAAACAACTTTACCGCTTTTAGAAATGATTTTCGAAAATAAAGACTTTAATAATGGAAATTTTGACATAAATTTTTTAGGTAAATTTTTAAAAAAAATAAAGGAAAAATAAAATGAATCATCCTGATAATCTAATGTATACTTCTGAACATGAATGGGTTAAAATTGAAGATAATATAGCTACTGTGGGAATTACTGATTTCGCTCAGGGTGAGCTTGGAGATATAATATTTTTAGAATTTCCTGATATTGATGAAGCATTCAACGAGGGAGATGTTTTTGGTACAATTGAAGCAGTAAAAACAGTATCTGATCTTTTTATGCCTATTTCAGGAAAGATAGTCGAAGTAAATGAAGAATTGAATGATGAACCAGAAAATGTTAATTCAAGTCCATATGATAGTGGATGGATGGTAAAAATTGAATTATCAACGGATAGCAGTACTAGTTCATTACTTGATTCTAAATCCTATGTTGAAATGATAGGGTAATTATGCTTAAAAACTTAGAGCATTTCGTTCAAGTTTTAAAAATTGAAAAAAATCATTCTTCTAATACAATAAATTCTTATTTATCTGATATCAAATCTTTTGAAAAATATTTAATTAAAAGAAGAATAACATTTAAAAAGATTATAAATGAATCTGATGTCATCAAAAAATATTTTAGATATTTAAGCCGAAGTAATATATCCTCTACATCAATAAAAAGGAAGTATTCATCTTTATCATCATATTTTTCTTATCTAATTGATAGAAAAATAATTAAAAAAAATCCACTAAATGGTATTTATACACCAAAATTAATTAAAAAATTACCTACAGTACTATCTGTCGAAGAAATCAAAAAAATATTTAAACAATCTGAAAATACAGATAACGAACTTTTAGGTCTGAGAGATAGATGTATTATCGAATTACTATATTCTTGCGGTTTAAGAGTAAGTGAATTGTGTTCACTCAGGGTTAATAATTTACAATTTGATTCTAATGTTATTCGCTTTTTCGGAAAAGGTAACAAGGAAAGAATAATTCCTTTAACTTTTTATGCAAAAGAATGGTTAGAGAAATATTTATATCAATCAAGACAAATTCTCTCAAATAGAAAATCATCTGAGCAAAAATTTGTATTTTTGAGTAATAATGGAAAAAGGTTAACTAGAGCTGCTATTTGGCAATCTGTCAAAAAATATGTAAAGGCTGCTGGAATTGTTAAAACTGTTTCACCTCATACCTTTAGACATTCATTTGCTACTCATCTTGTTGATGGCGGAGCAAATTTAATTGAAATTCAGAAGTTGCTTGGTCATTCTGATATTTCAACAACAGAAATATATGTTCATCTATCAAAAGAGTTTATAGACAGTGAATACATGAAAGCTTTTGATAAAAAGAAGAATTAATTATCTTTAATGTATGGGAATAGCAAGTTTACCTTTAGAAATACAATTGATTTTAGTGCCTACAATATTGTTTGCACTCACTTTTCATGAATATGCTCATGCAAGAGTAGCATATCTTCTTGGAGATTACACTTCATACTATCAAAATCGCATGAACTTAAATCCTTTTAATCATTTAGATCCATTCGGTACTTTTGCTCTTTATTTTTTAGGTTTTGGATGGGCAAAACCTGTTCCGGTTGTTATACAAAATTTAAAAAATCCTAGAACTGATATGATGATGATTGCTATGGCTGGACCTGCATCAAACATGTTCCTAGCTTGTCTTGCATCAATTATTTATCGATTAAATTTTTACTTTCAGTTTAGTGAAGAAGTAATTTTTCCTTTAGAAATTTTTATTCAAATTAATATTGTTTTAGCTGTTTTTAATTTGCTTCCTATAAACCCCCTAGATGGTTCAAGAATTCTTCCATTGTTGGTTAAAAACCCAAGAACGCTTTATAATATTGAAGTTTATGGACCTAGAATTTTAATTGGACTAATTATTTTAAATTTGATAGGTGTTCCTATTTTATCAACAATAATTTTAACCCCTGTATCTATTATTTTCTACTTACTTACAGGTGCATAATTGAAAAAAATTTTTTCAATTTTTGGCCCTACTGGAATTGGAAAATCTAGTTTAGCAATACAGTTAGCCAAAAAAATAGATGGTGAAATTATAGGTGTAGATTCAAGACAAATTTATAATGGAATTCCAATAGGTACTGCTCAGCCAAACCTTAGTCAGCTAAAAGAAGTACCGCATCATCTAATAGGATTTAAAAAGCTTAATGAGAGGATATCTGCGGGAGAATATATTGAATTGATTGATGAAAAAATTGATGAGATAATTCTAAAAAATAAATCTGTAGTTCTTTGTGGTGGAACTGGTCTTTATTTTAAATCTCTAAAAGAAGGAATATTTCAAGGAAGTCATACAAATGAAGATATAAGAAATAAGCTTGAAAAAGAATATGATATTGATAAAGAAAAGTTATTTAAAACACTCCAAAAAATAGATCCTGAGTATTCAAATAAAGTTCACATAAATAATAAAAAAAGATTGATTAGAGCTCTTGAAGTCTATGAGACAACTGGAAAACCAATGTCTAAAAATTTTGATTCTTTATCGAAAAATAGTAGATATGCTAATGACTACTATTTTGTTTATTTAAAAATGAATAATGATTTGTTACATCCTAGGATTTTAAATAGAATTAAGTGCATGATTGATGATGGTATGATAAATGAAGTTGAGGAAATAATTAAGCGTAAAATAAATATTTCTCATATTAATTATATAGGCTTTAACGAAATTTCTTCTTTCATAAACAAAGAAATCTCAATCAATGAAGCCATTGAAGACATATTTGTCAGGACAAGACAATATGCTAAAAGACAAAAAAAGTGGTTTAATGTGAATAACTATGATATTTCATTTGATTTGCATGAAATTTCTAAAAATGATATAGTTGATAAATTGATTCAAATAAACTAATTTTCGCAAATAATTGGAGAGTAAAATGCTTAAAAGCAAACATCTTATCGGTCTTGAACATTTTCCAGTTTCTGATTTGAATAAAATAATCGACACTTCTTTTAAGTTTAAAGATATACTTCAGACAGAAAGCAGAAAAGCTATTTTACTTAAGGGTAAAACTATTGTAAACATGTTCTTTGAGAATTCTACTAGAACTAAAATTAGTTTTTCATTGGCTGAAAAAAGATTGGGCGCTGACAGTATAAACTTTTCTGCTTCAACAAGCAGTGTAAAAAAGGGTGAAACTTTAAAAGATACCGTGCAAAATATTGAATCCATGAAAATTGACGGCGCAGTAATTAGGCATGGACATCCAGGATCTGCATTAAAATTGACAGAATACATTGATGGAGCAGTAATTAATGCTGGCGATGGTTCTCATGAACATCCTACTCAAGCAATTCTCGACATGGTAACACTTAAAGAGAAATTTGGAAAAATTAAAGGTCTTAAAGTTGGAATCATTGGTGATATTTTAAATAGCAGGGTAGCTAGAAGTGACATTTTTGCATTAAAAAAACTTGGAGCAGAAGTTGTAGTCTGTGGTCCAAGTACTTTATTGCCAAGTGATGCAAAAAAACTTGGAATCAATATTACATACAATTTAGTCGAAGTTCTTAATTGGTGTGATGCAGTTATAGCTTTACGTATTCAGTTGGAAAGGATGCATTTAGGAAGGATTCCATCAAAAAGGGAATACCATAGCGAATTTGGTCTTACGTTTGAGAGAATAAGTAAATTAAAAAAAGATATAGTCATTATGCATCCTGGACCAATGAATCGAGGTGTAGAAATTGATAGTAGAGTTGCTGATTCAGATAATGCTGTGATTCTTGATCAAGTGTTAAATGGAGTTGCATCGAGAATGTCAATTCTTTATCTACTACTTGGTGAAGGAGATATGGAGTTATGATAAAAGGTAATAGTACAAAGAAACTTTTATTTAAATCTGGAAGAATAATTGATCCATTTACCAAAAAAACATTTAATGGTGATATTCTTGTTGAAAATGGAAAAATTTCAAAGATAAGCGATTCTATTTCATCAAGAGGAAAAGATTATCAAGTTATAGATTGTAAAGGACTAGTTGTTACTCATGGGTTTTGTGATATTCACACCCATTTTAGAGAACCTGGAAGGGAAGATAAGGAAACTTTAGAATCAGGATCTTTTGCAGCTTTGGGAGGAGGATTTACTCAAGTTTGCACTATGGCTAATACAGACCCAATTATTGATTCTCCTGAACATATTCACTATATAGTAAGTAAAAGTTCAAAGCTCCCAATTGATATTTTCCCTATCGGCGCTGTTTCAAGAGGCTTAAAAGGAGAAGACTTAACAGAAATGTTATTAATGCAGAAAAACGGCGCTATTGCTTTTAGTGATGATGGTATGCCAATACAAAATGCGCAATTTATGAAATTAGCTTTAACATATGCTAAAATGCTTGATGTTCCGGTTATGAATCATGCTGAGGATATTTTCCTTAGAAACAATGGAGTTATGAATGCTTCTGCAACATCGAATAATTTAGGTTTAAAAGGTAACACTAGTTTAGCTGAAGCTGTAATGGTTTACAGAGATTTATTATTAGCTCAATCATTGGGAGCAAGACTTCATTTGTTACATATTTCAACAAAACAAACTGTCGATTTATTGAAGCAATTTAAAAAGAAAAATTCATTAATCTCTTCAGAGGTATCACCACATCATCTATTTTTTATTGATGAAGATGTAAATGCGTTTGATACAAGTTTAAAAGTTGCTCCTCCTGTAAGAGGAAAAGAAGATAGGAAAGCATTAATTGAGGCTATTAAGTCAGGCCTTATCGATTGCATTGCTACTGATCATGCTCCCCATACTATTGAAGATAAGGAAACTACTTTTAATGATGCTGAATTTGGTATGATTGGTTTAGAGTCTTGTTTTGGTGCTGTAAACAAAGTTTTAGTAAAACAAAATGGTATGAGTTTAAAATCCTTAATCGAAAAACTTACTGTAAATCCAAGAAAAGTAATGAATTTAGAACAGGATTTATTTTCTGTTGGTACCAGAGCACAAATAACTGTTTTTGATCCTAATGAAAAGTGGGTATTTACAAATGAGCATATTTTATCAAAATCATCTAATTCTCCATTTTTAGGAAAAGAGCTGATTGGACGAGTTAAATATGTTGTTTCAAAAAACCAGTTTTTTTCAATATAAAATCTCTTTTATTAATCATTGACTAATGAGAACACATCGATTAAGTTTTGAGGCATTTTTATAGAATTATGAAAAAGATAACAAAAACTATATCAGCAAAAGATGTTAATCAGCAATGGTGGCTTTTTGACGCATCTAATCAGGTGCTTGGAAGATTTGCATCCGAAGTAGCTCAAGTACTTAGAGGGAAACACCGTCCTGATTACTCCCCTAATATTTACATGGGAGATGCTGTTATTATTGTAAATGCAGATAAAATAAGAGTTACTGGAAATAAGTCTGAAACCAAAAGATATTTTAGACATTCAGGATATCCTGGTGGTGTTAAATACTCTAGTTTCAGTGAACTAATGAAAAATGACTCTGATAAAGTAGTTTTCAATGCTGTAAAAGGTATGCTTCCTAAAAACAAACTTGGAAGAGAAATATCTAAACATATTAGAATCTATAAAGATACTAATCACGGTCACGAGGCACAACAACCTAAAGAATGGAGCTCTAATTAATGAATAAAGAATATTTTAATGGCGTTGGAAGAAGAAAGAATTCAACTGCTAGAGTTTATCTTTCAAATGGAAAAGGAAAATTCTCTATTAACAACGCTTCAGATGATATTAATTCTTATTTAAAAAGAGAGTCATTGGTAATTCACGCAGTAAAACCCCTAGAAGTTTTAAATTTAAAAGGTAAATATGATATTAAAATTAATGTTCAAGGCGGTGGTTTAACTGGTCAAGCTGGTGCAATTCAATTAGGTATTGCTAGGGCGTTATTAAAAATTGATGAAGAATTTAGGTCTCAATTAAAATCACATGGTTTATTAACCAGAGATGCTAGAGAAGTTGAAAGAAAAAAATACGGTCAACCCGGAGCAAGAAAAAAGTTCCAATTTTCCAAAAGATAAAAGTATGCAAAAAATTACAAAAGAAGATTTACTCAATTCGGGCGCTCATTTTGGACATGTCAGTAGTAAAACAGATCCAAATTTTAAAGATTTTGTAGTTTCTCAAAAGAATGGTATTGATATCATTAATTTAGATGACACGCTTGAAGGTTTAGATAAAGCTTTAAATTTCATTTCAAATATTGTTCAAAGAAACGGTGATATTCTTTTTGTTGGTACTAAAAAGCATGCAAAAGATGTTATTCAGCAAGAAGCGGATAGGTGTGGGATGTTCTATGTTGTTGAAAGATGGCTTGGTGGAACACTTACTAATTTTTCTACAATCAAAAAAAGTATTAAGAGATTGCATTCTTTAGAGAAAGAAGGATCTTCGATCTTTGAAGATTTAACTAAAAAAGAACTTTTAATGTTAAACAGAGAAAAAATTAAACTATCTGATCAGCATAGAGGAATTAAAGATATGAGAAAACTTCCCAATGCAATTGTTATTGTCGATGGTAAAACCGAATCAATTGCTATACAGGAAGCTAAAAAACTTGAAATACCGATCATTTGTATTGTAGACTCAAATACAGACCCGTCACTTTGTGACTATCCGATTCCTGCAAATGATGATTCTATTAGAACAATTCAGCTAATAGTAAATGAAATTGTAAATACAATTATCTCTGTTAGTAAAAAAGATGACGACAAGTCTGAATCTGTTCCAGATAAAAAAGAAGAAAAAGAAGGGTAGTCAAATGAGTGTCGATGCGAAGTTAGTTAAGACTTTAAGAGAGAGAACCGGTGCGGGCATGATGGATTGTAAAAAAGCTTTAGTTGAAGCAAATGGCGATCTAGATGCTGCAGTAGACCATTTGAGAAAAGCAGGAATTGCCAAAGCTGCAAAAAAATCATCAAGGGCTGCTAATGAAGGTATTATTTTCTCATATATTCATCCTGGTAGCAAATTAGGAGTGTTAGTAGAGCTTGGGTGTGAAACAGATTTTGTTGCAAAAACTGAAGGGTTTAATGATCTGGCTGCTTCAATTGCTATGCAAGTAGCTGCATCAAATCCATTAGCCGTTGATGAATCTGGAATCTCCCAAAGTATCCTAGATAAAGAAAAAGAAATTTTTATGGATCAGGCAAAATCATCAGGAAAGCCTGAAAATGTCATTGAAAAAATTGTTGATGGTAAGTTAAATAAGTTTATTGAGGACAATTGTCTTATTCACCAGTCATTTGTAAAAAATCCTGATCTCACTATTTCTCAATTAGTTCAAGAAGCTGTAGCAAAACTTGGAGAAAATATTACAATTAACAGATTTGTAAGATTTGCTTTAGGTGAATAATCAAATTAGAATATGTTAAATCAAAGTATCGATTCTGCTAAATCAAAAATGGAACAAACTATTTCATTTGTCAAAAGTGAAATTGGTAAAATAAGGACTGGTAGAGCCAGTACCGAAATGTTTAATAATATTCTTGTTAATTATTATGATAATGAAACTCCACTAAATCAGGTTGCAAATATTGCAGCATTAGATGCGATTACTATTAGCATTCAACCTTTTGATAAAACCCTTATTGATGACATTGAAAAGGCAATTTTAGAGTCTGATCTTGGTTTTAATCCTTCTAATAATGGTAATAGTATAATGATTACTTTTCCGCCTCTGTCAGCTGAAAGAAGACAAGAGTTAGTTAAGGTCGCTTCGAAGATTATTGAAGATGGAAGAATTTCAGTTCGTAATATAAGAAGAGAGATTATTCAGTCTGCTAAACGAATTGAGGATGAACAAAATATATCAGAAGACAATATGAAGACATTCTTAGACGACATTCAGGAAGTTACTGATACGTATGTTGGTAGGCTAAATTCTCTTCAAAAGGAAAAAGAAGAAGAAATTTTAGATAAATAAATTCTACTTAGCTTATTATTCGCACTTAGACCAGCCGCAATCTTTACAGACCAAGCAACCACCTTCATTCACAATACCGCTTCCATCACACTCGTTACAATCTTGGCCATATTGTCCAGCTTTTCCACGAGAAGATTTTTCTTCAGCTATTTCAAATTGGCTTTTTTTTTCCTGGGAAGGAGAATCGCCATTCACAAATGTTTCAAGCGCTCTTCCGATTGCATCAGGAGTTGATAGAATCAGTTGACCATCTTCCCATGTTGGGTTTGGTCCACTTATTCCTTTTAATTGACTGATTATGCTATTAGGGTCGATTCCAGAACGTAGTGCTAAAGATATGAGCCTGCTAATTGCTTCAGTTTGTGCAGCAACTGTACCACCCGCTTTACCAATAGCAGTAAAAACTTCACATAGGCCGTTTTCATCTTCATTTACAGTGACATATAGCGTTCCATCACCAGTGCGCATGCGTCTTGTTTTTCCTTCAGTAATTGATGGACGATTACGTGCAGTTTTCATTTCTGCATTATCAGAATTTTGCTCTTCATTTTCTGATGACTTATCATCAGTAATCAAAATACCTTCTCTTGAACCTTCGCGATAAACTGTAATACCTTTTAAGTCAGCTTTGTATGCAGTCATGTAGATGTCTGCAACAGTATCAACAGTGGTTTCTTCAGCGAGGTTTACAGTAGATGAAATAGAACTATCGATATATTTTTGTACTACACCTTGCATTTTTACTCTGAAAAATGGGTCAACGTTGTGCGCTGTAACAACGTATTCTGGTAAATTTTCATCTGTTCCAAACATTTCTTTTACAACTGGATGATAGACAGTAAAGGTATCAAATTCTTTACCAAGGCTATCGTTCTTCTTCACCTTTCTTTGATATGAAGTTGCAAAGATTGGTTCAACACCAGAAGTAACTCTTGCAACGATTGCACCACTACCTGTTGGAGCTACAGTGGTTAGCGTACAATTTCTGACTCCATTCTTTTTAATTTTATTTTGCAATTTCTTTGGAAGATCTTGAACAAACAAGCTTTGTGAATATCCATCCCAATCAAAATTAGGAAACTGGCCCTTTTCCTTTGCAAGTTCTGCACTTGTTTCATAAGCCGTATCCCTATGAATTTCCATAATTTTACCTATGGTTTCTAATGCTTCATCAGAATCGTATTTGATTCCCATCTTAACAAGCATGTCACCCAAGCCAAGAATTCCAAGTCCAACTCTTCTATCATTTTTAGCATTTTGCTTTTGCTCTTCGAGTGCATGACGATCTAGGTTGTAATCTATCACATTATCTAAAAACCTTGCACCGACTGCAGTAGTTTCTTTAAACCCATCAAAATCAAAATTTCCATCTTGATCCACAAAGCGTTCTAGGTTTAGCGCACCTAAATTACAGCATCCACCATCGGGTAGTGGTTGTTCTGCACATGGATTAGTTGATACTAGAGGACTGCAATATTCTGCATTATGATATTTGGTCATTGTATCCCAAAAAAGCAGACCTGGTTCAGCACTAGAATGTGCATGCTCAATTATTTTCATCCAAAGATCTTTTGCTTTTACAGTTGAATACTTTTTTCCGCCCCAATGTAAATCAAAATCGGAGTTGGACTGGACTGCATCCATAAACTCATCAGTTAATAAAACTGATATATTGGAGTATTTGACCATATCAACGTCCCCAGTTTTGATTTCAATAAATTTCTCAATATCTGGGTGGTCAACACGTAATGTTTGCATGTTTGCACCTCTTCTACCGTGTTGAGCTATTGTATTTGTATTTTCACTAAAAAGATTCATGAAGCCAACAGGACCACAAGAATTACCTCCTGTTCCTAGGATTTCATCTCCACCTGGTCTCAAAACAGACAGATCATGTCCACAACCGCCGCCATATTTGTATGTCATAGCTTCTTGAATGACGCAATCATAAATGGATTTGATAGAATCATCTTTGATACCAACAACATAACAATTATTGAGTGTTGTAGTAATATCTTCACGGCCAGCACCATGCATAATTCTGCCGCCTGGTACAAACTTAAAATTCTTTAGTGCATCAAAAAAAGCCGCTTCCCACTTATCTTGGAGTTCAGGAGTTTTTTCAACACTTGCAAGAGCCTTCGCTTGGCGTTTCCATAATTCCCAGGGATTTTTCTCTCCAGGAGCTAAATATTTCATCTCAAGAACGCTTCGACCAAGTTCGTCTTCTTTATAATAATTATCTATTGTGTATTCTTCTGGACAACTTTCTTCATCTTTTTTCATGGATTCTTTAACATTGAAACCAAGAATTTGATTTTTTATTTCAGAATCAATTTTTGGATTTTTATCCGATTCTGTTGGAAAGTTTATTTCTATTGCTTCCGCCATAATTCCTAATTCTCACCCTTTAAATTAATATTTTACGCGTCAAAAAACGCAGTCCTCTCTAAAAGAGATTATTTTACATGTTGCAAATACGTAGCTTTCGAAAAGCTAATTGGCTGGCTTACCAAATTATTTAATTTTTTTTATTGGAGTCAAGATTAAAAATGCAAAAAATGTATATTTTTTTATAGAACCATAATTTCGAAAAAAATATTCCTTTAGTCACATAATTTTGCCTACTTGTTTTGCAATATTTTATGTATTAATATTTGTAGCAACTATGCACATATGACAGAAGCAAATTTGAATAATAAATTCACATTAAACGATAAATATACACTCCTTGAAGGTAGAATCATTCTATCTGGAATTCAAGCGCTTGTGCGTCTACTGCTCGATCAAAACAGGGCTGACTTAATCAAAGGTATAAACACAGGTACACTAGTATCTGGTTACAGGGGTTCGCCTGTAGGTGTACTTGATATTAACTTAGTTAGGAATAAAAAGCTGCTTGATCAACATAATATCAACTTCATTCCAGGAGTCAATGAAGATTTAGGCGCCACACTAATATATGGTAGCCAAATGGCAGGAATGGTTTCCAATGTAAAATATGATGGTGTTCTTGGAATGTGGTATGGAAAAGCACCTGGAGTGGATCGTTCTGGTGATATTTTTAGACATGCAAATTTTTTAGGTGTAGGTAAAAATGGGGGGGTTCTAGCTGTTGCTGGAGATGACCCTTCCTGTAAATCATCTACGCTTCCATCACAATCTGAACCAGCACTATTTGATGCAATGATGCCAATTTTTTATCCTGGAAATGTGCAAGAAATTTTAGACTTAGGAAGATATGCCTATGAAATGTCTCGATATTCTGGATTATGGTCAGGTTTCAAAATCGTCACTGATATTGCTGATGCATTTGGAAGCGCAATTGTTCATCCTGAGAGAATTAATATTAATATTCCAGATTTTCAATATAATGGTCAGCCTTGGAAACATACCCAAAATGCTAAATTAGTTGGACACCATAGTCTACCTACAGAAAAAGAAATTCATTTGGGAAGAATTGAAGCTGCTAAACATTTCTTGGCATCTAATAATATCAATAAAATTACCGTTCAATCAGATAAAGACTCAATCGGTATTATCACTGCAGGCAAAACCTATTATGATGTTGTTGAAGCGTTAGATTCACTTGGATGGGATGATGCATTTTTAAATGAAAAAGGAATTAGGATATTAAAACTAGGAGCTACCTTCCCAGTTGATAGTAAAACAATTAAACAATTTTCTAAAAATTTAAATGAAATTTTTGTAATTGAAGAAAAAAGATCATTTATTGAGATGCTAATAAAAGAAGAAGTTTATAATTATCAAAATAAACCTTTAATTGTTGGAAAAAGTGATGAACACAATGATTTATTGATCCCTGGATACGGGGAATTAACAGCAGATGATTTGTCAAAGATCATATTTAATCGTTATGCTTCGAGACTTGGGGTTGAATCAGATAACAACAAGATTAATATTATTTCTGAAGTTGATAATAGAATTTATGGAGAGTCTTTAACTTCAAGATCAATGTATTTTTGTTCTGGATGTCCTCACAATACTTCTACTGTCAAGTTACCTGAGGGTGATTCAGCTTTTGGCGGTATTGGTTGTCACTTGATGGCAATGTTTGTCGATGACGGGAAAGCATTTGGTACTACCCATATGGGAGGGGAAGGTGCCCAGTGGGCAGGTATGGAGCCTTTTATTGAGAAAGAACATATGTTTCAAAATATTGGTGATGGTACTTTTTTCCATTCTGGTTCTTTAGCTTTGAGGCAGGCTATTGCTGCTGGCTCTCACATCACATACAAGATTTTATATAATAGGGCTGTAGCAATGACAGGTGCCCAGGACCCTGATGGAGGGCTAGATCTACCTGAATTAACCAAATATTTGAAATCCCAAGGGGTTAAAAAAGTTATAATAACAACTGACGATACAAATGCTTATAAATCTATAGAACAATCTAGATGGGATAAGGATGTTGAAATTCTTCATAGGGATGAAATTGTTGACGCTCAAAAGAAATTAAAAGCTATTAAGGGAGTTACTGTTTTAGTCCATGATCAATCTTGTGCAGCAAATTTAAGAAGATTAAGAAAACGTGGTTTAGTCCACGAGCCTAAGAAAAGAATTTTTATCAATGAAGCAGTTTGTGAGGGGTGCGGAGATTGCGGAGTTAAATCTAATTGTTTAAGCGTACAACCAATAAAAACTGAGTTTGGTAGAAAAACCCAGATTGACCAACCATCATGCAATAAAGATTACTCTTGTGTGGAGGGGAATTGTCCGTCCTTCATTCAGGTTATTCCATCAGAGAAGGATGATAAAAGAAAATTACCGACGATTGAGTTTGACCCCTCAACTTTACCAAATCCGAGCAAAATTCAAAAAAATGCAACCAATATATTTATGCTTGGAATTGGAGGTACAGGAGTTGTGACAGTTAATCAAATTATTTCTACAGCAGCATTTATTGAAGACAAAAAAGTAATTGCACTTGATCAAACTGGATTAAGCCAAAAAGGTGGTTCTGTTGTTTCTCACCTTAAAATTGTAAATAATGATAAAGAATATTCAAGTAGAGTTGCAAACGGAGAATCTGATGCATACTTAGTTTTTGATTTACTTACTGGTGTAAATCCAAAGAATATGGCAAAATTAAGCTCAAAAAATTCAACTTCGGTAATTTCAACATCTGAAATTCCAACTGGTGATATGGTAAGATCAACTGCTGAGGAGTATCCCGAAGCATCTTTTATGATAGATTTAATTAAAGAATACTCCAAGAATAATACGTTATTAAATGCAACAGAGTTGTCGGAACATTTTTTTGGAAGCAATATGCAGGCAAATTTCATTGTTATTGGCGCAGCTTTCCAATCTGGTTGTATACCAATTTCAAGCGAATCTATTGAAAAAGCCATCGAAATGAATGGTGTAGCTGTTTCTCAGAACACCAATGCATTTAATATTGGAAGAAAAGTGGTATCAGATCCTCATTGGATTGATACTATAGACTTATATAGATCTGGAAGTTTAGCTTCAAAACCAATTTTATCTTCTGAAGCAGTAAGCTTGATTGACTCAATTTCTCCTGATAAAGATTTAAGAAGAATTCTTGAACACAGAACTCAGGAACTAATTGAATATCAAAACCTTTCTTTTGCTAAGGAGTATATCGATTTTGTTGGAAATATTTTTGATAAAGAGCAAAAGACAAGATCAAGTTCTGAGCTCTCTCAAAATGTTGCAAAATATCTATTTAAATTAATGGCAACAAAAGATGAGTACGAAGTTGCAAGATTGTCCTTAAAAGCTGAGTTGGATCTTGCAATTAACAAGGAGTTTGGAAAATCTGCAAAAATTAATTACATGCTTCATCCTCCTTTTTTAAAAGCAATGGAAAATATACCTATTTTAAATATGTTGCCTGGAGTCAAATCAAAATTAGCATTAGGTTCTTGGTTCAAAGTATTTTACGTAATGCTTAAAAACATGAAATTTTTGAGGGGAACCCCATTTGACTTTATGGCATGGTTTAGTAGCGATGTAAGAAAAGCCGACAAGAAAGCTTTAAATCATTACAAATCTATTCTAGAAAAAAATATTAATGAAATTGGAAACGGTAAATATCAAGATCTTAAAGAGTTTTCTTCATTACCAGATATAATCAGAGGCTATGAAGAAGTTAGATTGGATACCATGACAGAATATTATAAAAAATCTGATAATCTTTTTCAGGACTAGAAATTTATTTCCATTTATATATATAAAAATTATATTTAAGAAACTTTTAGCACAGGAAACTTAAATGTTTAAAAAACTTTTTATCTTATTATTACTCGTTGGTCTTTCATTTTCACAACACAACCATAGTCATCATGACCACAGCCTTTCTCATAATGAACATGGAGAAGAATATATCAGATGTGCAACTGATGAGCTTGAGCAAGAATTACAGCTTCTAAGACCAGAATTTATCGCAGAACGAGACGCACAAATTGAAAAAGCTAGAAAACTCTTAAGAGATAATCCTCAGTGGAGAACAGATGCTAGCACTCAAAACACCATTTATGTTCCTGTTGTTTTCCATGTTCTTTATTATAATGCTGGAGACAACACTTCAGCCTTTCAGATTGGTGCAAATTTTGATCAGATTAATTTAGATTTTCAAAATCTAAATCCTGATGGTGATGAGATTCCATCTGCTCCTAATCCAAGTGATGCACCTTACGATCCGGGTATTGATTACAGTCACCAGGCAGTTAGAGGAACACATAATGTTGTATTTGTCGGAGCTGCAGGTGAAACCACAGGAAGTCAATTAGTTGAAGGAACAACAATTTTAAGATATCAAATCAATCAATCTAGTGTTGGCGGTGTAAGTGATGCTAGTAGTATTGCAGGAAGTACTACCCCAGATCAAAGTACATGGCCTGGAGGATCTGGAGGATATAAAAACGGTTATTTGAATATCTATCTTGCTCCGTTAACGGGTGGATTGTTGGGTCAAGCCTATCTTGGATTTCCTGAGTCAGTTGTGTTAAATGATAGTGTTGGTTCAGTTGAAAATCCTGGCACTACTGGAGGATACAATAGAGGAAGAACTTTAACTCATGAATTAGGACATAATTTTACTTTTAATCACATTTTTAACTCAAATAATTGTGGTGATTTTTTATGGAGCGACATACCACCTCAATATGTAAATAATCGTGGTGCAAATATTTATGAGTGGCCTGCTGGAAGTGGAAATTTTTATGGGAGAGATGCTGAAAACAGTTGTATTTCTTCAACTGGTAAAGGCGATCAATTTATGAACTACATGGACTATGTGTATGACGATCAAATGAGAATGTTTTCTGAACAACAAGCATTAGATGGATATGCATGGGCACAATCTAGAACGTGGGCACAAGTGGTAAGCGGTGTTAGTACACAGATAACTTCTAGTGTTTCCTATGCTACTTCTGATGATGGTTTTACTGTTGATGTTAACTTTGGTGAACAGGTATCTGGTTTCACCCAGGATGATTTGGTTTTAACTAATGCCACTGTAACAAATTTTAATGATTTTGATGGTACAAATTTTAGCTTTGATGTTGAAGCTATCGTTGATGGTGAGGTTAAAGTTTCTATTGCAGCAAATAGTTGTGTTGGAGTTGATTCTGGAAATAGTAATTTTGAATCCAATGAAGTTGTAGTAATAATTGATAGGGCTGTACCTGTTGCGGGAACTTTATCAATTGATAATATTAAAGACTCACAATATATAACTCAAACACCATCTTTAGATATTTCTTTAAATGATTTTAATGATTCAACAAGTGGTATTGGACTATATTATGTGTCTGTTGGTTTATCTCCTACAGGTCAGGAAATATTACCATTTACTGCATATTCTGATGCTGATGTAAGTTTAGGCAACCTTAACTTGCTTGATTATCAACAATACTATGTAAATGTTTATGCTCAAGACTTGGTAGGGCTAAATTCTTCAACTGTTAGTTCATCTTTCTATTATTTTGGATCATTATTGGGAGATTCAAATAATGACTGGGTAATTGACTTTGAAGATTATGCTTATTTTATTGCAAATTATCCAGGAGTTGATATTGCCCCTGTGACTGGAAGTGCACCATATTTCTTCCCGAATTTTGATGGTATTTCAGATGCAAATGACTTAGCAATGTTTGAATCGATGTGGAATTGGTCAATTAATGAAAATGGTAGAACGGTTCCAAACTATGCACTTATTGGTAATCCACCATATTTAAGAATTTTAAATGGACAATTAATTGTCAGATTCCCACAAAATGCTTCTACAGCTCAATTCTATTTTGAATATGATACTGAAAAATATTTAATTGATTATTTATCAAGTAACCTAAATAATAATGTGGTACTAACCGCAAATGATCAAGAAGATGGAATCATTCAAGTTGAAGCTGCTGATTTTAGACCAGATAGATCTACTCCATTAGAAATGGCATTCAGTTTCCAAAATCTTACTGATACTTACGAATTTATGAGAGTCAGCTATTCTTCCTACAATAAGTCTAATCAACTTGTCTCAGAAGGATATAACTTGATTCAAACTGCTCCATCGACATATCGTTTATCTCAGAGTTATCCTAACCCATTCTCTGAAGGTGGTACAACTATAGAGTTTGATATGCCTGTTACTGAAAATATCACTATGGTAGTATTAGACGTCAGAGGTAGAGTGGTTCGAACACTTATTGATAAAGAACAGCGTTTTGGTTACCAGTCTGTTGTTTGGGATGCCAAAAATGATGACGGCGATGATGTAAGTAGTGGTGTATACTTTTATCAAATACGATCTTCAAATTTCAATGCTGTTGGTAAGCTTGTATTTGTTAAGTAGATTAAATAATGCTTTCACAAAGACCAACATTATCTGATATTAAAGACGCACGTACTCGAACTGAAACTATTGTTCGAAAAACCCCAATTTTAACCTCAGAATATTTCAATGATTTACTAGGGATGGAATTATTTTTCAAATGTGAAAATTTTCAGAAAACTGGATCATTTAAAATAAGAGGAGCATCAAATGCAGTATTCTCTCTAACTGATGAAGAAGCCAAGCAAGGTGTCGCTTGTCAATCATCAGGAAATCATGGTGGAGCTATTGCTTGCGCTGCACATTTAAAAGGTATTCATGCAGATATTGTCATGGCAAAAAGTGTTTCAAAAGCAAAAATTCATAATGTTAAAACCTATAATGGAAACATGATATTTTGTAACACAATGGGAGAAAGAGACGAATTATTCCTTAAAACTGTTAAAGATAATAATAGAATATCAATTCATCCTTATGATAATTTTGACGTAATGGCAGGACAGGGAACGATAACTTTAGAGATTTTAGAACAAGTACCCGAATTTGATTGTGTTATTGTTCCAATTGGTGGTGGTGGTTTAATTAGTGGTATCTCATTAGCTCTAAAAGAGTTAAAACCATCCGCAAAGCTAATAGGTTGCGAGCCTGAAAACGTCGATGATACATTTCAAATGTATAAAGCTAATAAACGTATTGAAATGGCTCATAGAACTTCCGTAGCAGATGGTTTAATGGCCATTGTTGGCCAATTAACACTACCAATCATTCAGGAAAACGTTGATGATATTTTATTAGCTACGGAGAAAGAGATTATTGATACTACGCGCCTAGTATGGGAGCGAATGAAAATTGTAATAGAACCTTCTTGCGCACTAGTATTGGCTGCACTTATTAAAAATAAAGAAAAGTTTGTAGGACAAAAAATTGTTTTAGTTATAACGGGAGGTAATGTTGACTTAGTTACTTTACCTTGGTTAGAAGTTGGAAAAGATTAAATCCTTAAAATTTAAAAAAATAACATATAAAAAAAGCCCTCAAAATATGAGGGCTTTTTTTATTACTTAAATAGGTTTTTAAGTTTACAGATCGTATCCTACACTAAGTGAAGAGAATCTACCCATTAGTGGAGCAAGAAATCCTTCTCTGTGTACAACATCTGTTATGTTGTCTATATTTAATCCAACTGATAATCCATCTACAGATTTTACATTCCAGTTAGCATTAACACTAACTGTGTAGAAGCCAGGGATCTCCCCTGAGTTGTCTTGCCATCCTTCAGCAAAGAAAGAATCTTGATATCTTAAATTTGCTCCGTATGAGACGCGATCACTAGTGTGACTAAATCCAGCACCTAATTTAAATTTAGGAGTATTCATATAAACTGTTTCCTCAACTCCTTCGAACATTGAAGTTACTTCTTCATCACTTAAGTAAGAACCATTAATAAAGAAGTTCCAATCACTTGAAGGGAAATAGTTCAATGTAGCTTCAATACCGTGAAGGTCTAACGGCTCAGTGAGCTGTTTATAACCCATGATTAAATTACCACCATAGATATTTTGTTCTGGAGAAATTGCACCAATTGGTACTTGACCTACACCAACTAACATCTGAGCAGCTAATTCATCTGCACCAGTACCATTTCCATTACCACCTAATGATGGAGCATCCATCACAGAAATTAAACCAGTAAGATTTGCATCACCAGCCATTCCTGTCATTAATGCAGCTACATAACTTTGTGCATCACCAGCAACTGTCACTAAACCTGATAATGATGTTTTAAGTCCTGTAACATAATTGTCAACATTTAATTTGTATACATCTACTGATAATGCCATGTTGTCAGTAACTAAACCATTATATCCAAACTCTGTTTGTGTCCAAGTTGTTTCTTGAATTTTTGGAATATCTGGATAGTTCGTACTAGGATCAACTACATTCAACCCTAAATCTAATGCGACATTACCAAAACTACTTGGCATTGCAGTTGCAGCTAAACCTAAAAGTGCCTGTGCAGCAGCAGTAGCTTGTGCAGCTCCATAAGCAGCAGCGCCAGCTACATCTCCTGTGGCAGCTGCATAAGCAGCTCCTACAGCTTGACCATAACCGCCAACAAGTGCAGCACCATTATCACTAGCTAAGAACAATCCTGCAGTGATAGGAGCCCATACACCAAATGCGGCAGCATTAATTGTACTATTATTCATAGCATAATTAGTATTTGTATCTACCCCTAATGCTGTAGACCAATTTGATCTAAATGTTGGAGTACCATTGGCATCTCTATCATAAGTCCAACCAGTTGTAGTTGAACCCATAGCTTTAATCTGGAAATCTGGATTGAATGGTAATACTAATCCAGTTGGATTAGATGCGCTAGTAAAATCAATTCCAAATACACCACCGTACAAGAAGTCTCTACGAACAGCGATATCTAGATTTTTAGTGAAGTTTCCAGGAAGATCAATATTTTGACCATATGTTAAACGAAAACTTCCTCTAACATCATCTGGAGACCAAACCATTCCAAGCTTAGGAGCAAAAACACCGTCTGTTCCTATATCTTCTAAGTAGTTATTTGTATCATATCTACCAGTAGCTACAACTTTGAACTCATCACTAAATTTCTTTTCGTATGAGTAATAAACTCCTGTGTTGTCGAAGTTATCAATATCTTCGTTTTTACCATTGATAGTTCCATTTGTTTCTGGAGTTCTGCTTAATACGTCTAAGCCTACTAAAAGCGATTGATCATTTCTTAATTCAAGAGCATGTTGAAGTTGAAATGCAGTATTTTTAGACTGATCATAAATAATATTTCCTGTTGAAAGGTTATACGTAGTCTTTTGATCGTTTACATTTGAGAATAAGTTAACAAATAAGTTACCTCCCAAAATGTCTTGTCTAAAGTAAGAAACTTGCATTTGATACAACCATGCATCGTCAGAATGTGCTCTTCCAATTCCTGTCAATTCTAAAGCACTAATATTACCAGCTCTTAAATTTACTGTTAAATTAGATTTTAAATCAGGACGAAAAACAGTCTTTGAATCAAAGAATGTTGCTTCTGGTGAAAAAGGTTCATCTGCAGAAGCAGTATTAGGTGATCCGCCAACTGGGTCATTATATCCACCACGTGTATAATCTACATAAGGATAAGTTACAGTTTGTTCACCTCTTCTAATTAATAGTGGTTCAAAATAAGTATGACCGTCTAAAGCAGCTTCAGCTTGAGTTCTAGGCATATTAGATGCCCAGTCATCAAAAGTAGTATGAGTGACTGTAAATCTTGTAGCAGCTCTACTACCAAGTTGACCTGCATAACGACCATATAATTTCAAATAATTTCTTTCACCAGCAGTTACTTCAACTCTGGGACCTTGATTGAAAGGAGATTTTGTGAACATGGAAATAACTCCTTGTTGAGTATCTGGACCATACATAGGTGGCGCAGGACCTCTTAAAACCTCAACTCTTTCAATATCATCGTCTCCAGGAGCCATGAACTGTAGTAATTGAGCATTAATAACTGGAGCACGTGTCCATCTGTTATCAACAACAGCATGAACCGCACCAGTAAAAATACCATTAAATCCTCTAACTGTCATATTTTGTGATTCTAGACCTGTTTTCATTGTCTCAATTCCAGCTTTATTAGCTAAAATATCAACAATGTAAACAGCATTTCGTGCTGTTAAATCATCACCTGAAATAACTTCAACACTTGCAGGAGCTTCAGTTACCAATTCTCTTTTCAATGAAGCTGATACAACAACTTGATCAAGAACTAAATTTCCTTTATTTAGTGTTAAATTTACTGAACTAGAAGCACCGCCACTTATAGTGACTGAAGAACTAGCATCTTCGAATCCAATATAGGTTGCAGTAACAGTGTAAGTACCATCACCCAGACCTGAAATTGAAAATGATCCATCTTGATTTGATGAAGCACCTAAATCAGTACCTTCTACAGAAACATTTGCTCCAGCTAAAGCATTTCCATCACTATCAGAGACAGTTCCGACAACACTTTGTGCAAAAAGCGATGTAACTGAAAAGAGTAGGGCAAATGTATATTTAAAACTCTGTTTAAATTTCATTATTTATACCTCTTTTTTATTGTTATCAATAATTCTTTTGCAAATATTTTGGACGTAAATATCCAATATTTTCTAAAGTAAAGCCTTAAATGAAAAAAACCAAACAAAAAATCTATTCTATTATTAACTTAGTTTTCGATGAAAACGACAAAAAAAATTATATGTATATTACTATTATTAATAAGTATTAATGCTCAAACAACGGAACAGCTTATGGAAGAAAAAAAATCAAAATTAACTGACATGCAGTACTATGTTACACAAGATTGCGGTACAGAACCTGCTTTTGACAATGAATATTGGGATCATAAAGAACCAGGAATATATGTCGATATCATATCTGGAGAAGCATTATTCGCTTCTGTACACAAATACGACTCAAATTCTGGATGGCCCTCATTTTATCAGCCTATTGAAGATCAAAATTTAAAATTCGAGCAAGATTACCAATTAATTCTTCCTAGAACGGAGGTAAAAAGCAAACAAGGAGATTCTCATCTTGGACACGTATTTAATGATGGACCAAATCCTACTGGATTACGCTATTGTATCAATTCTGCTGCTTTAAAATTCATCCCATTAAAAGAAATGGAAGAAAAAGGATATAAAAAGTATTTATATCTTTTTGAGAATTAATGGAAAAAGAATCTCGTCTAAAGGATTTTTTAGCAAATCCTTATAAATCTATGTGGAAAATGGCTATGCCAATCATTGCTGGAATGATGGTTCAAACACTTTTTAATGTTGTTGATATAATGTTCATTGGTTGGCTCGGAGCTGATGAGGTAACTGCTGTAGCATTTGTAAGCCCACTATTTTTTATCATAATAGGCCTTGGTGTAGGAATTGGAACTGGTGCAACCGCTACTATTGCTCAGTATATTGGTCAAAAAGATAAGTTAAATGCTGAAAAAACTGCCTCTCAAACATTATTAATTGGTTTCGTAAGCACAATTTTTTTAACGATCCTCGGAGTAATTTTTGGAGAAGACTTATTGTCTATTTTAGGAGCAGAGGATAAAATTTTATCAATTGCATATTCTTATTTACGTATTTTAACATTCGGCCTTGGATTAGTTATATTTTCAATGTTTTTTAGGGCTATTCTTGCTGGAGAAGGAGAAACAAAAATTCCTATGATTATAGGATTAATTGGAACTATTATGAACCTCATTCTTGACCCTATACTCATTTTTACTTTTAATTACGGAGTCAGGGGGGCAGCTTTTGCAACAATAATTAGCCAGATTGTAATGGTTCTAGCATACTTATTTATTATTTTTGTGAAAAAATCATCCTATATATCATTCAATTTTAGACAATTGAGCCCAAATAATAATATATTAAAAAAAATCTTTCAAGTAGGAATTCCCTCATCATTATCAATGCTCATTATCTCTTTTGGGCAAGTAGTAATGAATAAGATTCTTGTAAATTATTCAACAGAAGCTGTCGCTGCATATCAAATTGTCTCTAGACTTGATATGTTGTTATTTATGCCAATTTTAGGTATTGCTATTAGTTTAACAACAATTGTCGGAATGTTCTATGGGGCTAAAGAATTTGATAAACTTTTGTCGGTGGTGAATTATGGAATAAACAGGGCAGTATTAATTACTACTATTAGTGTAATTTTCTTTTTTATTTTAGCGAGTAATATTTTACCTATTTTTAGTTCAAATCCTTTAGTGATTGATATTGGTGTAACTTATTTAAAAATTATAATATTAGTTTATCCTGCAGTTGGCATAAGTGTTATTTGTTCGAGAGTATGTCAAGCATTAGGTCAAGGAATGCCATTGCTTATAACTACAATTACCCGTGTGATTATTCTTACAGCTCCGTTGTCTTATTACTTTTATTTCACAGGAAGACCAATAGAATGGGTTTGGTTTTCTCAAGTATTAGCAATATTAATTGCCGCAACTATTTCCTTTGCTTGGATGCGTTATTACTTTAGAAAATTTAATATTGTTAGAAACTAGCCATTCAGGTAACTTTTCTTAATGAAATCCCTAAAAAATTTACAAGAAGTTAAAAGTTTAGTTGGAAGTGAACTAGGAGTAAGTAAGTGGCATCAAATTTCACAATCCCAAATATCTAAATTTGGAAAGGTTACTGGAGACGAGCAATGGATTCATACTGCTCCAATTAGAGCTAAATTATTATCTCCCTTTAAATCAACAATCGCTCATGGTTTTTTGGTCTTATCCTTACTTCCAAAGTTTTTAGAGGAAACCTATTCAATTAAATCAGCCAAAATGGGCGTAAACTATGGATTAAATCGTGTCAGATTTACCGCACCTGTTCCTGTAAAAAGTTTCGTTCGAGGTAGGGTGATTTTGAAGGATTTTAAAGAAATAAAGAATGGTGGAAAATTAATTGTAGAGGTTACCGTAGAACTCAAAAATAGTGACAAACCAGCCTGCGTAGCTGAACAAGTATTTTTGATATACGAGTAATATTAAGGAGGGTAATATTACAAATCTATATCTTATAAGACATGGACAAGCGTCTTTTGGTGAAAAGAATTACGATAATTTGAGTAAAAAAGGTGTCAAGCAATCAATTGTTCTTGGTAAAAAATTATTAAAAAATAGTATATTTTTTGATCAAACAATTATAGGGCCATTAAATAGACATAAACAAACTTTTGATGGTATAAATAAAGGATATGGAGGTATTTTAAATAGCCCAATAATTATTGAAGAATTTGCAGAAAATCAATTGATGGAGATTGCTCAATACTTCATTCCTAAAATGCTTAAAACAGACAAAAATATTAAAGATATTTTTGATGCTGTACCTTTTTGGAAGCGTAAACGAAAATTTTTAGAGTATTTTAACATCATTGCAAAACAATGGATTCATAATGAACTTGATTTGTCAGAAAAAGGATTTGAAAGTTATGATAATTTTAGATCAAGAATTCGATTAGCAAAGAGTAAAGTATATTCTTTGATGAACGAAAATAAAAATACAATGGTTGTTTCATCTGGTGGTGCGATTACGGGTATTTATGCTGAATGTCAATCGTTAACTGTTGATGAAATAATGAAATTAAATTTTAATATTAAAAATGCTTCTATCACATTGTTTAAGAAAGAAAATGATACTTTTACATTAGATACATTTAATCGTAGTTTAATACCAAGATATTTAGAAACATATATTTAGGAAAATTATGGCTTTACCAAAAGAAAAATTTGAAGAAATCAAATCAAAAATTCAGAAATTTATTGATCACGAAATGGTTGCTCACGAAAATGATTTAAGTTTTAATCACAAGTTTGCAGATCATTTATCATTTCTTGAAGAAAAAAGAAATATGGTTAGAGAAATGGGATTATTTGCTCCTCAAATTCCAAAAGAACATGGAGGTTTAGGTTTAAGTCTTCATCAGCTTGGTCAAATTTATGAAGTACTTGGTAAAACTTTTTATGGACTATATGTTTTCAATTGTCAAGCTCCTGACGCAGGTAATATGGAAATACTTATTGAGCATGGTACCGATTACCAAAAAGAAACATTTTTTAAACCGCTGGTTGAAGGTAAAGTTAGAAGTTGTTTTTCCATGACTGAACCCGAATTTGCTGGATCTAATCCTGTAATTATGGGTACAACAGCTATAAAAGATGGTTCAAATTATGTGATAAATGGCCACAAATGGTTTACTTCATCTGCAGATGGCGCCGATTTTGCAATCGTTATGGTTATTACAGATCCAGAACACGAGAACCCTTACATGAGGGCTTCTCAAATTATAGTTCCCACAAAAACAAAAGGCTTTAATTTTATAAGAAATATTTCAGTAATGGGTGATGAAGGAGACGGTTGGAATGCACATGCAGAAATTATTTATGATAACTGTATTGTACCTGAAGAAAATGTGCTAGGCCCTGTAGGAGCTGGATTTAAAATTGCTCAGGACAGACTTGGTCCAGGAAGAATTCATCATTGCATGAGATGGATTGGAGAATGTGAAAAAGCCTTTGAAATGATGTGTGAAAGAGCAGCTTCTAGAGAGCTTGCTCCAGGAAAACCTTTAGCAATGAAGCAAACCATTCAAAATTGGATTGCAGAATCAAGAGCAGAGATTAATGCTTCTCGTTTAATGGTGTTAGATGCTGCAAAAAAAATTGATAACGAAGGTGCTTATGCTGCAAAAGTTGAAATTTCAACGATTAAATTTTATGTTGCACAAGTTCTTCAAAATGTTCTTGATAGGGCTGTACAAGTTCATGGCGCTCTTGGAATGACTGATGATACCCCACTAGCTTCTTTATACAGGCATGAAAGATCAGCACGAATTTATGATGGTGCTGATGAGGTTCATAAGTCAAGAGTAGCCAAAGAAATAATGAAAAAATATTTAAAATAGGATTTCAAAGTCTTGAGAGTTCCTCTAAAGCTTAAATTCTATAATTTTATATCAAAATTTATTCAACAAGGTAAAACTCCGAATTTTTCAATGGATGCTCCAAAAAAGATTCGAAAAGGGGAAGAGCTTTCGGTTGATAAGCTTAAAAAATATTTATCAAATAATAAAATTGATGCTGATGATCTATTAATAGAGCAATTCCCTAGTGGATATTCAAACTTAACTT
This sequence comes from Fidelibacterota bacterium SCGC AAA298-D23, assembly GCA_000402655.1. Classification (GTDB taxonomy): domain Bacteria; phylum Fidelibacterota; class Marinisomatia; order Marinisomatales; family Marinisomataceae; genus Marinisoma. Next base: position 69,305 of record AQSI01000004.1, read on the forward strand.
ATTTTCTTAAATCATCCACGCAGGAGTTTGTTCTTAGAAGGCCACCATTTGGTGTTAAGAGCTTACAAGGTGGACATGATATGTTTAGGGAATACAATGTTTTAAAAAATCTAAAATCTCAATTTGCCAAGGTTCCAGATGTTTACCTTTATTGTGATGATAGTGAAATAATTGGAGCACCATTTTATTTGATGGAAAGAGTAGAGGGCTATATTATAAGACCAAATCTCCAACAAAAAGATGCTCCAAAAAAAGAAATAGTTCAAAATGTATCCAAATCACTAGTTTCTTCATTAGTCGAGTTACATAATATTGATATTGAACAAGCAAATTTAAATGATCTTGGCAATATTAACGGTTATATAAAAAGACAAGTTGAAGGCTGGATAAAGAGATATAATCATTCCAAATCTGATGTACTTAAAGACATGGACTTTATCGCATCTTGGTTAATAGAAAATCAACCACTTGAAGTTAAAGCATCAATTGTTCATAACGATTTTAAGTATGATAATCTGGTACTTAACAAAGATGATCATTCAAAAATAACTGCAATTCTTGATTGGGAAATGGCAACTATAGGCGATCCTTTTATGGATTTAGGAACCAGTTTAGGGTATTGGGTAGATAAAAATGACCTTCCAGAGCTTAAATTGTTTCAATTGAGTGCAACAACATTAGATGGTAATCCTACTAGAGAAGGCATTTTAGAATTGTATGAGCATAAATCTGGAAAAAGTATAATTAACCCAGTGTTTTATTATGTTTTTGGACTATTTAAAATAGCTGTTATTGCACAGCAAATTTATTTTAGATATAAAAAAGGTTATACAAAAGACAGAAGATTTTCGTTATTAAATCTGGCAGTTATGTCTTTATCGATAATGGCAAAACAAGCAATAACTAAAAATCGATTAAGTGATTTATTTGAATAAAAAAAAGGCCTTCACTTGAAGGCCTTTTTTTAAGTAAAATGAATTGATTATTTTGTATCCATCTTAGCGGCAGCATAAACAATCATACCGATAAGAATTTTGTTTACAAAATCAGCCAAATTGTATACTTGATTAGTTATATCCATATCAACTCCACCTGTTGTGAAGTAACCTAGGAAATAACCTAAAGGATAGATAGCCCATCCAAAAGTAACAATTTTTTTCATTCCATCGAAAGCATAGTGAGCTGCTGCATTTTTAGATCCAGCATTCACTTGAGCTGCTTCTCCAGACCAGATTTCTCTTAACATTAGTCCCCAGCATAGCATACCACCAACAAAACCAGTTGTTGAATTGATTGCTGCTACTGCGCCAGTTTCACCTAAGTAACCGAAAACTAACATTAAAACTGAAAAACCTAAAAGTCTGTGAAGAACTCCTGCACTTACAGCTGTTACAGCTGCAAGAACAATGTAGAATTCGACCATTTGAAGAGGAACTGTAATTAACCAGTCGATGTATCTAATAGCTACAACGTCAGTCATGTCCATATTACCTCTCATATAATAGTAATGAACAGCAGCTATAAAGCAAACCATACCTGAAACTGACAAAGCAGTTTTCCATTTAGGGTTTACATTATCTCTTTCTAACCATAGAAAAAGACCGGCTGCTAGTAATGCCATATTTGTTACAAAAAATGTAAACGATGTAAAGTCCATGTATTATACCTCATTATTTTTGTTAAATTCAAAACAATATAAAGCAAAAATTATTTAAAACTCAAATACTTTAGTTAAATATGAAAAAAAAGGAATTTCAAGAAATTTATAAAAAAATTGATGATTTGATGTCTGAGGCACTCAAAGATTCGTCACATCCGTACAGGACATTTTCCTTAGCGACTGTCGACGAGAAAATGCCTAGCTTGAGAACTGTTGTGTTAAGGGATTTCTCTTTAAATAAGCAATACTTTGATTGTCATTCAGATTTAAGAAGTCCTAAAATAAAAGAGTTAAATAAAAATAGAAAATTTTCAGCATTGTTCTATTCGTCCGAAAAAAAAATACAATTAAGGTTTAATGGAACAGTTGAAATCTTTCACCAAAATTCAATTACAAAAGAAAGATGGGATAAAGTAAACCCATCATCAAAAAGATGTTATATGGGTCCATTCAATCCATCAGACTCTTTAGAAGAATATCATCCAAATATTCCTGATAATGTTCAATTCAAAAATCCAAGCGACAAAGATTCAGAGTTAGGATATAATAATTTTGTAATTATAAGATGTAACTTCAATGAAATAGATTTTTTAAGATTAAAGTATAGCGGGCATACAAGATGTAAGTTTACATTTGAAAAGGAAGATGTTAATGCAAGTTGGGTGGCACCTTAGAATGAAAGGAACTATAATCTTAATGACATTGTTTGTCATTTTTGGAACAATTTTTAACTTTTTAACAATCAAACGTTACTTAAAAAAAAAGCAGAATGAAGAAAAGTAAATTTATCCTATTATTTTTTGTAGTAACTTTTTCCATGAATTATTGTTCAAAAAAAGTTGATGTTGTGAGTATGGATGAATTTCAAAATAAAATCCTTGATCAAAAGACAGTCATCTTAGATGTTAGAACAGAAGAAGAATATTTTGGTCCGCTTGGACATATTGAAGGTTCGATTTTAATTCCAATAAATGAGTTAGAAAATAGACTCAACGAGTTACATGAATATAAAAAAAATACTATTTATGTTGTTTGTAGAAGTGGAAACAGGTCAGGAATAGGAAAAGATATTTTAAATGAAAATAATTTTACAGCTGTAAATGTCGATGGTGGCATGTTGAATTGGAAGGTTGACAAAAGTGAAAGATAAGAGAGAATTAATGTTATTTTACAAGAAGTCTTTTTTTACGATCCTTATAATTTTAATTATTTTATTCATACCGTTTTTTTTCTATGCGTATTAAACAAAAATATATGATTGATTTTGCCAAAGGTATTACATGGCTTTTGGTTTTATTTTTAATTAATTACTTTAATCAAATAAATAATTTAACGGCATGGGTTTATTTTTGTCTCCATGGTTCTTATGGTATTATGTGGGTTTTAAAAAGCTATATTTTTCCTGATAAAACGTGGGAGAGTAGAGTAGGAATTCCTTACGCTTTATTAATTTTACTTGGATTAATTTTATACTGGGCCCCAGCTTATATTATTACTTCAACTGGCCATCAAGCATCTTTAAATATTATTGTCTTAGCCATATGCACTTTTACAATTGGAGTATTTTATCACTTTGCCTCAGATATGCAGAAATTTATTTTTTTAAAATATCAATCTGGTCTAATAACCGATGGTTTTTGGAAGCAATGTAGACATCCAAATTATTTTGGTGAATTGTTGATTTATTTAAGTTTTGTAATAATGGTTTTTGAAACAGTTTTATGGTGGGTTCCTGCGATAATTTTAACATTATTCATTGTGGTAGTATGGATACCAAATATGATTAAAATTGATAAATCTCTTTCAAGATTTGAAGAACATAAAGCTTATAAAAAGAAGACAGCTTTCATAATACCCTATGTACTATAATGGAATCCAAAATAGTAATATATTATGATGGAATTTGTTTTGTTTGCTCATCAGTAATTAGTGCATTAATTAAGATGGACAAAAAAAATATTTTACATTTTAGTCCTTTGCAATCTAAATATGCAAAATCTACAATTGACATAAAGTATTTGGAAAACATGGATTCTGTAATAGTTAAAAAAAATGAAAAGATTTTTTCAAAATCTAATGCTGCATTTGAAGTTTTAAAAGAATTGAGAAGTCCATTGAGATTTATATTTTACTTTATACCCACTTTTTTTGCTGATTTTATTTATGATTTCATAGCTAAAAGAAGATATGTCTGGTTTGGAAAAAAAGAAGAATGTATTTTTCCAATTGATAACCCAAAATTTTTAATAGATAAATGAATAAAGAGCAATTTTCAAGATTTTATGAAATGGAGACTAGATGGTATGATGAAGATATGCTAGGTCATATAAATCATGGTACTGCTGTTGCTTATTTTGAAGATGCTAGAATAAGGCATGCTAGCGAAATTGGTCTTTCTCCATTTGAAAGTGATAAATTTCCATTCATTGTTGCATCAATGACATTTAATTTTTTAAAGCAGATTAAACATCCAAAAAATCTTATAGTTGGATTGAAGATTTCTCGTATTGGCAGTAAAAGTTTTGATTATGAATATGGTCTTTTCATGGAAAATGATGATGAATGTGCTATTTCATGTATTATGACAATGGTTTGCTTTGATTTTGAAGATCAAAAAAGTGTTCAAGTTTTTAATGAAATTAAAAAAGAGTTTAAGGGGGAAATGAAATGAATATTTCTATACAAAATGATATTAAAGTGATTGAAATGGGAGACAAAGGTCCTAATCTGTTAAGTGTTGATAGAGCTGATAAAATTATTTCCGAGCTCAGCAAGAAAGATTGTAAGGCAGTAATTCTATTAGGAAATGAAAAAGTATTTAGCGCAGGTTTAAATTTAAAGCACCTCCAAAAAGCTAAAGATGCTGATGAAGTTTCTTTAATTTTTAAAACGTTAAGAAAATTATTAGTGGCATCTAGAGAATTTCCTGGTCCTGTTATAAGTATTGTGGCCGGTCATGCCATTGCTGGTGGATGTTTATTAGCGATGGCATCTGATTATAGATATGGAATTCATGGATTTCATAGAATGGGATTAAATGAAATGGCAATTGGAATTGATCTTCCACCGGATATGTTATCAATAATCTCCAATACAATTAGCAAAAACCATCTATTTGAAGTTGCAACTCAATGCAGAATGTATTCTCCAACTCAAGCCTTGGAAAAAGGTCTTATAAATGAAATTGTTGGTTCAAGATTTACAAGCAAAAAGAAAGCTTCTGAAAAGGCCTTAGAAAAAGCGAAAGAACTTGCAAAATTTTATATAAATGCAGGTGAACCTTTTGTCAGATTAAAACAATCACTTATGCATGATACTGATTTTGATTATCAAATTCTTATTGACAATTGGTTTAGTGCAGACACTCAAGAAAAAGTTAATTCTGTGATGTCATCTTTGAACAAAAAATGAATGTTGTTGTTGCAGGTGGTACAGGTTTTATTGGCCAAAAGATTGTCTCATCGCTTTTAGAAAATAATCATAAGGTTTTTGTCCTGACAAGAAATCTTGAAAAACATAAAAATACATTTTCAAATGATGTCAGTATTATAGATTGGAAAACTGTTAATCCTTCCTTATTAAGTAAAACAAATATTTTAATAAAGCTCAATGGAGAAAAGGTTGATCAGTTATGGACAAAATCGGTTAAAAATAAAATTTTAAATAGTAGAATTGATTCAACAAAAATGTTATTTGATTTTTGTGTTAAGAACGAAATTATTCCTCAAAAACTAATAAATGCATCTGCTGTGGGCATTTATTCGAAAGAATGTGGGGTATATGATTATTCTGTTGATGAAAATTCTCAATTTGGAGATACTTTTTTAGCAGAGGTATGTATTGAAAATGAAAAAAGTACAAAAATATTTAAAGTATTTGAAGATATTGATATTATCCAGTTAAGAATTGGAGTTGTTCTTAGAAAGAAAATTATAAATTTACTATCATTAAATTTATTACTTTCCATTCCTATTCCAGGCAGAAAAAATAACTATTTTCCTTGGATACATGTTGACGACATTGTTGGGTTTGTTAATCATTCAATTAGTTCAAATTTAAATGGTGCTTTTAATCTAGTTGGATCAGAGTTAACATCACATGAGTCATTCTTTAAATCAATTCAAAAATATAAGAAAAGTATTATTCCTTGGGTGTTATTCATTCCTCCAAATCTTGTAAAACTATTTTTTGGTAAGATGAGCGAAATGTTTCTGTATGGTCCTAAAACTAAGCCTATAAAAACCTTAAACAGTAAATACAAATTTAAATATCCAACACTACAAGAAGCGCTTTTAAATTTGTCTGAATAAATACCTTGGAAAATTTTTAAAATTTGGTAAATTTTGAGCTGTGAAATACTTTAAATCTTATCAAAAGGATTGATCAATTGGCTGCTAAAAAAATCTCAAAAAAACTTTCAAAAGAACTTCAAAATTTAGAATCTATGGGTCCTGACGCACATGCTGTTGAAGTGCAAAAGGAATTAGATGCAGAAGAAAAAAGAAAAAATGCATTAGGTAGAGCAGATGAAAGAATTAAACGTTCTAAGGTATCAAGTGGAACAATTAGTATGTATCTATCTGAAATTTCTCAATATGAACCTCTTTCACCGGATAGAGAAGTTGAGCTGGCCGTATTAATAGCAAAAGGTGATAAACAAGCAATGAAAGAATTAGTGGAAGCAAATTTAAGGTTTGTTGTCTCAGTTGCAAAAAAGTATCAAGGAAATGGTTTATCTCTCTCTGATATAATTAATGAGGGTAATCTGGGATTGATAAAAGCAGCAAAAAGGTTTGATCCTTCAAGAGGTTTTAAATTTATCTCTTATGCGGTTTGGTGGATAAGACAAGCTATTTTACAAGCATTAGCTGAGCAGGGAAGACTTATAAGGTTACCTTTAAACAGAGTAGGTACTATTACTAAAATTACCAAAGCTGCTGAAAAGCTCGAAGCTGAAATGGGTCGCCCTCCTAAGGTTGAAGAAATTAGTCACCAGCTTGACGTAAAAACCGAAGAAGTATTTAATGCTTTACAATATTCAAGAAGGCATAGTTCTTTAGACGCCCCTTTCGCGGAAGGAGAAGATAGTTCTTTGATAAATGTTATTGAAGATGAGCAGGAAAAAGATCCTGATAATAATGTTATGGATACTTCCATGAAAGAAGAAATTGCTTCTGCATTAAGTACTTTAACCGAAAGAGAGCGTTCAGTAATAGAAATGTACTTTGGAATTAATAGAGATAGATCTTTTACATTAAATGAAATTGGAGAGCAATTTAGCTTAACCAGAGAACGTGTAAGGCAGATTAAAGAAAAAGCCATTCGTAGATTAGCGCACAAGACAAGAAGCGAACCATTAAGAGTATATCTTGGACAGTAGCTTAAATCCTGTTTTAATACTATTTCCTATATTTCCAATAATTTTAATTATGCACATTCACACTGTTGTCAATGCCCTCCAGCTTAGAAATTCAATCATGAACAAAGAGCTTGATTCTCGCTGGCTGAAGTATATGCCAGGATGGGAAAAAATTCCATTAAATATTCAAGCCTCCAGAGAGCTTTACAAGAACCTTTTTGAAGCTCCTCTTCCATTTATTGTTTATTGTTTATTCGCATATACTGTGGGTCATGTAACAATGTTTAATCTAGTTTTGTCTTGGTTTTATGTTGCTTTCAGAATTTGGCACTACTATGTAAGAATATCTAATCCAAAAATTTCAAAAAGAAGAGTTCCTTTTCAATATTCATTGATTGTTACTTTTATTCTTTGGACAGAATTGTTCATTTTTTTAGTAAAATAATTTTATAGCAGAACAATTTTCGAAGTTGTATAATCTTTTGAAATGGCTAAAAAACCAAAAATTGCAATTGTTGGAAGACCAAATGTGGGTAAATCTACTCTTTTTAATAAACTTTCTGGAAAAAGAGCATCCATTGTTGATCAAGTGGAAGGCGTTACCAGAGATAGAGTTTATTCTTCGGCGGAATGGTTATCACAAGAATTTAATATAATTGATACTGGAGGGTATGTCAGTTCAAATGAAGACATATTCAATGAAAAAATAAAAGTACAAATTTCAGCCGCACTTGAGGAATGTCACGGTATAATTTTTCTTGTTGATGGAAAAGACGGATTAAACCCAAATGATCAATTTTTATCAAAAATTATAAGAAAATCTGGAAAAAAATTTGTTGTAGGAGTCAATAAATGTGATACTCCTGAACATGATATTAGAAAAGATCAATTTTTTGATATGGGTTTTGAAAACCCAATCCCAATATCAGCTTTAAATGGCGCCGGAGTTGGAGATATGTTAGATAATTTATTTGAATTGATTGATTTTAGTATGATATCACAGTCAAATGATAATACAGATTGTTCAATTGCAATTGTAGGAATGCCAAATGTAGGAAAATCTTCTCTTTTAAATTCTTTAATTCAAAGAGAGCAAGCGATTGTTTCTGATATTGCAGGAACTACAAGAGATTCAGTTGATACGATTATAAAATGGCATGGAAAAAATATTAAAATTATTGACACTGCTGGCCTAAGAAAGAAAAGTAAAGTTGATACAGATATCGAATTTTATAGCTCTTTAAGAGCAATGGATTCACTATTAAGATCTGACCTTGTTTTATTGGTAGTTGACGCTGAGAAAGGTTTTACCAAGCAAGAAAAAACTATTGCAAAAGAAGTTATTAAAAAAGGAAAGAGAATGATAATTCTTGTTAATAAGTGGGATTTAGCATCAGGAACAAATGTTTCTGCAGAACTATACAAAGAAGATATGTATACAGAATTCAAGGATTTACAACATTACCCTATTTTGTTTGTTTCTGCTCTTACCAAAAGAAGAGTATCAAATGTTTTGGAAAAAGCATGGGAAACTTTTACTAAACAAAAAGAAAAATTATCTACAAAAGATTTAAATGTTTGGATTGAAAAAGCAGTAAAAAATTATCCACCTCCAGCTACACAAGGTAAGTCAATAAAAATAAAATTTGTTGAGCAAGTACAACAATCTCCTCCCATTTTTGCTTTATTCAGTAATTATCCAAAGCTTATATCGATACAGTATTTAAGATATCTTCACAATCAACTTAGGGAATCATTTGATTTAAAAGGGATAACTATTAAGTTTTCTTTAAGAAAAGGTTGATGAATAAAAAACAAATTTATAGTTGGGCCCTTTATGATTGGGCAAATTCTGCTTTTGCAACTACTGTTATGGCTGGTTTCTTTCCAATTTTTTTCTCACAATATTGGTCAAATCCAGATAACTTATCTGTAAGTACATTTTACCTAGGTTTAGGTAATTCAATTGCTTCGTTGATTGTTGCATTATTGGCACCAATTTTAGGAGCAATTGCAGATAGAGGAAGCTATAAGAAAAAATTTCTAATTTTCTTTGCATTCCTAGGAATTGTGATGACTTTAGGTCTTGGATTTATTTCTCAAGGAATGTGGCCAATTGCTCTTTTAGTATACATCTTTTCTACTATTGGATTTTCTGGAGCAAATATTTTTTATGATTCATTACTTCCGTCCGTTTCCAATGAAAAAAATATTGATGATGTTTCTGCGCTAGGATTTTCATTGGGATATCTTGGAGGAGGTATATTAATTATTATTAATTTTTTGATGATTTCGTATCCAGCTTCTTTTGGTTTAGTTGATGCCATTGAAGCTACAAAATATGCATTTATTTCAGTTGGAGTATGGTGGGCATTATTTTCAATTCCTCTTATGCTTTTTGTAGAAGAACCAAAATTTCACGAAAGTGAAAGCCTTTCCGATTCTGTGATAAATGGTTTGATTCAGTTCAGAAATACTTTTAACGACTTAAAGAAACTTAAAGTTGTAGCTACTTTTCTTTTAGCATATTGGTTATATATAGATGGTGTAGATACTGTTGTACGTATGGCAGCTAATTTTGCTTTTACCTTAGGATTTGATCAAGCATCTATAATGGGTGCTCTTGTCTTAATACAGCTTGTTGCTTTTTTTGCAACATTAATTTATATAAAAATTGCAAATTACATTGGTTTAAAAAACGGTATTTACTTAGGAATTCTTGGTTATTGTGTAATTCTTTTTGCAGGATATTTTGTTGAGAGTATTACTCACTTTTATATTGTTGCATTACTTATAGGTTGTTTTCAAGGTGGAATCCAATCTATCAGCAGAAGTTTATATTCTAGAATAATTCCAGAACAGAAATCTGCTGAATTTTATGGATTTTATAATATGTTAGGAAAATTTGCAGCAGTGTTTGGTCCAGTTTTAATGGGTTCAGTTACTCTATTTTTGAGTAACATTGTTGATGATGAAATAAGAGCTGCTCGATTTGGACTATTATCAATAATGATATTATTTATTTTAGGTGCCTATGTTTTTTCAAAAGTTGATATTAAGCAAGGCGAAGCAATGGCTAAAAATCTCTAATTTTTGAAATTGTTATTTTTTTTAAATTTCACTAGGTTATAGCTCAATTTTAGGGGGAAGTCATTTTAAATTTTTCAAAAGAGATTTCAAGTTCAGGTTCGGAAATTTTTTCTGAGAATGCTCTGCATTTTTTAGAAAAAGTTCATCACAAGTTCAATAATAGAATTGATGAACTTCTTAATCAAAGAGCTGAATATCAAAATATTGTTGATAGAGGAAGCTTACCATCTTTTGATCCTAAAACTGAAGACATTAGAAACTCAGAATGGTCAGTTAGACCTATTCCAAATAACCTAAAAGACAGAAGAGTAGAAATTACTGGTCCTGTTGACCGTAAAATGATTATAAATGCACTGAATTCCAATGTAAATGTCTTTATGGCTGACTTTGAAGATTCGCTTTCACCTACTTGGGAAAATATACAAAATGGTTTGGTTAATATGCGAGATGCTGCTCATAGAACAATTTCTTTTCAACACAGAGTAACATTAAAAAAATATAATTTGCGATCAAATCCTGCCATTTTAATGTGTAGAGTAAGAGGATTACATCTTAAAGAAAAGCATATTTCATGTAATGGAACTGCACTTTATGGAGCATTGGTTGATTTTGTAATGTATTTATACCACAACCATAAAGCTTTAGAAACATTTGGTTCAGGTCCATATTTTTATATTCCAAAATTACAATCCTATCATGAGGCTAAACTTTGGAATGATATTATCGCATTTTGCGAGGATGAACTTAATTTAAAAAGAGGAACAGTAAGAGTAACATGCTTAATTGAAACTTTGCCAGCAGTTTTTCAGATGGAAGAAATATTATACCACCTAAAAGATCATATTATCGGCCTGAATTGTGGACGATGGGATTATATTTTCAGTTTTATTAAGACTTTACAATCTTTTCCTGAAAAATTATTACCTGACAGAAACATTATTACAATGAATCAACCATTTTTAACAAGCTATTCAACATTACTTGTAAGCACTTGTCATAAAAGAGGAGCTTTTGCAATGGGAGGAATGGCAGCTTTCGTACCCTCAAAAAATCACGATGAAAATAGAAAAATTTTACAGAAAGTTAATGAAGATAAATTATTTGAAATAAATAACGGACATGATGGAACATGGATTGCGCATCCAGGATTAGCTGATTATGTAAATGAAATTTTTAAAGACAAATTTGATACTTTTCAAACAAATCAATTAGATTATATCTCAAATGAGAAAATTACTGCAGAACAACTGTTACAAGGATGCGATGGAGTAAGCTCTGAACAATGTCTTAGATCAAACATCAGAATTTCACTAAAATATATTGAAGCTTGGGTCTCAGGGTTAGGTTGCGTTTCAATTTATGGATTAATGGAGGATGCTGCAACAGCGGAAATATCTAGAACCTCAATTTGGCAATGGATTAAACATAAAAATAAGTTAGATAATGGAAAAATTGTCGATGAAAAGTTATTTAGAACATGCTTAGAAGAAGAATTATTGAATGTTAAAAACGAAGTAGGAATGGAAATTTTTGAAAACGGAAAATTTGAATTAGCAAAGTCAATTTTTGAACAAATAACTTTGTCTGAAAATGTAGAAGAATTTTTAACCACAAAAGCGTATGAGGAATTATAATGAATTTAAATGAACAGGTATTAGAATTAAAAAACGATTGGGAAATGAACGAAAGATGGTCTTATGTCAAAAGACCATATTCTGCTGAAGAAGTTGTAAAGTTAAGAGGTTCACTTCAGCCAGAATATACTTTGGCAAGAATTGGTGCTGAAAAACTTTGGAATATGCTTCATAAAGAAGACTATGTTCATTGCTTAGGAACTTTAACAGGTGGACAAGCAGTACAGGGTGTTAAAGCTGGTGCAAAAGCGATATATGTTTCTGGATGGCAAGTAGCAGCAGATAATAACAGCGCTGAAGCAATGTATCCAGATCAATCATTATATCCAGTAGATTCTGTACCTTCGTTGGTAAAAAGAATTAATAGTTCTTTTAAAAGAGCTGATCAAATTGAGTGGATGAGTTCCAATGGTAAACCAAAATTTGACTTTTTTACGCCAATAGTAGCTGATGCAGAAGCTGGTTTTGGAGGAGTTCTTAATGCTTTTGAACTCATGAAGGCCATGATTAAAGCCGGAGCTGCGGGTGTTCATTTTGAAGATCAGTTAGCAAGTGTTAAAAAATGTGGTCACATGGGTGGTAAAGTTCTTGTGCCAACGCAAGAAGCAATTAATAAGCTTGTGGCGGCAAGATTAGCTGCAGACGTTTCAAACGTTCCAACGCTTTTAGTGGCTAGAACAGATGCTAATGCAGCAGAACTACTTACTTCAGATATTGATGAAAGAGATGCTGAATTTGTTACTGGAGAAAGAACATCTGAAGGTTTCTATAGAGTAAAAGCAGGTATTCAGCAAGCAATTTCTAGAGGTCTTTCATACGCTCCGTATTCTGATTTATTATGGTGTGAAACAGGTAAGCCTAACCTTGAAGAAGCAAAATTATTTGCAGAATCAATTAAAAAAAATCATCCTGAACTAATGTTAGCTTACAATTGTTCTCCATCATTTAATTGGAGAAAAAATCTTGACGATACTACGATAGCTAAGTTTCAAAGAGAGCTAGGTGCAATGGGATATAAATTTCAATTTATTACACTTGCTGGAATTCATTCTATGTGGCATGGCATGTTTGATCTGACAAAAAAATATGTCAAATCTGGCATGACGGCATACGTTGAACTGCAAGAAAAAGAATTTGCAGACCACGATAAAGGATATACTTTTTCTGCCCATCAACAAGAGGTTGGTACAGGCTACTTTGATGCAGTGAATAATTGTATCGTTGGAGATCCTTCAACAAGTGCTATGGATGGTTCTACAGAAGAAGAACAGTTTTAATATTTTTTTGAAATAAAGTACTGAAAGAGTCACAATTTTTTATAAATTATCCTCGTGAATAAAGTTTCAGAATTTTCAGAACTAGTACAACCTACTCATATCAATACTGCAGGTACGCTTTTCGGTGGATATATGCTTTCATGGCTTGACTTAGCTGCAGCTAAGGCAGCGTCTGAATTTTTAGAAGAAACCGATGCTTGGGGTTCTGTGACTAGAGCTTTGGACAAAGTAGAATTTAAAGAACCTGTTTATCTTGGTGATTGGGTAAAATGTAAATCAACAATTATTGCTGCTGGAAATACTTCAGTTAAAGTTCAAGTTAAAGCATTTGCAGAAAGTAAAGATCACGGAAAAAGACTAGCATGCACAGCTGATATAACATTTGTTGCAGTTATTAAAGATGATAACGGAAAGCTAGTAAGTTTTAAACATAATTTAAATTTGTAAGGGAAAAAAATGGCACATATTAAAAAATTAAACTTTTTAAAAAATCATAAAGATTTAGTTGACGAAAATTATGGTATGGTTGCTGTACCAACATTTTCAGATAAAATGGATAAAGATTTAGCAGAATTGTTCAAATCTCAAAATAAAACTGGAAAAGTTGGAGATCTTGTTTTTGAAATCGACAATAATTCAAGAATAGTATATTATGGACTAGGTGATTCATCTGATAAAACAGCAGAAAATTTTAGAAGAGCGGCTGGGGAAGTTGTGGGTTATGCTTTACAGCATAAATATAGTGATATTGCAGTTGAGTGTCCTGTTACAGATGAGGGTGAATATTTTTGTCAGGCATTTGCAGAAGGTTTAATCCTTTCAAGTTATAGATTTTTAGATTATTTCACTGATGAAAGAGGAGAGTATCATTTGAAGAGCATTACCATGGTTGATACTTGTAATCAAGATGCAGCAAAAAAAGGTGCAATTATTGCAAGTGCTGTTTGTGATTCAAGAGATCTTGGCAATCATCCTGGAAATGTGACTACTCCAACAAGGTTGGCAAATTTTGCAAAAGAAGTTGGCAAGAAAGGTAATATGAAAGTTACAGTTTTTGATAGAGAAGAATTTACAAAGATGGGCATGGGATCATTTGCCGGAGTGGCTCAAGGAACAAATGAACCTCCAAAGTTTATCATTATGGAATATTTTGGAGGAAAGAAAAGTGAAAAGCCAGTATTGCTTGTAGGAAAAGGTCTAACTTTTGATACAGGAGGAGTTTCACTAAAACCTGGTTTAAATATGGACCAAATGAAATTTGATATGTGCGGTTCAGCGGTTGTATTTGGTGTGATGAATGCTATAGCTGAATTACAACCTAAGATGAACGTTGTAGCTATTGTTCCTTCAACACATAATATGTTAGGTGGCTCAGCTTACAAACCAGGAGATATTCTAACTGCATACAATGGAAAAACTATTGAAGTTTTAAATACTGACGCAGAAGGTAGACTAATTCTAGCTGATGCTTTGGCATATGCAAGTAAGCATTACGACCCGGAGTATATGTTAGATTTTGCAACATTAACGGGCGCTGTGGTTATTACTCTTGGCCATATAGCCACAGGAATAATGAGCAATAATGAAACACTGGTAGAAAACATTAAAGTTTCTTCTGATAATACGGGAGAACATGTATGGCAACTACCATTATGGGATGAGTATTGCGATCAAGTAAAATCTGAAGTTGCTGATGTAAAGAATTTAGGTTCGCCAGGTCAAGCAGGAACCATTGCTGGTGGTGCATTCCTTAAAGCATTCGTTGGAAAAGATATTCCATGGGCTCATTTCGATGTTGCAGGAACTTCATATCATGTTGAGAACAGAAGCTATATCCAAAAAAATAGCGCTTCGGGACAAGTGATAAGACTAGTGCTTGATATGCTCGGCGCCTAATGAATAGATTAAAAGCGATTAATTCAGTTCAGTTTTCAATTCAATTAATAACTGCATTGCTTCTATTGTACTTTACATTAAAATCTGATACACCAGATCGTGCTATAATCCCAATTTTATTACTTCTGGGGTGGTCGCTTGGTTTTTATCAGAGAAGAGTTACTCGAAGAAGAGTTAACAAGCTTAGAGGTTCTAAAGATAAAGATGTTTTACATGAAGGTTAATAATGAATGAATTATTCAAAAATGATATTACTTTAGACCAAGAAAATCATAAATATATACTCGACAATAGTCCTGAATTTAAGTTTTCAAGTGTTACTGAGTTTATCCATTTTTTCTTTGAAAAGTTCGATCAAGAAAAAGTAGCTACCAAGTTGATAAATACAAATCCAAAGTATAGTGGTAAAACGTTAAACGAAGTACTTAAAGAATGGGGAAAAGGTGCAGAAAGAGGTACCATAGTCCATAATGAATTAGAGATGTTTGTAAAAGAAAATATTACTCCTAAGCATCAAATGTCAATTACAGGCGCTAGATGGTTAAAGGAGAAACAAAAAAATGAACACAACTCATTTTTCTCAGAAGTTATAGTTTATTCAAAAGAATTAGGAATAGCAGGAACAATTGACCTACTTGTATATAATAGTGAACAAAATATGTACCATTTAGTTGATTGGAAAACTAATAAAAGAATTGATAAAAATTCATTTAGAAATAAGAAAGGGATACTTTCTTCATCTCAACATTTAGACGATTGTAATTTTGTACACTATTCTTTACAACTATCATTTTATCGATATATTCTTGAACGTTACTATGGGTTAGAGGTAGGAAGCCAAACTCTATTTCACCTAAAAGAAAATGATACCTATGAAATCTTTAATGTAGATTACAAAAGCGAAGATCTAATTAATATGCTTCGTGAAAAGGAATTAATCTAAAATAAAATATATTATATCAATAAGAGTATATAGAAATAAATATCCTATTACTTCAATAAGAACACCATTTATTCTACTAATTTTTACTAAAACTTTCTCTCCTGTTTTTGGCCTTTTGTACTTAAAAATATTTGGTATTAATCTCGGAGTAGATTTCATATAACTTTCAAACTTATCTCCGTGATTTGTTCTGAGTTTTCTTTCTTCGTTAGCAATAGTTGGTATGTGAAATATGACAAAAATCAATAGCAGAGCCAAAGGAAGATAAATAGCTTTTAATGCTAAACTAAAACCTAGCAACATTATTAAACTAAAAAAGTATAATGGATTTCTAACCATTGAAAAAGGTCCAGAAGTAACAAGATTTCTTGTCTTATTACCTTCAATATATAATGAAGCCCAAATTCTACCAAACGAACCAAAAACAACTAGTACAAAGCCTAAAATGCTCATTTGTAAGGACTCAATTGTAGTTATTTCAAGAGTATAGGCCCTGAAATCATTATTTGTAATAGATAGAACTATAAGAAGTAAAATAGAGACTCTTAAAAAATACATCCTATATTTTGCTAAAAATTTCATTATAATTTATTTGATGCTTATTCTCTTTTCTTGAATAAGCTCGCATCCTGGGATATCTTCGCCATTCTTTAGTGACTCTTTTAATTTATCCTTATTCAATAATTTAGTTTCTTTTACCTGAAAGAATTCTTCAGGAATTTTCTCTTCATCTACAATATGTACTTTCTCAGGATTTTTATAAATAGCAATAACTATATCATCGTTCTCAATTCTCTCTGTATTTGTTTTTTCAAAATTAATTCGAAGATAATCTTTTAATCTTGTTATCTTCTTTTCTAAAGAGTTTCTACGATGTTTTTGTGTACTTTCTATTTCTTTAATGCCTTGAGCCAAATGTTCAAGGTTTCGGATATATTTGGCAACGTTCGCTGATTTTAATTTGAATTCACCCTCAATTGATTCTATTTCTTTTATTAAATCTGAATCATCATGATCTAATAAGTTATCTAAAGATTTTTCAAATTCATTTGCGATATCATAGAGGGTTGATTTTGACATGATTTAATATAGAAAAAAAAATAAAAGAAGTTTATAATTCTTTTACTTCTTTAAGTAATTCATTTAGCATGTCTTTTGCATCACCAAAAACCATGATAGAATTGTCATATCCAAATAATTCATTTTGCACTCCAGCAAAACCTGGATTCATACTTCTTTTATTAATAATTACAGTTCTTGATTTGTCTACATTCAAAATAGGCATACCATAGATTGGACTGGATTGATCATGTCTAGCTGCAGGATTTACCACATCATTTGCGCCAAGAATAAGTGCAACATCACAATCCTCAAATTCTGGATTAATTTCATCTAAATCTTTTAAAACATCATAAGAAACATTGGCCTCGGCAAGTAAAACATTCATATGTCCAGGCATTCTTCCAGCAACTGGATGAATTGCATACAATACTGTTTTACCCATGGCTTCAAGAGATTCAGCTACCTCTCTAGCAACGTGTTGTGCTTGGGCAACTGCAAGTCCATATCCAGGAACAATAATAATTTTTTCTGCTGCATCTAAAATCATAGCTGCTTCAGTTGTTGAATAGCTCTTAATATTCATTTCTTTTCCATCTGAGCTTCCGCTTTCAGACTCAGCTCCAACTGCACCAAATATTACATTTGCAAGTGAACGATTCATTCCTTTACACATAATGTTTGTTAAAATTAGCCCTGACGCTCCAACAAGAGATCCACTGATAATTAGGGCATTATTGCTAATTAAAAATCCTGTAGCTGCCGCGGCAATTCCAGAATATGAGTTTAAAAGTGAAATAACAACCGGCATATCTGCACCACCAATTGGAATTGTAAGACCAACACCAAGAATTAGTGCAAGAACAACAATTACAAAGAATGCGTTTAAATAACCACTGAACATTGATGAATCAAAAAATAGACCAGGTGCAAGTATTAAGGAAACTGAAAGCAGAGCAATTACAGCATTGATAGCTTGTTGGCCTTTAAATGTAACAGCTCTTCCTGATATAAATCCTTGAAGTTTACCAAATGCTACAAAACTACCAGTAAAAGTTAATGATCCAATGAAAACACTTAAACATACAATGATAAATGGACTATTTGGTGACGATAAGAATTCTGAAGATGCAACAAAAGCAGATGCTGCTCCACCTAAACCATTAAAAATAGCAACCATTTGAGGCATTTCAGTCATTTGAACTCTTGTTGCAAAGATTGCTCCAATAACTGCTCCTATTCCAATTCCAGCAAGAATTAAAGTAAAGTCAAATTCTTTTCCTGGATATGTTATGGTAGCAATAATAGCTATTAACATTCCTAAAGAGGATAAAAGGTTTCCGCTTCTAGCAGTCTTAGGATGAGATAATCTTTTGATACCTAAAATAAAGGCTACTGCAGAAATTAAATAAAGGATATTTGTTATTTGAATAGCTTCCATTTTTTTTTACTTCTTTTTAAACATTTTTAACATTCTATCTGTAACTAAAAAGCCACCAACAACATTAATAGTTGCACAAATTAAAGCAGCTAAACCAATATATTTACTAGCATCACCTGCATCTACTAATATTGCTAGAATTGCACCAACAATAGCAATTCCTGAAATAGCATTTGAACCAGACATTAATGGCGTATGTAATGTAGGTGGAACTTTGTTTATAATTTCATTACCAACAAATACTGCAAGTATAAAAATAGTAATTAAGCTAACAATATCAATTTGCATTACATTAACTCCTTCGTTTGTTGATGTCGAATTTCGCCATTTTCAATAAATAGCATTCCATCAATTATCTCGTCTTCTTTATCAAGTTTAAATCCTTCTTCAGAATGGCAGTGATCAATAATAGCCTCAATATTTTTTGAGAAAAGTTGACTAGAGTGATATGCCATAGTGCTTGGTAAGTTGGAATTACCATCAATTAGCACACCATTATGAATAACGATTTCATTTTCTTGAGTTAACTCACAATTACCACCATTTTCAGAAGCTAAATCCATTATAACTGAACCAGGCGCCATAGTCTCAACCATACTTTTTGGTATTAACATTGGGGCAGGTCTATTAGGAATCAGTGCTGTTGTAATAACTATATCTGACTTACCAACTCTTTCTTTCATTAGTTCTTGCTGTTTGGCTTTATATTCTTCGCTGGTTTCTGATGCATAACCTCCAGAACCAACACCATCATCAGAATCGCTATCAACTTCAATGAATTTTGCACCCAAGCTCTCTACCTGTTCTTTTACTTCAGGTCTTACATCAAATGCTTCTACTTGAGATCCCAATCTTTTGGCAGTTGCAATAGCTTGTAATCCAGCAACTCCAGCGCCTATTACTAAAGTTCTTGCAGGAGAAATTGTTCCAGCAGCAGTCATTAAAAGTGGCATATATTTTCCAATATGATTTGAACCAATTAAAACTGATTTATAACCTGCAATGTTAGCTTGAGAACTAAGCACATCCATCTTTTGTGCTAAAGTAGTTCTAGGAAGCAAGTTTAAAGAAAATGCAGACACTTTTTTATCTGCTAATTTTCTAACACAATCAATTTCTTTAATTGTCTGTAATAATGATATAAAAAGTGTCCCTGATTTTAAAAGTGAAACCTCTTCATCTGACGGTGCATTTACTTTACAAATGATATCACAATCAAAAACTTCGTTTTGACTGACAATTTTAGCACCAGCTTCTATGTAGTCATTATCGGAATAGTTTGATAATAATCCTGAATCAGATTCAAGAAAAAATTTATATCCTTTTTTAGATAATGCAGAAACAGTAGATGGCACGATGGCTACTCTTTTTTCTTCAGATTTGTGTTCTTTTAAAATTCCAATTTTCATAACAATAAAATCGAGGTAAAATTACGCATTTTAGAACATTCATCAAGAACTTTATTCATATTAAAAAAGATTTTTTATTAAATTAAAAAATGGAATTATATCCTAAAGCAAAAGTTTTCAATTCTTTCAATCTAAAAGTATCTGAATTACATACAATTTTTGTTGAAGAATCAGGAAACAAAAATGGAAAACCGGTAATTTTTCTTCATGGAGGACCTGGTGGAGGAATAAGTTCTACTTATAGACAATATTTTAATCCAGAAGAATGGAGAATAATAATGTTTGACCAAAGAGGTTGTGGTAAAAGCACACCTTTTGCAGAACTTAAAGAAAATACTACATGGGATTTAGTAGCAGACATAGAAAAAATAAGAAGTCATCTTAAAATTAATCAGTGGGTAGTTTTTGGCGGAAGTTGGGGAAGTACTTTGTCTTTGGCATATAGTCAAAAACATCCCAATGCGTGTAAAGCTCTAATTTTAAGAGGTATTTTTTTAGTTCGTAAAAAAGAAATTGATTGGTTTTATCAATATGGGGCAAGCAACATCTATCCAGATAAGTGGGAATCTTATTTAGCACCAATTCCTGAACATAAAAGAGATAATTTATTAAGCGCATATTATGAAATTTTGACTGGTGATGATCATGAAAAGAAAATTGAAGCAGCAAAAGCTTGGAGTACATGGGAGGGAAGTTCTGTTAGGCTCATCTTAGATGATGATTTTATATCTGATTTTGGTGATGCAAAATTTGCCGAAGCGTTTGCTAGAATTGAATGCCATTATTTTATGAATAATTGTTGGCTTCCAACTGAAAATTATTTAATCGAGAATGTTGACAAAATAAGACATATTCCTTCTGTCATAGTTCATGGAAGATATGATATAATTTGTCCTGTTGTCCAAGCTTGGGATTTACATAAAGCATGGCCGGAAGCGGACTTGCATATTATTCCTGATGCAGGACATTCAATTTATGAGGAAGGTATTAAAAATAAACTACTTGAATACACTGACAAATTTCTTAAGCTTTAGTTTATAAGAAACTCGCAATTATTGCTATTAATGCTCCAGCTGAAAAAGATGTTGAGTTTGTAACATCTATAGCAGAAACAATCAAGCCAGCAATAACTATCAATTTATTATTAGCATTTCTTGGTTGCTCTTTTTCATAGATTATATCTTTTTCTTTTGGAGTTCTTTCTTCTGTTTGGACAATATCAATTTTATCTTCCACAGAAATACTATTTTTGGCAACTAATTGACTGTTTCTAAGGAAAAATTGTAAGGTTTTTCTGTTTGGAGTATTTATTTCAAAAGACTCAATCTCTGAAAATAATTGTACAGCAATTTGAGTAGATTCATCGCTATTTGAAACTTCAATATTTTTTAAAGAATCATTTTTGTAGTTAGCTAAAGACAAGCTATCTGCATTAGCATCATATATTGTCATGTAGAACCATTCTGAAGAATACCAGGCGGTAACATTTTCTAGATTTACTTTCCTGTTTGAATCAAGCTGGATAACTGTACCATTTTTTTTTGATTCAATTTGTAAATTTTTAATTCTTAAATCTTGAGATAGAATAATAGAACTGGAAGCTAAAAATAAAATAGTTACTAATAGATTATTTCTCATCCATTGAATATATTATTTGTTTAGATTCATATGAAACAATTTTATCGATGAAAAGTTCACAAATTAGAGAATCATTTATCAGCTTTTTTGAAAGCAAAAGTCATACGCGCGTTCCGAGTGCGCCGGTTCTTCCAATTGGAGATAAGTCCTTGCTATTTACTAATGCTGGAATGAATCAGTTTAAAGCAATTTTTTTGAATGCAGAAGAACCCAAAGATTTGCGAGTTGCTAATAGTCAAAAATGCATTAGAGTTAGCGGAAAGCATAATGATTTGGAAGAAGTCGGAAGAGATGGATTTCACCATACTTTTTTTGAGATGCTTGGCAATTGGTCATTCGGTGATTATTACAAAAAAGAAGCGATTGAATGGTCATGGGAATTATTTACAGAGGTTTGGAAGCTTGATAAGTCCAGATTGTGGGTTACTGTTTTTGAAGAAGATGATGAAGCTTTCGAGTTATGGAAAAATCAAACAGATATAGATCCAAATCGAATTATTCGTTCTGGTGCAAAGGATAATTTTTGGGAAATGGCTGAGACTGGACCATGTGGTCCTTGCTCAGAGATTCATTATTATGTTGGAAATAATCCAGCAGATCAACAAGCTGAAATGGTAAATAACTCTTCTGAATATTGGGAATTATGGAATCTTGTATTTATTCAATTTAATCGCCTTAAAGATGGAACTATGGAGGATTTGCCAAAAAAACATGTAGACACTGGTGCAGGACTTGAAAGAATTTGTTCAGTATTACAAAACAAAGATTCAAATTATAAAACTGATTTATTTTCAAAAAACGATTGAAGATTTAGAAATTTTTTCAAACAAAAAATACCAAGATTTTGAGGTTTCATATAATGTTATTTGTGATCATATAAGAATGCTGTCATTTGCAATTGCTGATGGAGTTATTCCATCTAATGATGGTAGAGGTTATGTTGTAAGAAGAGTTTTGAGAAGAGGTTCAAAATTTGCTATGAATTTAGAAATTAAAGAACCGATTCTATACAAATTGGTTGATTCAGTGGTTTCAACAATGTCTTCTCATTACCCAGAGCTGAAAGAAAAACAAGAATATATTGAGCAAACTATTCTTTCGGAAGAACAGTCATTCTTACGAACACTTGAAAAGGGAGTTATTCAATTTGAAAAAATTTTAAGCACTACATCTGGATCAGAAATACATGGGAAAGATGCATTTAAGCTATATGATACTTATGGATTTCCACTTGATTTAACTCAGCTAATGGCCAAAGAAAGAAAGATGACCGTTGATATAGATGGTTTTGATGTTGAAATGAAAAATCAAAAAGAGTTAGCTAAATCTGGTCAAAAATTTGAAATGGATAATCTCGATTTAAAATGGAACCTTGAAACTAAAAGTAGCCATTCAATTTTTGTTGGATATGAAAATGAAAGTATTTCTTCGAAAATTATAAATCACGCTAAAAATGGAGACGACATAATAATCATTTTAGAAAATACACCTTTTTATTCCGAGTCTGGAGGTCAAATTGGTGATGCAGGTATAATAAGTAATGATGACTTCTCAGCTAGAGTCAATGATACCCAAAAAAATGGAGATTATGTTTTACATATATGCTCACTTACAAATGGCGCTATCGGTGATAATCTTTCTGTAGATTGCATGATAGACGTTGATAGAAGAAATAATATTAAAATTAATCATACAGCAACCCATTTACTCCATCAATCCTTAAAAGATGTTTTAGGTGATCATGTAAATCAGGCAGGATCATTAGTTCATCCAGAATATTTAAGGTTTGATATTACCCATCCAAAAAAAATTTCTTTAAAGGAATTAGAAAACATTGAGATGATTGTAAATCAGAAAATAGGTGAAGATATCACTGTTGAAACAAGTATTAAAAGTTTGGAAGAGGCTAAGAAAGAGGGCGCAACCGCTTTATTTGGTGAAAAATATGAAGATGAAGTGAGGGTGGTTACAATGGGCAAGTTTTCAAAAGAATTGTGCGGAGGAACCCATGTTTCGAGTACAGGTCAAATTAATAAATTTAAAATAAAGCATGATAAAGCAATTTCTTCTGGAATTCGAAGAATAAATGCTATCACTCATAATGAAGTTGATTTGTATTTAAAACAAAAATCAGAAGAACTAGGATTGCTAAAAGAAGCTGAAAAGAAAAAAGAAGAGGAAAAACAAAGTCAATCAATTTTGCTCAATAACGTAGATATTGATTCAATTATTAAAAATCCAATAATGGATTTTGATGGAATTGAGTTATTGTTTAGTAAAGTTGAACTTGGAGTTGCTTCAGATTTAAAGACTGTAAGCAAAAAAATTAAAAACAAAGTAGATTCAGCAATTATTTTCCTTTTTACTGAAATCGACAAAAAAATAACAATTTCAATTTCAATTACTGATGACCTAATTGCCAAATCCTTTCATGCTGGAAAATTAGTTAAATTTCTCGCTTCTGAACTTAACGGTCGAGGCGGAGGAAAAGAAGATTTCGCAATGGCTGGTATACCTTACATCCACCCAAAAGAAATAAATCTTGTTGCTTGGCAACTTGTTAAAAGATTTTTAGAAAAAAAGCATGAGGATTCTTTTAATGATTGAGAATAACAAAATAAATATTTTTCTTGATTCTTGGATTGATGGAATAATAAGAATTGGAAAAGTTTATCTCCAAAATGGGAACTATAAAAAAAGTGCTGAAAAGTTTGTTGAAACTCACTACGCATTTGATACTGAATCAGTATTATTTAAGCCCACTTTTACAAAAGAGGTTATTTTTAGAAATTCTAAAGATAAAGCTTTATCATATTTTATAGGTGGTGATATTGATGAAGATCATGGGTTTGCTATAAAGCCTTGGGAAAAAATTTTAATAGACGAGCTAAATATTTTAGAAGAAAATAAACTAACGATTGCTATGGGCATTTTTAAGCTCAAGCCTGTAAATAAAGAAAAAATTACTTCAGTAGCTTTTACATTTGTTTTCACTAAAAATAATGATAATCTAAAAATAAAGGTTCATCACTCATCACCAATAACAACATAAGGAGTTATAATGTCAAAAAAATTTAAATCACCTAATCCTGTTGGACCATATTCAATGTTTAAAGAATTATCATCTGGTGGTTGGATAACATCAGGACAGATCCCAATTGATCCTGAAAATGGTACTTTGAATAATAATAGTTTTGAAGAAGAGGTTGTACAAGTTTTCAATAATCTTGAAGCGGTTTTATCAGATAATGGAAAATCTTTAGATGATGTTAAAAAATTTTTAGTTTTTTTAACAGACTTATCAATTACTCCTTTAGTTAACGCCGAAATTGAAAAGAGACTTAATGAGCCATTTCCTGCTAGGTCAACAATTCAAGTTGTAGGCTTACCAATGGGAGCAAATGTTGAAGTAGAATGTTTAGGATAATAAAAAATATTTTTATATGGATGATTTTAATTTCTTCATGTTTTCCTCAACAAAAGATTGATTTCAGAACCGCAGAAGAGCAAGCAAAAGATCCAAATATTGCTTTAAAAAAATCTCTTATTTTTCCAGGTGTAGGACAACTATACAATGATCATAAAATCAAAGGATATACATTAATTGCTGCAGAGCTTTTTTCTTTATATAGTTTCAATGAGAATAGAAAAAAGTACAAAGATTACAATGAAAGTTATGATAAATCTCAAGATTATTATTTGAGAGAGAGAAATCGTTTTGCTTGGATTGCAATTGGATTGTATTTTTATGGAATTCTAGATTCAGTTGTTGAAGCACATTTAGATAATTTTGATAAAATAGTTAAAGAAAACGATCCACAATCAGAGACAGGAGATATTGATGGAAAATAATAGAGAACAATGGAGTTCAAAAGCTAGTTTCATTTTAGCGGCTGCAGGTTCAGCGGTTGGTCTTGGAAATATTTGGAAATTCCCTTACATAGCTGGAGAAAATGGGGGAGCTGCTTTCTTATTCATTTATTTAATTTGTATTGTTCTAATAGGATTACCAATTCTTAATATTGAAATTTTACTAGGAAGAACCACCAAAAAAAATCCAGTTGGTGCATTTAAAACACTTACAAGTAGTCCATTTTGGAAATATGTAGGTGTGTTGGGTGTTTTGGCAAGTTTTACCATTTTATCATTTTATAGTGTTGTTGGTGGATGGTCTTTGGCTTATACATATGAAGCTTTAGTAGGAACTTTTAATACCCCTGCATTTGCAAATCCTTCATCTGCAGGAGATTTCTTTAATTTTAGAAATAGTAGTCCTATATGGGTGTTAGGGTATCATACTTTATTTTTATCTATTGTTGTCTTCATTCTTCTATCCGGAGTTAGGGCAGGTCTTGAAAAAGCTAGCAAGTTTCTTATGCCAATATTGTTATTTATTTTGATGATATTGGTTGTCCAAGGATTAATTCTCCCAGATGCAAATAAAGGTGTATCATTCTTATTTCAGCCAGATTGGTCCAAGATTAATGGCCAAACATTTCTTCTAGCTTTAGGACATGCTTTCTTTACTTTGAGTTTAGGTATGGGAGCAATGATGACATACGGAAGTTATTTATCAGATAAAGACGATATTGTCAATGCATCTTATTTGGTTGCATTTTTAGATACTGTTATTGCTATTTTAGCAGGTGTAGCAATATTCACTGTAGTATTTTCATCTGGTTATGATCCTACAGCTGGACCAGGTCTAGTATTTCATGTACTGCCACCATTATTATCAAACTTGGTTGGAGGATATATATTTGCATTTTTATTTTTTTTATTGCTCTCAATCGCTGCAGTTACATCTGGAATTTCAATTTTAGAGGTAAGCGTTGCTTATTTAGTTGATGAGAGAAAATTTTCTAGAAAAAAAGCAGTATTACTTATGGCTGGCTTAGTATACTTGGCAGCTATTCCATGTGCATTGTCATTTAATGTTCTTTCTGACTACACTTTTAACTTTCAAGATAAAGCTCTTACATTTTTTGATGTAGCTGATTATTTGGCTTCAAATCTTCTATTGCCTTTTGGAGGATTTTTCTTAGCGGTCTTTGCTGGATATGTGTGGGGCATTGACGAGGTTATTAGAAATTTATTAATTGGTGAATCAAATTCGATATATTTTGGTAATGGAATTGTGAAATCAAAAGGATTTAAGCCTGCATTTAGCTTCACTGTAAAATATATTTGTCCGGTACTCATTTTCCTTGTCTTTCTTTACTCAATTGGATGGATATAAATTAAATGTTAAGAAGACTTTTTCCAGAAGATTCAAATCAGTTTAATTTTCTGCAAAACATTTTTAAATCTTTTGATAAAGAATTTATCGATAGGTTAGAAATGTTTTTTCCAATGTGGTGTATGTTTGCATATCAGCATTACTTAGCTAAGAGTTTTGATATTGCAATTTTCAGAACAATGGAAATTAATTTGAATACAAATTATGTTTTTTCAATGATTAGAGAAGACTGGATTGGTATAGCAAATATTCTTCTTCACACTTTATTATTTCTTTGGCTTATGAAAAGATTTGATACTTTTGGTCCTTTTAGGACAGTAAAGTCTGATTTTCAAACAAACTTTCTACTTTTTATAGCTGTATTCTCTTTGATTGATATTTTCTTTTTTGGAAAAATGATGATTGGATTTTTTTTGATGAATGTTGTTCTATATGTTATTTACAGATCAGATAGTTATTTCAGTATGTTTTTAGCTCTATCTTTAACGATTATTGTTTTATTATTATCAGTAAGTTTAAATGAACCTATTCTCGCTACAAGTTCTACATTATTCCTTCCTTTTTTAATTTTTTCTTTAGTATTTAAATCAAAAAAATTAATTATTTACTCGCAAAAATATCTTCCTTTGATAATGTTTATTTTTATTGCTACTAAGGAATTTTGGTTTGCATTTATTGGGCTTTCATACTTTATCTTTTTTAATATGTATTACTATTTTTCCTCTAAAAGAAAGTATGATTTTCTAAGGTTCAACTAGGCTTAATAATATCCTGGTTTTTTTTATCTTTTTTGTTAAATTGTCCAATGTTGACCTTAATCAAAGCTTTTTGTTCTAAAAAGTTGGTTGCACAAGCCATTCCACAAATAACGTCCGGAGATATTTATGTCAAATAACGTTGAAAAGAAATTAACATTTGATGATGTTTTATTAGTTCCTAGAAGATCATCTGTTCTGCCTAAAGAAGTGGATTGTTCTACTAATCTTACAAAAAATATTACTTTAAATATTCCAGTAATGAGTGCAGCTATGGATACTGTTACTGAATCTGAAATGGCAATTGCATTGGCAAGACAAGGAGGTATCGGTGTTATTCACAAAAATTTAAGTATTGAAGATCAAGCTTTAATGGTAGATAAGGTGAAAAGATATGAAAGTGGTATGATAAGAAATCCTATTACTTTAGATGAAGAAAAGACTGTAAGAGATGCAAAACAACTAATGGAACAATATTCTATTGGAGGTTTACCTGTTTTATCAAAAGGTAAATTAGTGGGAATAATTACTAAAAGAGATATTCGTTTTGAACCAGATCTAAATACTCTTGTAAAAAATAGAATGACTTCAAAAAATTTAATTACAGTCGACTCTGATACAAGCAACGAAGATGCCAAAAAAATTCTTCAAAAACACAGAATTGAAAGGTTATTAGTTGTTGATAAGAAAAATAATCTTGATGGTTTAATTACTGTTAAAGATTTAACTAAAAAAGAAGAATTTCCCTTCTCGACAAAAGATAAAAATGGAAGATTGAGAGTTGCAGCTGCCATTAGTGTCAGAGAAGATTGGCAAGAAAGGATTAAAGCGCTTGTAAATGTAGGAGTAGATGCAATTGTTGTCGATACAGCACATGGCCACTCCGAATTTGTTTTAAAATTAGTAAAAGAAGTAAAAAAAGAATTTCCAAATTTAGATTTAATTGCAGGAAATGTAGCTACGCCTGAAGCGACAGAAGATTTAATAAAAGCAGGTGCAGATTGTGTAAAAATTGGCATTGGTGCAGGTTCTAGTTGTACAACAAGAATCATTGCTGGAGTTGGAGTACCACAGTTATCAGCTGTTATGGACTGTGCTCAAGTTGGAATAAAAAATAAAATACCTATTATTGCAGACGGTGGTATTAGGTATAGCGGGGATATTGCAAAATCTTTAGCTGCTGGTGCAAATGTAGTAATGCTTGGAGGTATGCTTGCAGGAATGGATGAAAGTCCAGGAGAAACTATCGTTTATGAAGGAAGAAGATATAAGTCTTATAGAGGTATGGGTTCGTTAGCAGCAATGAAAGAAGGAGGCGGCGAGAGATATTTTCAACAAGAAAAAGATGAATTAAAATTGGTTCCTGAAGGAATTGAAGGAATGGTTCCATTTAGAGGTCCAGTTAATAATACAATTTTCCAATTAATTGGAGGTTTAAAATCTTCAATGGGCTATTGTGGCGCTAAAGATCTAAAGTCATTATACGAAAATAAAAAATTTATTGAAATTTCATCTGCAGGAGTTAAAGAAAGCCACCCTCACGAAGTAAGTATTATTAAAGAAGCCCCAAACTATCAAGGGCACGATAAGTAATTCTTTATTTTAAAGAATTCAAATGATTAGTAATCTTGGATTTTTGTCTAGCAGCATTATTTTTATGAATAATATTTTTGCTAGCCATCTTATCAATAAATGAAACTGCGCTTGAATAATATTCGTCAGCAGCTTTTTTAGTATCAGAAGATAAAACATTCTTGATAAGTGTACGCATTCTTGACTTATTTTGAGAATTAATAGCTCTTCTTTTTAAGTCTTGTCTGTCTCTTTTAATTTGTTGTTTATGTCTATCCATAAAATGTGATTGCAACTTATTCTTTTAAGAAATAGATGTCAATAATTTTCTAATTTGATTATGGTTTTAAGTTTTATCCTTTAAATTACGCTATGTCGTCAAAGAATTTGAAAGAAATTGCAGATAAAGCCAGAAAAAATGATTTTATTTCCATCTCTGAGTTAATGACTGGTATTGAAACTAGAGTTTTTTCAAGAAAAGAAGTGTCTCAAATAATCTTCAAGGAGTCTCATAAATCATTAAAGATTGGGATTACAGGTCCCCCCGGTGCTGGAAAAAGTTCACTAATGAACAAGCTTATTCCACTGATTAGGAAAGAAAATTTATCGGTTGGAGTAATTGCAATTGATCCTTCAAGCCCAATTACTGGAGGCTCTTTTTTAGGAGATAGAGTAAGAATTAATAATGCTGTAAATGATGATAATGTTTTTGTAAGGAGTATGGGTTCTCGAGCAGAGCTTGGCGGAGTAACTGAGTTAGCAGAAGATTTTAGTGATATTTTAGCGTTTAGTGGAAAAGATATAATTTTTATAGAAACTGTTGGAGTAGGACAATCTGAGTACAGTGTGTCTGAAATCACTGATTTGACTACTTTAGTTTTTGTTCCTGAATCTGGAGATGAAATTCAACTTCTTAAAGCTGGAATTTTAGAACTATCTGATATATTTGTTGTCAATAAGTCAGATAGAAAAGATTCTAATCTATTAGTAAAATCTATAAATAATATTTTATCATCAACTAAAAAAGACTCAAAGAAAATTCCAATTTTTAAAACAAGCTGTAAAACAGATGAGGGTATTGAGGAATTTTCACAAGCTATTAGTTCATACTTTAAATCCATGAAAGACAATAAAGATATTCAAGAGAAGCAAGTCTTAAGATATAATAGAAGAATAAAATCAATTATTGAAAAAGATATTTTAAGTCAATTTTGGAACGAGCAAAGAATAGCTCTTTTAGATGGTGTTGATAAAAGCGCAATAAAAACGAAGTCACCATACGAGCTTGTTGATGAAATAAAGGGTAAGAATGAGTAACGATAATATGTCGATAGTAGATCATCTTGAAGAATTAAGATGGAGAATTTTAAAGTCGCTTGGTTCGATACTTTTTATGTCAATTTTAACCTTCAATTTTGCAAATTCACTTGTAGACATTCTCATTCAGCCTGCTTCTCAAATTAATTCAGATTTAAACCTTCAGGTTTTAACAATTCAAGGAATGTTTCTTTTAAAATGGAATTTGGCTATCATTGGAGGAATTATTTTATCTCTCCCAGTAATAACTGTTCAGGTTTGGAAATTTTTATCTCCAGGTCTTTATGACAAAGAAAAGAAGATACTAATTCCGCTTATTCTCACGGCATTTATTTGTTTTATTTTGGGCGGTATTTTTGCTTATAAAGTAATCTTACCTTTTTCTTTAGATTTTTTTGCATCAATGATAACAGCTGATATTCAAAATAATTTCTCAATCAATTATTATTTTAGTTTTGTACTATCATTGATGATTGGAGCAGGATTAATTTTTGAATTACCTGTCGCATCATTTTTATTTTCTTCAATTGGATTAATTAATCCAGAGTTTTTAAAAACATACAGAAGAGAGGCCATTGCTATTACAGTTGTTCTTTCTGCGATAATTACACCTCCAGATCCAATAAGTCTAATTATAATGTCTATTCCAATGTTAATCTTGTACGAAATAAGTATAGCCGTATCCTGGTTTGCTAATAAACTTTTTAATAATGAGACATGAAAAAGATTTTAGTCATTAGAATGAGTGCAATTGGTGATATTGTTCTTGCAACATCATTTCTAGAATCAGTAAAACAAAAATATCCTGAAAGTGAGATACATTTTCTTATCAAAAAGGAATTCTCTGATCTTGTTAAAAATCATCCAATTATTGATAAACTTATATCTTTTGACAAAAAATTAGGATTAAAGGAGCTATTTCGATTAGGAAGATTTTTAAGAAGCAATAATTATGACATAATTTTTGATATTCATAGCGTTTTTAGAACAAGAATTTTATCACTTTTTTTAAGAAAGAATTTATTTAAGCAAATAAGAAAACCGAGACTAAGAAGATTCCTATTGTTTTACGGTTATCAAAATTTTTTTGAAGAAAGCTTCAGTCATATAAAAATGTATCATACTTTATTAGGACAAAATAAAACTTTTCCTCAAACAAAATTGTATATTGATCAACTTGAGGAAGAAAAAACTCAGCAGTTTCTAAGAGAAAATAACATTGGAAATAATTATATAACAATTGTTCCTGGTGCAGCGTGGAGTCAAAAGCAATGGTCAATCGATAATTATAATAATTTAATAAAAAAGCTAATCCGTTCCTTTAATTCAAAAATTGTAATTCTAGGATCTACAAATGATATTATTTGTGATCAAATAATTAAAGATGAGAAAATCATAAATTTAAAAGATAAAACATCATTGAGAATGGCAATGGGCATAGTTAAATATGCGCAACATACTTTAGGAAGTGATACTGGTCTTTTACATATTTCTGAAGCAATGGGGACACCAGTAACAATGATTTTAGGTCCTACATCTAGAGAAACTGGTGCCAGAGTTACATTGAGCGAATCAAAAGTTATTGAAAATAAAGATTTATGGTGTAGGCCATGCTCACAAAATGGTAGTAGACCTTGTTATAGAAAAGAACAATACTGCTTAACTGAAATTGATAGCGAAAAAGTGTATAGCAATGTAAGTAGGGCTTTAACATTATGATTGTTTTAATATTTTTATATAATATTTTAGCTCTTCCAATACTTTTACTTTTATCAATTATTTTTTCAATTTTTAACACAAAAATAAGAAAAGGATTAATTGGGAGATTTAATTCTTTTTCAGCACTCAAATCATTCCCAACGAACAAGTTTTCACAAATTTATTGGTTTCATTGCGCATCTTTTGGAGAATATCAACAAGTTGAGACATTAATTGAGCAAATAAAAAAAAGAGATCAAGGTATAGGAATTATAACCTCTTTTTTTTCACCATCAGGATTTGAAAATGTCAATGATAGAAATATTGATCTGAAAATTTATTTACCATTTGATTTTATTTTTTCGTCATTTAGGGCTTTAAGGATAGTAAAACCTAGTAAGATATTCTTTACTTCGAGTGATTTTTGGCCAAGTTTTTTATTTGCTGCAAATAAGTTAAATATTACAACAGTTTTAACCTCAGCAAGATATAGAAAATCATATAATATATTTTTGAAAATGTTTAATAAGATATTTTGTGTAAGTGATAATGATTATCGTCAAATAAAAATGAATATTTCAAATGATAAAATTTATAAAATTGGAAATCCTCGATATGATAGAATATTAAATAATTTAGAAAATGTGGAATACAAACTTGATCTTTCTATAAAAGATGAAAGTAATATATTGATTTTTGCAAGTATGTGGGATGAAGACAATAAAATTATTTTTGAAAAGTTTATTAATTCCCCATTAGTTAATCGTTTTGAAAAAGTGATAATTGTTCCTCATGAAGTAAATGATTACTATTTGAATTACTATTGCTCTGTTCTCGAGGATAATGATTTTTCATTCAAAAAAATAAATCAATATCAAAATTTTAACCAATTTGATGAAGAGTATATTATTGTAAATAAAGTAGGTTTTCTTTCAAAATTATACGCTCAAAGCACTATTGCGTATGTTGGGGGAGGCTTTTCTAAATCGGGAATACATAATATCATTGAGCCTGCAGCTGCTTCAAATCCAGTTATTTTTGGTTCTAATTTTCTGAATTCTAATAAATCTGATGCTGAAGGTTTAATAGATTTTTCTGGCGGTTTTTCCGTTGATTCTTACGAGATATTTACTGAAAAAATAAATTGGCTTTTAGATAAAAATAATTACAATAATTCATCAAAAAATTGTAAAACTTTTGTAACTGAAAATTCAGGCTCCACGGAAAAAATTTTAAAGGAATTATATGAGTAAATTATTCAAAGTTAGCGATATATTTCTCATTCCTAATCTAATTACAATTCTGAGATTTTTTCTTATTGCTCCAATGATTATAACTTACAAGAATGGAATGCAATCGTATTTCTTAATAATACTTTTTATATCATTATTGTCGGATTTTCTTGATGGAATTGCTGCTAGAATTCTTGACCAGAAATCAGAGCTTGGCAAAACACTTGATCCAATTGCAGATGGAATTACGCTTTTTGCTTTTATAATTCTTTTTAATCAAGAAGGTCTAATCTCAACTTGGTTTATGATCTTTTATTTTTTACGACAATTAACAATTTTAATATTTTCACTCTGGTATTTACCAAAATTGAAAACGGTTTATGGATCTAATATTTTAGGTAAAACTGGAGTATGTTTTTTAGGAGCTGCATTGTGTATTTTTGCATTCAAGGTACAGAGTATATACTACATTACGCCCGTTTTATTGAATATTGCTGCTATTCTATTATCTATCAGCCTTCTTGACTATCTAAGGTTTTTCCTTAAAATAAAATAAAAGATAGACCTAATTGTCATACAAATTATTTTACTTTTTAGTTGATAATATCTAAATTATTGGTCATTATGGCAGACTTTAAGGTAGAATCAAAATTTTCTCCAGCAGGAGACCAGCCAACAGCTATATCTGAATTATCAGATGGATTAAAGGAAAATGCTTCTCATCAGACTTTACTCGGTGTAACTGGATCAGGAAAAACATATACAATAGCGAAAGTAATTGAAGAAGTTCAAAAGCCAACTTTAGTTATTTCACATAATAAAACTTTAGCAGCTCAGCTTTACGGAGAATTCAAAAACTTATTTCCAAATAATGCTGTTGAATACTTTATTAGTTATTATGATTATTATCAGCCTGAATCATATATGCCAGTAACTGATACATTTATAGAAAAAGATTTCTCCATGAATGAGGAAATTGATCGCCTGAGATTAAAAGCAACCAGCTCTTTACTTCAACGAGAAGATGTTATTGTCGTTAGCTCTGTTTCATGTATTTATGGTTTAGGTAATCCAAAAGAATGGAAGAAGCAAGTGGTTCATTTAAAGCTAGATGATTCCATTAGCAGGTCTAGCTTAACTGAATACCTTGTCGATATTTATTATCAAAGAAATGATCAAGTTTTAGAGAGGTGTAATTTTAGGATTTTGGGAGATATTTTTGAAATCTTTCCAGCATATGAGGATAAGGCCATTAGAGTTGATATTTTTGACAATATTATTCAATCAATAGTGTCATTTGATCCTTTAACAGGAGAAGAAAATTCCGAGCATGATGAATTTTATTTATACCCAGCAAGACATTTCATTTCTGATAAAGATAAAAATGATTCTGTAATTAAGGAGATAAAAAGAGATTTGATTGAAAGGACTAAGTTCTTTAATGAAAATGAAAAGTTCTTAGAAGAACAAAGAATTAGTCAAAGGACTAATTTTGATATTGAGATGATCCAAGAGATTGGATATTGTTCAGGTATTGAAAATTATTCAAGATATTTTGATGGAAGAAAAGAAGGTGAAAGACCTTTTACATTGATTGATTTTTTCCCTGAAGATTTTTTAACTGTTATTGATGAGTCTCACGTTACTTTACCTCAAATCCAGGCCATGTATGGTGGAGATAGGAAGCGCAAAGATAATTTGATTGATTATGGGTTTAGATTACCTTCAGCATATGATAATAGACCGTTAAAATCAGATGAATTTTCAATTCTACAAAATCAAGTTATTTATGCATCAGCAACTCCATCACACAGAGAGTTAGAACTTTCACAAGGAGCAATTACTGAATTGATTAATAGGCCAACTGGATTAGTAGATCCTGAGTTAATGATTAG
This sequence comes from Fidelibacterota bacterium SCGC AAA298-D23, assembly GCA_000402655.1. Taxonomy (GTDB): domain Bacteria; phylum Fidelibacterota; class Marinisomatia; order Marinisomatales; family Marinisomataceae; genus Marinisoma. The sequence continues at coordinate 104,419 of AQSI01000004.1, forward strand.
ACCATCTGCTGGTCAAATTGACGATCTCATTTCAGAGATAAAAATTAGATCTTCAAAAGATGAGAGATGTTTAGTTACTACATTAACTAAGAAAATGGCTGAAGACTTATCCGAGTATTTAAGTTCTGTTGGTTTAAGAGTTAGATATCTTCATTCCGAAGTGAAAACCATTGAAAGAGTTAAAATTTTAAGAGATTTAAGATTAGGCGATTTTGACGTTTTAGTAGGAATTAATCTTTTAAGAGAAGGGTTAGATCTTCCTGAAGTATCTTTGGTTGCAATTTTAGATGCTGATAAGGAAGGATTTCTTAGATCTAAAAGTTCATTGGTTCAAACTGCTGGTAGGGCAGCTCGACATGAACAAGGTAAAGTAATTTTATATGCTGATAAAATAACAGATTCAATGAAATATTTGATTGATGAAACCGATCGAAGAAGAAAAATTCAAATTAAATACAATAAAGAAAACAACATTACTCCAAAAACAGTAAAAAAATCAGTTGAGGAAATTATGCAATCAACAAGAGTCGCTGAATCTTACAGAGATAGTGAAATTGAAGTTAAAAGAGATGTTGCAACGGACAAGTTTTTAATGGAAGATAAAAAAATTGTTGTAGAAATGATTAGAGAAGAGATGCTTGAAGCAGCTGAAAATTTAGAATTTGAAAAAGCAGCAAAGCTTAGAGATGAAATGAATAAACTAGAAAAAGAAATTAAGTTATAATCAACGGAGATATTATGAACATAGATTTAATAAAACAAAAAGCTGGTATAGTTGGAGAAAGCGATGCTATTAATCAAGTTTTAGAAATGGTTGCCCAAGTAGCAAATGTTGATATTTCAGTTTTGATAAATGGGGAGTCAGGAACAGGAAAAGAATTAGTAAGTAAAGCATTGCATTTAGGCAGTAAGCGAGCATCAAGTGAGCTTGTAATTGTTAATTGTGGAGCAATTCCAGAAGGAATCATAGAAAGCGAGCTTTTTGGACATAAAAAAGGGGCTTATACAGATGCTTCAGATTCAAGAAAAGGATACTTTGAAACAGCTAATAAAGGAACAATTTTTTTAGATGAAATTGGTGATATGCCATTGGAGACTCAGGTTAAAGTTCTTCGAGTCTTAGAATCAGGTGAGTTTATGAGGGTTGGTGATTCAGTAACAAAGAAAACAGATGTAAGAGTCATTGCTGCTACTAATAAGGATTTGGCAAAACTTGTCCAAGAAGGGAAGTTCAGGCAAGATTTGTATTATAGATTAAAGACTGTAACAATCAATATCCCTCCATTGAGGAAAAGAGCCAATGATATTAGGCTTTTAGTTGATAGATTTGCATTACAATTCAGTAGAACAAATGATATTAAGTATAAAGGCTTCACTCCTGAATCAATAAAAGAAATGCAGGATTATCATTGGCCTGGAAACGTTAGAGAATTAAGAAACTTTGTAGAAAGTATTCTAATTTTGCAGAAAGGTGAAAGAATTACTGCTGATATGATTGTTAATCAGTTGATTGGAGACAAAATTGAGCCATTGGAAAATAATACTTCATTACCTGTAGTTGTAAATAGGGATCCTGATCAAGCAGAAAGAGAACTAATTCTTCGTCAACTTCTTTTCTTAAGACAAGACATTGAAGATTTAAAATTAATGATGAAAGATTCTAGTTTTTCTGAACTAAATTCTTCGAGTAATATTAATCAATCATTTGGTTCAGCAATACAGGATAATGAAATATTCAATGATAATGAAAATCTTATTAAAGGCAAGATGATTGGGGCTTTCAATACAAAAGATCTTGAAAAGGAAATGATACTAAGAACTTTGGAGCATTTTAATAACAATAGAAGAGCTGCAGCTAAGTCACTTGATATGAGTGAAAGAACACTTTATAGGAAAATAAACGATTATGGAATTGAAAAGAAAATTAAAAAAGATAGTTAATTTTATATCAATTTTCCTGATTGTTGGATGTAGTTATTATTCCATGGCAGGATCAATTCCAGTAAATATAAATAATGTGTTCATTCCATTAATAGAAAATGATACTGCTGAATTTGAGATTGCAGAGAATTTAACTTCAAAAATAACGCAAGAAATTGCTATTCAAAATATTTTAAAAATTACAGATAATAGTAATAGTGATAGTACTATTCTGGGAGTAATAACCAGTGCTACGGATGGACCTTTTACTTTTGATAGTAACGAGCAGGTAGATGAGTATCGATTTTCAATCTCGTTAAAAATTTTGTGGGTAGATAATGAGAGTGAAAAAAATTTAATTGAAAAAACATTTACAGGTTTTGGAAATTATAGTATAAATAATGACCCCTCTTCGGATGGAATAGATAATGATAACGACGGAATTCTTGATGAAAATGATGATGATGAATTTGGAGATTCAAGAGAGTTAGCAATTAATATTGCAATTAACAAAATTGCATCAGATGTTGTAAATTCAATCCTCTCTACGTGGTAGAAAAAAATGAAAAATATATCAATAAATAAATTAAAAGATTTTATAGGAAAAGAAGTTCAGCTAAATGGGTGGATTTATAATCTTAGATCAGTCGGAAAGATTTGGTTTGCAATCATTAGAGATGGTACAGGTTTTGTTCAATGTGTGGTTACGAGTAATGATGTTTCTTCTGAAGTTTTTGAACTTGAATCTAATCTGACTCAAGAATCATCTGTAATTGTTAATGGAATTGTTCAAGAGGATTCTCGTTCTGATTTAGGTGTTGAGATTTTAGTTAAAAATATGGAAGTAATTCATATTGCTGAAGAGTACCCAATTGCTTTGAAAGAGCATGGTGTAAGCTTTTTAATGGATAATAGACACCTCTGGTTACGTTCAAAGAAGCAGTACGCAATTATGAAAGTTCGTCAAAATATAATTAAATCTATTAGAGATTTTTTTGACAGTAGAGATTTTGTATTAATTGACTCACCAATGTTTACTGGAAATGCCGTTGAAGGAACTACTACTTTATTTGAAACTGAATATTTTAATAGAACAGCTTATTTAACTCAAAGTGGACAGCTATATCAGGAAGCTGGGGCAATGGCCTTTGGAAAAACATATTGTTTCGGTCCTTGTTTTAGGGCTGAAAAATCAAAAACCAGAAAACATTTAACAGAGTTTTGGATGGTAGAACCAGAGATGGCATTTTATGATTTAAAAGATAATATGGATTTGATTGAGGAGTTTATTGTACACATAGTTTCTCAAAGTATTGAAAATTGTAAAGATGAGTTAAAAATTTTGGAAAGAGATATTTTATTACTTGAGAAAGTAAAATCTCCATTTCCTCGAATAACCTACGATGAAGCTGTTAAGCTCTTGCACGATAATGATCAAGAATTTAAGTACGGTAGTGATTTTGGAGCACCGGATGAAGAGTTGATTGCTTCCAAGTTTGATAGCCCTGTTATGATACATAGTTGGCCTCATGAGACTAAAGCTTTTTATATGAAAAGAGATGATTCTGGTAAACTTGCTTTAGGCGTGGATGTTATTGCACCAGAGGGTTACGGAGAAATAGTTGGTGGAGGACAAAGAGAAGATGATCATGACACTTTAGTTAAAAGAATTGAAGATCATGGATTGCCTTTAAGCGCATTTAAGTGGTATTTAGACTTAAGAAAATATGGTTCAGTTACTCATTCTGGTTTTGGATTGGGGCTTGAAAGAACAGTTTCATGGATATGTGGAATAGATCATGTAAGACAAACTATTCCTTTTCCAAGAACAATGGGGAGATTGGAGCCATAATGAAATTTAACGGAAGAATTGCTGTTTTCGGAGGAAGGTTTATCACAGAAGAAATTTATAACGATACCGTAGAAATTGGGAAACGAATGGCAGAAAAAAATTGGTTAGTTTTTTGCGGTGGCGGTGAAGGTGTAATGGAAGCTATTGCTAAAGGCGTATCCCACGGTAGTGGAACATGTATTGGAATCTTAAAAGATAAAGACTTTAAAACAGGTAATGAATATCTAAGTATTCCAATTTCAACTGGATTGGATATAACTAGAAATGCCTTAATTAGCTATAATTGCGATTTAGGTGTTGCAATTTCTGGTGCCTACGGAACACTTAGTGAAATAGCCTTCACATTAGCTCAAGAAAAGCAATTAATTGCTTATAATAGTTGGGATATTCCAAAATCAATTCAAGTGAAAACTATAGATTCTTTAATTGAGGAAGTAGATAAGTGTCTAAAGCATTAAATGTTGCAGTTTGCCAATTAAACCCTACATTAGGAAATTTTCAAAAAAATATTGATATAATTTCTAAAAACTATAAATACGCAGTAGAAAAAGGTGCAGATTTAGTGGTCTTCCCAGAAATGTCCATAACAGGTTATCCTCCTCAAGATCTTCTCAATAATAAAGAATTTATTAATCAAAATATTTCTTGCTTGAATGAGCTTACCAAATCAACAACCATTCCATGTATTTTGGGTTATGTTGATTTTGAGGATAATAAAAAATTCAATGCTGCTGCTGTTTGCCAGGATGGAGAAATAGTTTATAAATATCACAAAATTCATTTACCAAATTATGATGTATTTGATGAAAGAAGATATTTTCATAGCGGTAATTCTATTGGAATATTTGACTTAAAAGTAAATAATTCTGATTACAAAATTGCGTTACAAATTTGTGAAGATTTATGGGAAGATGAATATGAAAGAAAAATATCAGAGGAGATTATAGAAAATGATCCTGATTTAATTATCAATATTTCAGCTTCTCCTTTTGCGAAAGATAGAAAAAATGATAGAATGAAATTAATTCAAAGCAAATATAAGGATGCAAATTGTCCATTCATTTATTGCAATCTTGTTGGCGGTCAAGATGAATTGATTTTTGATGGTTACTCGATGATTTTTAACAGCGAATCAGAATTAATTCAAATTGCTAATGGTTTTGAAGAGCAAATTCTAATAACTGATCTCAAAACAAAAGAATCAATTGAAAAAACTTCTCCAAATGAGCAGTTATTTAAGGCATTATCTCTAGGAATAAGGGATTATTTCATTAAAACAGGACATAAAAAAGCTGTTATTGGACTAAGTGGAGGTATTGATTCAGCGTTGGTAGCTTGCCTTGCTGTAGATGCTCTTGGTTCAAAAAATGTATCTTTGATTTCAATGCCTTCAAGGTTTTCAAGTGATCATAGTAAAATTGATGCGAAGCAATTAGCTAAAAATCTTGATGCAAACTTTAAAACAGTAGATATTGATAGCTTATTTCAAGCTTATTTAGATATTATGAATATACATTTTGATGGGTCTGATCCGAATGTAGCTGAAGAAAATATACAATCAAGAATTAGAGGTAATATTTTAATGGCATTTTCAAATAAGTTTGGATCATTGGTTTTATCAACAGGAAATAAAACAGAATTGGCGCTTGGATATTGTACTTTATACGGTGATATGAGTGGTGGGTTATCAGCCATCGGAGATTTAAATAAAACTGAAGTATATGAGCTTTCGAAGTGGATTAATAAAGATAACGAAACTATTCCTAGAAATATTATAGATAAAGAACCATCTGCAGAGCTTGCTCCCAATCAGGTTGATCCATTTGATTATGATTTGATTAGTCCAATTGTCGATAAAATTATTTTTGGAGATGAAAATGAGCAAAATGAACAATATTTAAGCCTGAAAAAAAAGATAGATATTAATGAACATAAAAGAAGACAAGCTGCTCCCGTTCTTAGAGTAAGTAAAAAAGCTTTTGGTATTGGAAGAAGAATTCCAATTGTAAATCATTTTAATGAGTAGTACGACAAAACCTATAAGAAATTTCTGTATTATTGCACATATAGATCATGGTAAGTCCACACTTGCCGATAGACTTCTTGAGCATACTGGAACCATTTCAAAGAAGAAGATGAAAGATCAAGTTTTAGATAATATGGAACTCGAGAGAGAAAGGGGTATTACCATTAAAAGTCATTCGATTCGAATTGATTATAATGGACATATTTTGAATTTAATTGATACACCAGGTCATGTTGATTTTACTTATGAAGTTTCAAGAACACTATCTGCAAGTGAAGGTGCATTGTTGATTGTAGATGCAGCTCAAGGTATAGAGGCTCAAACTGTCACAAATTATTTACTAGCTATTGATAATGATTTAGAAATTATTCCTGTTATAAACAAAGTAGATTTGCCCAATGCCGACATTGAAAATGTTACGTCTCAAATTATTGAATTAGTTGGTTGTTTAAAGGATGATATTTTACTAGCAAGCGCTAAAACAGGAGAGGGAATAGAAGATATATTAACTACAATTATTAATAAAATTCCTCCTCCAGATGAACCAAAAAATGAAGAATTTAAAGGTTTAATTTTTGACTCAATATATGATAGATATAGAGGAGTTGTTGCTTATGTAAGGGTGTACGAAGGTTCATTAAAAAAAGGTAGTAGAATTAAGTTTTTTGCCCATAACACACACTATGATGTAGATGAGGTAGGCCATTTTATTATCGAAAGAAAAAAATCAGATTCTATCAAAGCTGGGGAAGTAGGATATATAATAGCGAATGTCAGAGATATTGAACATGTTTTGGCTGGAGACACAGTTACAAATTTTAACAAGCCTTGTAAAAACCCTTTACCTGGATTTCAAAAAATAAAACCTATGGTTTTTTCAGGTCTTTTTCCATCGGATGCAGGAGATTATGACGATTTACGAACTGCACTTGAAAAACTTAAGCTAAATGATGCTTCGTTATCTTTTGAACCAGAGGTAAGTGATGCCCTTGGTTTTGGTTATAGATGTGGATTCCTTGGGTTGCTTCACATGGAAATCATTCAAGAAAGATTGGAAAGAGAGTTTGATCTTTCAATTGTTACAACCAGTCCAAATGTAAAATATTTGGCTAATCTAAAAGACGGTTCTCAAGTTGAGGTTCAACGTCCTGCATTATTGCCTGAACCAAAATTCCTTGAAAGTTTAATGGAGCCTATTGTTACAGCAGAAATTCTTACCCCTGTTGATTATATAGGCAATGTAATGAAGATATGTGAAGAGAAAAGAGGGAAATACAAATCCACTCAATATTTATCTAAATCAAAGGTGCAACTTATATATGAACTACCTTTAGGTGAAATTCTTTTTGATTTCTATGATAAAATGAAATCTGGCTCAAAAGGTTACGCTTCTTTTGACTACACATTTAAAGAATATCAAGCTAGCAAGCTCGATAAGCTAGATATTTTAATAAATAAAGAACCGGTTGATGCATTATCAATGATATGTGCCAAGAAAGACTCTTATCATAGAGGTTTAGCCTTGTGCCAGAAGCTAAAGGAGTTAATTCCAAGGCATCAAATCCAGATCCCTATTCAAGCTTCAATTGGATCAAGGGTTATTGCAAGAACTAATATTGCTCCATTTAGAAAAAACGTTACTGAAAAGCTTTATGGTGGAGATGTTACTAGAAAAAATAAGTTACTTCAAAAGCAGAAAAAGGGTAAAAAAAGAATGCGAATGATTGGAAGGGTTGAAGTTCCTCAAGAAGCCCTATTGGCAGTTCTTAAAATATAGTATGTTTTCTGACTATTTTTTTAAATCTAAATCTTTATTTTATAGCTTACTTGTCACTTTACCTCTCTTTATAATTTATGAAATTGGGATTTTCTTTTTGCTCCAAGCAGACATATCGTTTTCTAAAAATGGAGCAGATGTTTTAATTGAAGAATTTATTAAAATGCTAGGATTGAACGGATACTATGCAGCTAGTTCTATTTTTATCATTGTACTTTTTTTTATTCTCTTCAATCAAAGAAAAAATTTTAAAACGTTTGATATATCCATTAAATATATTTCAATTATGATTATAGAATCTTTGCTTTATGCAGGCATTTTATTGTTAGTTCTTCAAAATATCTATCTAATTCAGGGTTCGACAGTTAATGTAATTAATAATATCATTTTATCTATTGGGGCAGGGTTGTATGAAGAGCTTATTTTCCGTTTTTTACTATTATTTATTTTAACAAAATCATTTTCATTCATTTTCAAAACCAATGAATCTTCTTCCTTAATTCTATCAATTATTTTTAGTTCAATTCTATTTTCATCATTTCATTATATTGGAATCGAGTCATTTACCCCATTATCATTTACCTTGAGGTTTATTGCAGGTGTTTATTTATCATTGATATATATAAACCGTGGTTTCGGTATTGTTGCTTTAACTCATGCATTTTATGATTTATTTGTTATTTTTCAATTAACTTAGCCTATGAAAAAAATATGTTTTCATTTGATGGTGATAAGCCAAATTTTTGCTCAAACAACTATAGATACGTTATCTGTTACAATTTATCCTGAATTCTCTTATCCTGGGGTGGCAATAGAATATAAGTTTGATAAATTTGGAAGTGATGTAATTGAATTCCCAGTATCTTCAGATATAGATTCTGTGCTTTATACAGTTTCTGGAGATGGATTAGAATTTGAACAAATTTTGAAAACAAATGAAAATTCTTTACAAGCTATCAATCAGGATGGAAATCACACTATCTATTTATTTTTAGATAGATTTATCAAAGATCCCGGTCCAAGAAGATTTTCATATGATTTTGGGTCGAATCAAACAATTAAAACCTTTATTCTGGGAGTTCAAATTCCTTTTGCTTCAGAAGATTTTATAGTAAATGCTGAAGGTTTTGCTCTTGAAAAAGTTAGAGACCAAAATGGTCTAACATTTTTTCAGGGAATTATTAATGACTTTTCAGAATCGTCATCGTCAGAGATTGATTTAAGTTATTATAATCCACATGGAAATACGTCAATTGAATATGCCGCAAATATAAGCACTCAAGACTCTGTGGTTCAGCCACCACCGACTGCAAGTGATAGATTTATTAGATATCCTTTTATCACTTGGGAGCCAATGATAGCCTTTTTGCTATTATCAATTATTTTAGTTGTTATCTATGAGTTTCAAAGGATTAGAGATGAATAGAATATTTATTATTTTAATATTTGTATTTACATCACAAGCCTGTGACTATAAACGAGATTCTATTGGTGGAAACGATGATATTGTTGTTCTTACTGCAAAGGAAGATAGAGAAAAAATAGGTTCTTTATTATCCATTGTTTTCAATGACACTCTTTTAACCCCATCTCCTGAATTATTCTATAATATTAAATTTGCTGAACCAGAGAGCTTTTCAGCGCTTAAAACTCAGACAAATCTTGTAATTGCATCTATTGGTGATTATGAGCTAAATCCTGCAACCAAGCTAACCAAAGATTTATTAGGAGAAAGCGCATTTAATAAAACACTAAATGATATTCCTCTAATTTTATCAAGAAATCAATTCGCTAAAAATCAATTATTTATGATAATAAGTGGTAATGATTATGAGCAAATAAACGATTACCTAGTTCAGAATAGCACTTTTATAAAACAGCAATTCGATGAAAATTTTTTCAAAAAACAAGCTCAATATTTCTTAGAAAATGAAAGACAGGAAGAACTAGAGTCAGAAATCTATAGCTCATATGATTGGACAATGAAAATTCCATGGGGATGGGAATTGATAAAAAATGACAGTGATAAATCATTTTTTTGGATTGGACAAGAACTTCCATTTAGATGGATTGCTGTCAACTGGAGAGACGGAAATCATTTTAGCAAGGAAGATGCTTTAGAATATCTTCAAGAATTTCCTCAAGAGCATTTTAGTTCTATTAGATATAATCAAGATTATTTGAATATTGAATTTGATGATTTCAATAATGAATCAGCTTATAGAGTTTTTGGTTTATGGGAATCAATTGATGATGCTAAAGGTGGTCCTTTTCAAGGATATATCTTTTATGACTATGAAAATGATAGAACCTTTTATATAAGTTATATAGTTTTTAATCCTGGAGGAAAAAAAGCATTTTATATGCGCCAAATGGAAATGATTGCTAAAACAATAGATATAAATTAAATGAAAAACTTAGTTATCCTGCCAACTTACAATGAATCAAAAAATATTGTTAAAACTATCAATTTAGTTTTAGCTCAAAGAGATGATTTAAATATTCTTATTATTGACGATAATTCTCCTGATGGAACTGCAAAAATTGTTAAAGATTTAAATAATGAAAAAATTTTTATAATTGAGCGTGAATCAAAAAAAGGTTTGGGCTCAGCATATGTTGAAGGTTTTTCATGGTCCTTAAAAAATAACTATCAAAAAATAATTCAAATGGATGCAGACTTATCTCACGATCCAAAAGAAATTAATCCTATGTTGAATTTATTGGAAAGCAATGATCTCGTTATTGGTAGTAGGTATGAAGGAGGTTTGAGAGTAATTAATTGGCCTATTAGAAGGTTGTACATCAGTTATTTTGCTAATATTTATGCAAGATTAATTACTGGTGTTCCTGTTAAAGATTTGACAGCTGGATTCAAGGGTTGGACAAAAGATACTTTAGATAGAATTAATTTTCAGGAATGTTCTTCACAGGGATATTGTTTTCAAATTGAGACTTCTTTTAGAGCTTTTCAAAAGGGTTGTAAGTTGATTGAGCATCCTATAGTTTTCACAGACCGAACAGTTGGAGAATCAAAAATGAGTAAGGCTGTAATGATAGAGGCAGTATTTAAGGTTTGGATTTTTGGTCTATGGAGATTGCTAAGGTTAAAAAGATGAAAAGATATTATTTACCATTTGAAAAACCGCTAAAAGATTTAGATTTTGAAATTGAAAGATTGACAACATCCGAATCTGATTCAAAACAATTAAAAGATTTAATTGTTGAAAGGGAAAATTTGGAAAAAGAAATTTTTGCAGATTTATCTCCTTGGGAAACTGTCCAACTAGCCAGACATCCAAATAGACCTTATACCCTTGATTACATCAACGCTTGGTGTGATAATTTCACAGAATTACATGGAGACAAAGCTTTTTCAGATGACAACGCTGTTGTTGCAGGAATTGGAATCATTGAAGGAATGAAGGTCGCCATAATTGGTCAACAAAAAGGAAGAAACACCAAAGATAATATTTTTAGGAATTTTGGGATGATGAAACCTGAGGGCTATAGAAAAGCATTAAGAGTTATGAAATTAGCTGAGAAGTTTAAATTACCTATCATTACTTTGATTGACACTCCCGGCGCTGACCCAGGAATTGGAGCTGAAGAAAGGGGACAAGGGTATGCTATAGCAAATAATCTTTTTGAAATGGCTTCAATTAAAACTCAAATTTTATCAATTGTAATTGGAGAGGGAGCTAGTGGTGGTGCATTAGGAATCGGGCTTTGCGATAAGATGATTATGCTTGAGAATACATGGTTTTCTGTTATAAGTCCGGAAGGTTGTGCATCTATTTTATGGAAAGATTCCTCAAAAGCACCCGAAGCTGCTAAATCCCTAAAGCTTACTCCAAAAGATTTGATGGAACATGATATTTGTAATATGATTGTCTACGAGCCTTCTGGCGGGGCACACAGACATTTTGATTCAACCGCAGATATTCTTAAGGAAACAATTTTAAGTGAAATAAAAGAACTGCAAAAAAACTTGAGCAATGATTTCTTAGAATCTAGAGTTTCGAGATATGATAAGCTTGGTGTTTTTCGAGAAGATTAATAAAAATCGTATCTGTAATCTTTAAGATCAGCATTATCTCTTAATGCTTGCAACCAATTACCCCAAATAGCATTTTGTCTATCGATAAGTAAACTAAATTTTATAGAATCTTTCTTTTCTTCAAAATCACTCATTACAACGTCACTAATATCAATCACTCTTAAAAATGCTTGACCTCTTAAGGTTGGTAGTGGGCCAAGGATATCACCTTCTTTAGCGTCAGCTAGAGCTCCAACTATGAAGTTACTTTTACCAATAGATTCAAAGCTACCAATTAAAGCTGAATTTGTTTCAGCAACGTATTCTAAATTTTCATTTTCTTGATATACTTCTGAAAGATTCATTTCGCCCTGATTATCATCTTTAATAGACTCAGCTAAAGTTTTTATGTGATTTTTTTTGAACTCAGATAAAAATTCGTTCTTTAAATTTTCTTTAGCATCTTCAAAAGATATAACTGTTTCTTTATCAACTTTATCTAGGAAAAATACTCCATAGAAATTATCGTTTTTAATTGCATCAGAAGTTGAACCTTCAACATTGTTAAATGCAAAATTAACTGCGCTTCTTCCTACACCAAAATTATCAACAAAAATTGACTCTTTTCTTAGACCATTAGAATCTTGAATTTCCAATCCTAAGGAATCAGCTAACATAAAAAATCCAAATTCAGTTGCTTCAAGCGCAAAAATGCTTGCAATATCTTTGAGTTCGTTTTCAGTACCTCTTCCTGGTTGAATGGTTAAAAGAATATGAGAGGCATTAACTTGATCGTTACCTTCAACGGTACGCTTGTCATTTACTTTTATAACGTGATACCCATATTGAGTTAAAATCGGGCCTACAATAGAACCTTTTTCAGCTTCAAAAGATGCTATTTCAAATTCAGGCAGCAACTGACCTTTATTGAACCATCCAAGGTCTCCGCCTTTTAAGTTTTGAGGGTCAGCACTATTACTAGGATCTTGCGTATATGTATTGGCTAACAAGGCAAAATCTTCGCCATCATTTAGTCTAAAAATTAAATCTTCTGCTTCAAGCTTAACACGTAATGAATCTGTTGCATTTGAAATTATTGGCCATTTAACATATTTTAAATACCTTAATTCAGGTTGATCATATTCAGAAATATTTTCATTATAAATATTTCTTAATTCATCATCAAATGGTCTATCTGTCAATAATCCATTATAAAAATCTTGATCGATTGCTTTTTCAGTTACGTGAAGAACTTCAATTTTATAGTCCAGAAATCTTTTTTTGTAATCTTCTAGAACATCACTTGAAGAAATAGCAGCTGAATTTGTAATATATTGCTGTAATTTGTAGCTCGGCAAATAGATATTTTGCATGAAATTTTCAATCGGTTTCCAGTCGACTTGTCCAGGATTTAATACAGCATCTAAATATTTTTCTAAATCAAACCTTCCAAATGATTGAAAAGCATCTGAATTCTGTAAAAACGGGGGAGGGTTGTTTTTCATTTGAAAAAGAACTTCTTCATCGCCAACCACAATTTTGTTCTCAGCGATTTGTTCTTGAATAATTAAATCAGCAATCAATCTTTCCCAAACTACAGCTCTAATATATTCTCTTTCCTCATCTGAAATTAAGCGACCAGACTGCTGATCCATTCTATTAATTTCATTAGAAACTAATTGATTAAAATCTTCAAATAATATTGGTTTTCCATTTAATGAACCAACTTCATTACCTTGACGACCACTAAAAATGTCAGTGATGCTTGCACCACCTACTAAACCGCCAATTGCCATGCTCGTAACAAAGAGAACTAAAATAGTCCACATTACTACTTGCATTCTACTTCTCATGTTTGTTATAAGACCCATAGCAAGCGAATTTATAACAGCATCAATGTTTATGCAAATCTATTAAAAAATTGATAATAGAATTTTGAAAAATACTTTAAATTGAATCACTTTCAAAAAAACATGAGTAAAACAATACAGAAAATTCAATCATTCTTAAGCCTAAGAAAGCCATCAAATGAAGATGATGAAAAATTTATATCTGGAATTGATTCACCTTACCAAGCTGCAAAATTAAGAAGTGCGTCAAAAAATAAGACAGTAGATAAATTTCATTCTCCGGTAAGCTTTTCATGGAAAGCATTTTGGAAATCTTTTATATATGAAAATTTACCTCCAGTTATTTTTTCACCATTAGCAGCAATATTTCTTGAAGGATCTCTTTCAAGAGCATGGCATGTTTCTCAAAATAGACAGTTAATTGCAGTATCCACAAAACACCATTCTTTAGAGACAATTCGTAATAATTGGTTGATTATTTATCCTGCATCTTGGTTAATGAATATTGGGCTATTTTTAGCACTTTTTTCAGAAAAAGAGCTGATTCTCAATATTGATCCATTTCACATGATCCTAGCTTACTTGCTTTTATTTTTTAGAAGATTAATTATTGCTACTAAGTATGGATATTTTAGACCGGAAGATTTAGAGCGTTTATGTTTACCAGCTCCAGATTGGGATGATAATAAAACTGTCAGAAGATTAATTGCTCAAGGATGGATGCGCCCATGGGAGTTTCCAGGATTAATTGAAGATGAATTAACTATTGCTATGGATGAAAATGATATTTGTTTACAAGGAATTCCATTTGAACCAAGCAAAGAAACAAGAGATAAATTAATTAATGAGTCAAATAATGAACTATTTCCATCTTCTACAAGTTCAACTAAAGAAAATGAACTTCCTTCCGGGTTTATTCTTTACAATATAATTAATTCAGTTTATAGACTACCTGCGCTCAAATATATGCAGCAATTGACATATTTATGTATGTTATTATTACCTGCAGCAGCATTCTTGTCAAAATATTTTTATGGAATGGACTTATTTGGAGTGACTCCACAAGAAAAAATTATTTCAGTAGCAACTCTTCTTGGACTTTTCAATGGATTTCAACTTATGATGTTTGGAATGGTTTGTGCAGCAGACTATGAGAGAAGATATGCTACATCAAAGAAATTAGGGGAGCTAGTGTCTTACCCTGGTTTAAAACTTTCTTCAATTTTTAAAAGTTTTTATAAAGATAAAAAAGAAGATAGAATTTTTGTCGATTTACAAAAAAGAGTCAATGTGTTTGCTTGGATGAACATGAGAAATGTTTTACGATCGTTTGGTGAAACATATTATCTTCGAATTCAGGGTTATACTTCAATTTTAATTTTTTATTCCTTGTTATGTGTTGGAATATTAAATCTGATAGTATGGACAGGAATGAAGCACCACATTTCCACAGTGTATTTAATTGGAACAGTAATTGTTGCTGTTTCAGTTATTTGCTTATTTGCAATTTCAAAAGCCATTCAACTACAATCTCTTAGCGCAAAGCATAGGGATTTTATCAGAAATGAACTTTTCATTATTGAAGAAGAAATTTGGGAGCTCAAGCTTGCTGGTAAGGGAGAGGAAAGAATTAACGATTTATCGAGCGCAAAAGCCTTATTGCAGCAAGTAGATGAATCTATCAATTATAAAGAGTTGATTTATAAACCAACTACTATTTTTGGTTATGCTGCAAACAATGGTGTTATGGGTTCAGTATTGGGCTTAGTATTAACAGGAGTACTTTTTGCTATCCAAGGATTCGTTTCGGTTGGAATAGTTTATGATTCGATGGGTTGGTTTATTCCATAAACTATTAGATTATTTTCATTAAAAATCTATATATTCAAAAATATGAGATATAAATACTTAACTATTATTTTAATGTTTAGTGCGCTTTTGGCACAAGATAAAATATCTTTAGAAAGTGTAATTGATGGTACATTTAGAACTGAATCAATTGGAAGATATGATTGGAAGAATAGTTCTGATTCATATTATTTTTCGGAAAGAGGTGATGAAGGGTTAGAATTTTATGAGTATAATCTTGCTTCGAATGATACTTTAAAAGCTTTTACAGTCAAAAAGAATATCATTAGCAATTTTTCGTATTCGTTTAGCCCAGATCAAACAAAGTTGCTTTTGAAAAAGAATTCAGTAAAACTATGGAGACATTCGTCTTATGGTTCATATTATGTGTACGATATATCGTCAGAATCTTTGACCCCTGTCACTACTGATCCTGATAGTTTAAGAAATGTAAAATTTTCTCCAGATTCTAATAAGCTAGCATTCGTTCGAAATGATAATAATCTATACCTTTTTGATTTAATTAATGAAGTCGAAGAACAGCTTACCTATGATGGAAGTGAAGATATTTTAAACGGACATTTTGGATGGGTTTATGAGGAAGAATTTGGTACTTATGATTCATATAAATGGAGTCCTAATAGTGAATATATTGCGTTTATTAGAGAAGACCAAACGTACGTTAAAGAGTATGCTTTGGTTGATTATGAAGCACAATATCCGGTTGTTAAGTACATCAGGTATCCAAAGACCGGAGAAGATAATCCTCTTGTTTCAATTAGTATATTAGATTTAAAAAATAAAGAATACAGATCTATCAATTTACCAGATACTGCATATTATATTCCCGATATCATTTGGCAAGCAAATTCATCAAATCTTTACTTCGCTACTTTGAATAGGAAGCAAAATGATTGGAATTTATACAAATATGATTTTGCAACCAATAGTGGTGAATTAATATTAAATGACTCAAATGATTCATGGATTGATAAAAAATCATTTTTTTCACCTCCTAATAATGCTACTTGGGCAAGCAGAGGTGGATTTAGTTTTGCAATAATGGAAAATGGAGAACTTATATGGATATCAGAAAAAGATGGTTATAAACATATTTATCGTAATCGGTCAGACGGTAGACCAATAAATCAAATTACAAGAGGAGAGTGGGAAGTTAATAGTATAAATGCAATTGATACCGCAAATGATATTATATATTTTTCTGCTAAAAAAGAGACCGAAACAGAAAATCATATATATTCCGTAAGATTAAATGGTTCTAGACTCAAAAGAATTACAAAAGAAAAAGGATCTCATTCATCATCATTTTCTCCAACTTTAAATTATTTTATTAATAATTATTCAAGCTTTACTATTCCACCTAAAACTTTTTTAAAAGATCAAAATGGAAAAAATATAAGACTCTTGAGGGATACTGATAAATCAAAATTTGATGAGTTTGGATTAACTTATCCTCAGCTTATTAATATTTTTACGGAAGACGGTACAAGACTTAATGCTTTAATTACATATCCTCATAATTTCGATCCAATGAATCAATACCCAGTTATTTTGTATAATTATGGAGGGCCAGGATCGCAATTAGTATCTAATAGATGGGGTGCAGGAAATCATATATTACATCAATATTTTGCCAGCAGAGATTATATCATCTTTTCATTTGATAACCGAGGTACAGGCGGAAGAGGAAAAGCTTTTAAAGATTTGGCTTATGGTGATTATGGAAAATATCTTGTAAAGGATCATATTGAAGCAGCAAAATATTTACAAGGTCTTCCTTATGTTGACGGTGATAATATCGGAATATGGGGCTGGAGTGGAGGTGGTTATTTGACGAACATGTGTATGACTTTAGCCAGCGATTATTTCAAAGCTGGTATATCTATTGCTCCAAATGTAGAGCCGTTACTGTATGACACAATTTGGACAGAAAGATATATGGGATTAGTAGAAGAAAATCCAAAAGGATATAAAAATGCCTCCGTACTTACACATGTAGATAAAGCCAAAGGACATCTACTTCAGATACATGGAAATGCAGACGATAATGTTCATCATCAGCATTCGATAAAGCTTGCTAAAGCGTATGCAGAACAAGGTAAAGATATGGAAATGTTTATTTATTCAAATGCTAATCATGGAATGTCAAATAACAATTTTTTAAGCGAAAATTATCCAGCTGATGGGTGGAAAAATAGATACCATCTTTATAAGAAGATGGCTGATTTCTTCATGGAGCATTTAGTTACAGATAATTTTTAATTTTCAGATTGCATTGCAATTTTTTGGAATTGTTGCATTGCAGTTTCGTGATTTGACGTAATATTAATAAGCTTATCTGCCCATGGTAAATTTTCATTTTCTACTAAACTCTGTAATCTATCTATACTGTGAGTAAACATTTTTGGAAGGAAGGTAGGAGTTGGAGATCCTCCGGTACCTTTAGCTTTTGTTTGATGCTTATAAGGATCTGGCGCTCGTAGAATATAGCTAACAACCATTTTATAATGATCTATTCGATGTTGAATAATCCATCTTACTGCACTAGCTAAGATTTTTTTATTGTCATTACTAGATTCGATCTTTGAAAAATAATTTGAGTTTTGAATAATATTTCTTGTTTTAACAATCATGGCATGATGCGCAGGAGGTCTGTATCCAACTCTAAATGATTTTAGTAATTTTGTTAGTGAATCAACTTCAACATTTTTTGGTAAATCGTCAGAGCTTACATATCCTTTATCTAACACTCCTTTAATCATAGATTTATCAACTAATTCATCTGCGATATATGCGTGAGTATGATTACCAACGCCAGTAATTTCATCTGCGATGGGATGATATGAGCTGTTTGCACCAGTTTGGCCGTGTAAATTTGATAAATAGCAACCTTTAGAGTCATAATTTTCGTTAAATATATCTCCACAATTTTCAAAAAATAAACCCTCTTCAGGATAGATACTTCCTTGATTTCCAAATAGGCCTTGAATAAAAATCCTTACTTCTTTATTGTAAAGTAATGGTTCACTTACTTTCCACATCGCATTAAATAATTGATTAGACTGCATAGTAGCTAATTCAATTTTTTCAAGATTTTCTTTAATATCTACTCCTTCAACTGCTAAAAGAGCATTTCCAATTAACATATTAGATGTTCTTTCCATTGCGAGATGTGTCATTCTGAATCCTTGTTCGTTTCCATCTAAATCATGGAAAGCGACTAAAGGCTTAATTGACCTTATATAATCTATATTTTTACTTAAATCATCATAATTATCTAATTCTTGATTTGGAAGAATTCCAGAACGTAATACATAATCTGCAGCATACTCAAATTCAGGTTGTTGACCCGTAATTCTTGAAGATAGTAAAAGCAATCCTGATAGTGGCCATGGAATGAACGAACAAGCTTTCTTTTCACCGTTAAAAATTGGCTCAATTTTAATTCCATTTGCTAACCATGAGGACCAACACCGTACGTTTGCAATTAATTCAGCTGATTCTTTTGTTGGATTAGCAATATGATTTTGTACATCTAAAATAAATTTATCCATTAATCCATCATCAATTAATTTTACTTCATCATAAAGTGCATTCTGTCCAATTAAACCTGTTTTAGAATTATTGTGCACGGTCATTTCTAGTGCAATATCCGATAATATGTTATAAGGAGCTGGAAGTTTTTTTAAAGTCGAATATGGTAAGGTTGAATTAGGTTGCCATATTAATTCTGATGTTTGTTGAATTAAGTTTGCATCAAAATCTAAACCAAACAAATGTTCATTAAATTGAATTCCATTTCCAAGATATGGAAAGTGATCATTTGTGTTAATTAAAATATTAGATTTCATTTTTACCAATGAGGTTTTCAATAAATTTGAAAACAGAATCGTCATTCCAAAAAGCGCTTCCAAGATCCTTTACAATAACTTCTCCATCAGAATTAATAATGAAGGTAGTAGGAATACCTGAAGTTGCAAAGAATTCATCATCTGTGATAATCTTGTAAATTGGCAGTTGTTGAAGACTTTCGTCTTTTGGTATATAATTTTTTATTGTCTCTAATTTTTCTCGAGATAAATATAAAAATATAATATCTTCTTCATCTTTGAAATTTTCATACAACTCAGCCATGTAGGGCATTTCGGCTAAACAAGGATTACACCAAGTTGCCCAATAGTTGATAAAAAGATTTTTACCCTTAAAATCTTGAATAGTGAAAATATTATTTTCAAGATCGGAGAATTGTAGCACATTGCTATCGAAATCTATTGTTGTAACTTTCATATCTTGAGCTGATGGCGGTTCAAGTTTGGGAGCTTCGATTACTTCATTTAAATACATAACTGATAAGTCTTTGTAGTATTCTTTATATTTCTTTAAATCGTTATTTACTTCATTGAATTTGTACGATAAAAAGACGATACAAATGGACATTCCAGCAATGATAATTTTTAGTATTTTAGGATTCATTATTTTTGATATTATATAGTTTTTTTGAAGAAAATACTTAAATTTTAAAAATTATGAAATGTTTAAAATGCAAACATACTTGGGTAAGAACCAAGTGGTATGAGTATATTAGTTTTCTTGCAAAATGCACTAAATGTGGTAGCAGATTTATTTTAAGATACTAATTAATTCATGAATCAAAAAATTTTTCAAGTCGATAACCTTCATTATCATTTTAAAATTACTTATAGTAAAAACAAGCTATATAATCTCTCTTTCTCAGAGGATAAAAATAATTTAATTGAAAAGCAGCTATCGCTAAAAATTTCAAATAATACAACCTCAAAATTTGCTAAAGAAGTTCAAAATCAGTTGAATGCTTATTTTCAAAGGAGATTGAAAAAATTTGATATTCCAGTTCATATTGAAGGTTCAGAGTTTTCATTAAAAGTTTTTAAGGAAATGTCCAAAATTCCTTATGGAAAAACAAAAAGTTATAAGCAGGTTGCTGAAAAAATTAAAGAGCCTAAATCTGCTAGAGCAGTCGGTAGAGTAAGCGGATCCAATAAAATCCCTATTATCATACCATGTCACAGAATAGTTGGAAGTAATGGAGAGCTTGTAGGTTATAGCGGTGGAGGTGGATTGCTATTTAAATCGTATTTACAATTATTGGAGAAATCATGAAAAAAATATTACTAGTATTAATTTTTTCTCAGATTATAGCTCAGGAAGCGTTAAATGAAACCATTATTTTTGAGAGCAGAAATCCATTTTCTTTTGAAGAGGTAATTACTGATCTTGATAATCAAGAAATACAAATTGTTTCAGGAATTTTAGGATTTCCAGCAGATTTTGACGCAGAAAAAAAATACCCCCTTATTATCGGAGTTGCAGGCAGTTTAAACTGGGGTCCACATCATTTAAAATATTTAGAAATGTATCGTTCATTAGGGTTTGCTACGTTTCAATTACAAAGTTTTGATAGTAGAGATATACAGTCTACAGTTGGAAGTCAGGTAGAAGTTACTTCAGCAATGATGATTCTTGATAGTTATCTTGCGCTTGAAACGTTGTCAACACATCCTAATATTGATATAAATAAAGCTGGAATAACAGGATGGAGCTTAGGAGGCACTGTCTCGCTCTATTCTGCCTGGATACCATTAATTAATGCTATCAATAATGGAAAATTTAGATTTGCAGCTCATTTACCAATTTATCCTGGATGTTTAGCATACCCTTATCCTGATGAATCAATGATTTTTAGTCAAGCACCAGTGCATATTTTGATTGGTGAGTTGGATGATTGGGTACCTGCTTCTGCATGTATGAATTTTTTAGATAAGTTGGGTGAAAGTGGATTATCACATAACATAGATATTACTATTTATGAAGATGCTCACCACTCTTTTGATAGAGAAATGGAGTTAACTACAATAGGGCACGGTTATACACTTGGTGATTGCTTCTTTCCTATGAATGATGAAGGTACCTTATTTTTAAGTGAATTTTGGAAAATTCCAATTAATTCTCCCATAATGCAAGAGTTGGCATTATTGACCTGCGCAGGAAGAGGACCAACAATGGGTGGGAATGAGGAAGCTAGAGAAAAATCATTTAAATTTGCCGCAGATTTTTTTAACAAAAATTTAATGAATTAACTTTTTTAAAAAATTCTCTTAAAAAGATAATTTATTTGTTAGTTTTCAGTATGGGGACGCGCTATAAAATTCTATTTTTAATAATTTCTTTTTTCATAATAATAAATTATGCTGTAAATGTTTTTTTGAGTCCAGTAGAAGTTTCGTATGAAGGTATAAATGAAGAGCTTTCATTATCAGATGATGTGGAAGTATTGTTCGATGATTATGGTGTTCCAAGCGTTTTTGCTATCAGCGATTCTGATATGTTTAAAGTAGCAGGTTATTTGGGTGCTAGAGATAGATTGTTTCAAATGGCTTTTTTAAAATATGCATATAAAGGTCAACTTAGTGCTATTGTTAATGATACACTTTTTACAGAAGATCGTTTTTTAAGAACACTTGGTTTTGAAAAAATTGCTCAGAAAACTTTGAACAAAGTACCTTCAGATATTCTCGCACACTTAGAAGACACGTGTTATGGAATAAATGCCTATGTCCAAAGTTTATCTCCATCAGAATACCCGCTTGAATTTAAATTATTACAAATAGATAAACTTCCTACTTTTGAACCTTTAGATATTGTTGCATTAAGTACAATGATGGCCTGGGAATTGCAAGGAGGATGGGATTCTGAACTATTCTTTGGAGCAATTAATGAACAACTGGGTCCAGATTATTTATCAGAAATTTTACCATCTTATGATCCAAATTTTGTTACTATTTCTTCAAATGATGTGTTACTTAAATCATTCAAGCAGTATGCCAGTGATACTGAAAATTTGAGAAATTTATTAAAAACTGATAGAGATGGTTACGGTTCTAATGCATGGGCAGTTTCTGGAACAAAAACCAAATCTGGTAAGCCTTTACTAGCTAATGATCCACATCTTGCATACAATTTACCTCCTTGGTGGTATGAAATTCGTTTAAAAAGTAATAATTACAACTTTGGAGGTTATGGTTTGTATGGTATTCCTTTACCTGTGATAGGACATAATGAAAATATTGGATGGGGCTTTACAAATGTCATGACAGATGATATGGATTTTTATATTGAATCATTAAACGAAGATCAAACACAATATTATGTTAATGGTGAATGGAGAGATTTAATAATTGAAGAAGAAGAATTGGTTCTTAAATCAGGTTCTAAGCGTAAAATTATTATTAGATCTACTCATAGAGGTCCAATCATATCTGAAATACATCGAGACGCCAAAGCTTTGAATAAAGCTATATCATTTAGATGGACAGAATTTGATGCGTTTGACGAAACCACTGGCTTATTTATGCTTGCAAAAGCAAAAAATTGGGAAGATTTTAATGAAGCTTCAAAGCTGTTTGGAGCTCCTGGACAAAATTGGACGTACGCTGACAAAGAAGGAAATATTGGATGGAGACCAAGTACAAAAATTCCTATCAGACTTGATGCTGATAAACTTGTTCCCTTTGATGGAACTACAACGAAGTATGATTGGCAAGGATATATTCCCTTTGATGAAATGCCATTCTCTTTTAATCCTGAGAAAGGATATATTTCAAACGGAAATAATAAAATTGTTGGTAACGAATATCCTTATTATATATCCAGATATTGGGCTGATCCTAGTAGAGCTACTCAAATTGATAGGAGATTAAACACGGACATAAAATTATCAACTGAAGATATGAAGTCTATTCTTAATGAAGTTACTGCTCCATTTGGCCAACAATACGCTCCACTTTTTGTTCAGAACTATTCGTTAGGTTTTTCAGATAACGCAGATAAAATATATGAAATGCTAAAAGATTGGGATGGTGTTGAATCATTAGATTCAAAAGGGGCTGTTGCATTTCATGCAATTTATATTCACCTTGTTCAAAATATATTTCAAGATGAGTTACAGAGCTTTGGTGATGGTTCATTTGATACATTCTATAGCCTTAAATACATAAGAACGCAAGCAATTAGAAGCATTTTTGATGGTAAGACTAATCTTTGGGTTGATAATGTTAAAACTGTCAAAAAAGAGACCCTTAACGATATTGTAAACAAGTCTTTTGAAGACGCATTTATTTTTCTTAAAGATAAATATGGAAATCCTTCGGAACTTATGTGGGGAGATGTTCACCAAGTTACTTATGAACATAATTTAGATGCAGATCCTTTGGTTCAAAGATTAATAAATTTTAGTGTTGGACCATTTCCAATGGCAGGCTCAGAAATGACTCCTAGAGCTGCAAGCTATTCTGTTAGCAAGCCTTTTGATGTTCGAGCAGGTTCCTCAATGAGAAGAATAATTGATTTTTCTGATTTTGATAATGGTTTTAGCATACTTCCAACTGGGCAATCTGGATTATTTAGATCCAAACATTATCGTGATCAAACAGAGATGTATAATAGAGGAGAATTCAAGCCATTTATGTTTACTTATGATGCTATAAATTCTTCAAAATCATCAAAATTAGTATTCAAATCAAAATAAGTATTTGCAAAATTTTATTTTATGTTTTAATATTTTCCCGTGAAATATAACTCAAAAACATGGATATGGTATTTTCAAGTCGGGGGATCTGTCTTGTAAGCCAAGTTCATGTAAACAAGATTTTGAAACCCCGTTTATCGGGGTTTTTTTTTACATAAAATGAAAAATAAATTATCAAAAAAAGAATTTAACTTGCTTGCAAAAGATGGAAGAAAAGTTGTGCCTTTTTTCAAAAGAATAATGGCAGATACGATTACACCTATTGCAGCTTGGGCAAATTTATCAATGCACTCCGATTACGGATTCATTCTTGAATCTGTGGAGAAAGCAAAGAAAAATGGTAGATATTCTTATGTTGGCATAAATCCATCAAGGATTTTTGAATATGACCAGAGGTCTTTATTTGAGGTTATTAATGGTAAACGAAAAAAAATAGATGCTAACTTCTTTGATTTTTTGAAAAATTTAAATGATTCACATAAAAGCCAAAAACTAGATCAACTTCCACATTTTACAGGAGGAATTGTTGGTTACTTTGGATATGAAATGATTGATTTTTTCGAAAATGTTCCAGTTAAAAAAACGAAATATTTACAAATACCTGATTCAAAATTTATGCTTTTTGAAGACATAATAGTTTTTGATCACTTAAATGGTGATGCCATTGTAGTATCAAACGTTAATCTTGAAAGAAGTAAAAATTTAAATGAACTTTTTGATGAGGCTAATTTTAGAGTTGATTCTATTGGAAATTTATTACATTCGAATCACGAATTTAGAACTCCATTAATCACAAAATCATTTCCTACAATCTCTAACTTTAAAAAAAGTGAATTTGAAAAAATTGTAAATAAAGCAAAAAAATATGTTAAGTCTGGCGATATTTTTCAAGTTGTTTTGAGTCAAAGATTTGAGCGAAAAACCTTATCAGAACCTTTGAATGTCTACAGAGCATTAAGGTCTATTAATCCTTCACCATATATGTTCCATTTAAAAATTGATTCATTTGATGTTATTGGTGCTTCTCCTGAGCTTATGATTAAAGTTCAAGATGGTGAAGTTGAAATTCGTCCAATAGCTGGTACTAGATTGAGGGGTAAAAATGCAACTGAAGATGAAATAAATGCTCAAGATTTGTTAAACGATAAAAAGGAATTAGCTGAACACTTGATGTTGCTTGATTTAGGAAGAAATGATGTTGGAAGAGTTTCTGAATTTGATAGTGTCAAAATTAAAGAAAAAATGAATATTGAGATGTATTCACATGTGATGCATATCGTTTCAGATGTCAGAGGAAAACTTATGAAAGATAAAAACATTTTTGATGCTTTAAAAAGTGGTTTTCCTGCTGGGACAGTTTCAGGAGCACCAAAGATAAGAGCAATGGAGATAATTAATGAATTAGAAAATGATAGTAGGGGTATTTTCTCAGGAGCGATTGGTTTTATAGATTTTAACGGAAACTTAAACACTTGCATCTCAATAAGAACTATGATTTTAAAAAACGAAATTGCATATTTTCAAGCTGGAGCTGGTATTGTTTATGATTCGATTCCATCAAAAGAGTATGATGAAACTGTAAATAAAGCAAAAGTCATGAATGCTGCAATTGATCTTGCTGAAAATGGATTGATAAAATGATACTTGTTATTGATAACTACGATAGCTTTACTTATAATCTTGTGCAATATATTGGTGATATAAAAAAAGATATTGTTACCAAAAGAAATGATGAAACATCCTTAAAAAATGTTAAAGAAATTAATCCTTCCCATATAGTTATTTCTCCTGGACCTGGAAAACCTGAAAACGCAGGAAATATTGTTGAAGTCATTCAACATTTTTATCAAAAAGTTCCAATATTAGGTGTTTGTCTAGGACATCAGGCAATTGGATATGCTTTTGGTGGTGAAATAGTTCAAGCGAAAAGAATTATGCATGGTAAAGTCTCGAATGTTAATCATTTTGGTTCAAAATTATTTAAAGGTGTAAATGATAGCTTTAATGCCACAAGATATCATTCGCTAACTGTCGATAAAACCTCTTTACCTACTTGCCTGGAAGTAATTGCTGAAACTGATAATAAAACCATCATGGGACTTAAACACAAGACTTCAAATCTTTATGGAGTTCAATTTCACCCTGAATCGATTGCTACAAAAGACGGTAAACTCATAATTAAAAATTTTTTGGAAATATAGATGATTGAATCAATAAAAAAAGTTGTAAAAAAAGAAAACCTCAACGAGAAAGAAGCTTTTGAAATTATGCTAGAATTAATGAAAGGAAATCTAGATGACATTCAAATTGCAGCTTTATTAGTTGGTTTAAGGTCAAAAGGAGAAACAGTTGATGAAATAACTGGTTTTGCAAAAGCTATGCGACAAACTATGATTGAATTAGATCTTAATTTTCCTGCTATTGATATGTGTGGTACAGGTGGAGATTATTCTGGAACATTTAATATTTCAACTGCATCATCAATTGTTGTAGGAGTAGATATTAAAGAAAATCTTGAAAAAATTGAATTAGCTACTATGCAGTCTAATCAATTATTTAATGCGATGTGGAAAGTAAGTGAACCAT
>AQSI01000005.1 GCA_000402655.1 Fidelibacterota bacterium SCGC AAA298-D23
ATTTAAGACAATAATTCTTTTTGTTGGGCATAAATCTGCCCAACAAAAAGATTTTTTTAGTATTTACTATTCTGAATCTTCGGTTGATGATACTGGTTTAGCATACTGTGTTACAGAACTAATCTTACCATCTAAATCAAAAAAATATGTTTCTGAAACATCAGCTTCCCAAACATTTCCTTCATTTGTTTCAACTCTTGCAGTCGACCAAACAATTAATCCAGATTGTGGATCGGTATCTTTGATTTTGATTGGAATCATTGACCATGCATCCCAATTTTGTGATTTCCTTCCTGCAATAAGTTCTCTAAGATTTTCATGGGTAATTTCGGAACCGTTAAAAGTAAACGGGTCGGTAAAATATTCTGAAGCACCATCTGCATCCATATCATTCATTAAAGCTAACATAGATTCAAGTTTTTCAACTTCACCTCTATTTGAAAAAACAAAAGGTCTTCCTGACCATTCGTTTTCTGGATCTCTTCCAATAAACTTTCCACCTTCAGGTAAACCATATTCTGAATTTTCTGCATCTCTTCTTAACGTGCTCCACATCCCTGAAAGTTTACCTTCATCCTCATCATTAAATCTTAAAATATCAATGTAATGACTTGCAGCTTTAGAACCATTTTTTTGAACAGATTCGTCATATGACCATGAAACAACAAAAGCTCCATCATCACCAACCATTCTGAGTGGAACCATTGCCCAAGGCTTCCAAGAATAAGATTCTTGATCATCCATTTGATCAGCAAAAGGCAGCATTCTTTCATGAGCCAAAGAAGAGAATTTTTCTTTGTCTAAATTGGAATATGCTTCTGTGAGTGCAAGCGCTTTTTCAACATAATCATTGCTTTCTAATACATAAGCTTTGCCATAATTTGGATTCTCTTCTCCATCAAATGGCATATTTCTTCCTGCAGATTCTACGCCTTCGTAATTAACTATTGGCGGTGATGCAAACATCACAAATAGTCCAGCTGCAACAAGCATTAATGTAGGTAATGAATCGTAATCTAATTTCATATTTTTACCCCCTTTTTTTTGTTAATAATTACAAAAATAGAGATTTTTTGGTTGAATTGTAAAATGAAATTTTTTTATTAAATGGATTTTGTGGAGCCGGACGGGATCGAACCGACGACCTCGTGAATGCCATCCACGCGCTCTCCCAACTGAGCTACGGCCCCAAAACAAAAAAGGGCTAATTTAAAATAGCCCTTTTTCATGAAAATTATAAATGAATTATCCTCGAGTTCCTTCGTCTCCTTCATCACCATCTCTTTTGCAATTTTCTTTCCAAGCTTGCTTCATTTCCTCTGGTGAATTCACCGTTAATGAAGAACCATCTTCAAATATTAAATCAACTGGGAAAACAACTTCAGGTCTTTTCTTTTCACCTGTATATGATTCATAGAAAGCTTGCATTTTTTCTTCAAGATCCTTTTCATCTTCTGCAGTTAAAACAGTTCCATCAGGCATAGTAAAACTTACAGGAAAGCCAAAGGTGAAACATTTTTTGTCATCCTCTTCACCTCTACAAGCTTGAAATGCTTCTTTAAGCTCATCATCTGAATTGACAGTAACTGTTTCTACTTCATCGCCTCTACCAAATTGAATTTGTATTGGAAATACAAATACAGGCTTTTGCTTTTCACCAGTTTCTTCATAATTAGCTTTCATAGCGTCTCTAAACTCTTGATAGTCATTGGCAGTGTATGAGGTTTCTCCAAGAGAAAAAGTCAATGGAAATACAAATTTGAAGCATCTTTTATTATGTCTTTTTCGTTCTTCCATGCCATCTCTTCCACCCAACTTTCTACCATCCTTAGCAAAGAAAATTTCTGTCATATCTCCTGCATCTAAAGCCATATCTCCAAGAGATATTTGATAACCATATTCAGGAGAAATTTCTGCTTTATACATCATGTAATCATAGTATTCTTCACCAATAGCATATAATGACATTGAGGGAACATCAGCTTCTTCAATTTCAAATTTGTTTGGGTCAGAAATAATTGCTTCGATAAGTTGCGTATCAGACATTTCTTGTTTGTAAGACATATTGTCATCACAAGAAGTGACCATAAAAATTAGTGTAAATATTAGTAAAAGTTTTCTCATTGTAATCCTTTATTTTGTTGTATTTAATTTATTTTAATTTTTTCTTTCTGTCAAAATTTCTTTTTGACATATCTGAACCACGCTCAGCCATTCTCTTTGCAGCTTCAGATTTAAGTTTTTCTTCTTGATAAACTAATCTAGCTCTTTGTTCATTAGTTAAAACACTTGAAGTATTTTTCAAAAACTCAGATTCTAATTTAGCTACTTCTTTTTTCATTTCAAGCTGATACTCTATTGCAGTATCTACGTCAAAGTTTGATACATCCTTTGCTTTAGAACGTAGCTTACCGACCTTTTCGCGATATTGTTTTTGAGCTTCACGTACCAGGTCTCTATACTCTTTTTGCATTGGAAAAAACTTTTGCGCTTGCTCAGGAGATAGGTCTAAATAATTGGTTTGAATCCCAATCATTGTTGACTCTTTTTGATCTTGTAATTGCTCCATGCGTTTTTTACGCATTTCCATTTTTTTCATATCATCTGCATTATTTCGTTGCATCTGACTTTGAGCAAAAATATTTGTTAAAAATATTGATAAAATAAGTAATTGTTTCATGATATCTCCTGATTATAAATCATCTTGTTAAATATTAAACTTCATCAATAAAAAAAAGTTTCAACTAACCTCTTCTAGCATTAATAAACGACTGAACTGATAATATAAATCCAACAATACACAAAATAAATGTAGTAAATTGTTCAATGGTTGCTAAAGGTCTTTCTAATTCATTCCCGCCAAGTAAAAAGCCCGCTAAATCAGAAACAGAACCAAAAGTAGCTCCAATACCAAGAATAAGAATTAAAACATTTATATGAGCAAAATGCTTATGAAATTTTGGGAAAATTCTTCCAAAAAATAAAACAACCTGCATCAAAAAACCTAATATTGAAGGAATAAGTGCAGTAAAAGTCATTGCAAACACATAAAATGCTATCCCTAAAACAATTAAACTAATACTAATTTTGTTAAAAATATTATCCATATATACCCCCTTATTTTTCTATAATTTCGCTAATTTTTTCGAAACTTTCATTTAATTCCGAAATCATTTTTTCAGTAAAAGGATTAAAATTTTGAATATCCTCAAATAATTCCCAAGTATCATTACAAGTTTGATTTACAAGCTTATGTAGTGCTTTATAACCTTCTGTGTCAATTCTTGTTTGATTAGTTCCAAAATCATCTATTACTCTTCCAACAAAATGAGTTAAACCTTGTGATCTGGCAGCCATCATATCATGCTCCTCAGCAGAAATTTCTTCAATTGAAATGTTTTGGCTTTCAAAATAATTTTTCCAAAAATCATATCTTCCAAAAGTATTTCGCACGGATTCCATTGTCATTACCGAACCACTATCTTTCAAGGAATCAGGACCAAATAAAGGATGGGTAGCAATAATATCAGTTTCGTTTGATAGATTGTTCAACATGACTTTTTTGGGAAATACTTTTACAGAGCAAACATCAATTACTGTTTTTCCGCTTGAAATTTTTTTAGATATATCTTTAACTAAGTTTTCAAAGTCTCTTATCGGAACAGCAATAAAAATAGTTTCATTTTGCAATGCATCTTCAAGTGAAACCTCATTGACATCTGAATTATCAATTGAATTTTTATCGAAAACATCAACCTCAAAACCTTTTGATAGTAAGGAATGGAGCATTGCTCCGAACCTACCAAAACCTATTATGCTAACTCTATTCATGATTCCAACCTTTTAACAGCCAAAAATAGAGTTAGATTTTTCTTAAGATCATGTATATCATGATCAAGAATGTTAAGTCCATATTTTTTCGCAGAAAATTTACTTGCAATAACTGCTACTTGTTTGGGTAATTTCCCTTCTGCTAAATACTGAGCAGCCTTAGCAGTATCATCCTGCTCAACAAGCTTTTTTGACCAGAATTTTTCAGCTAAATAATCTTTACATTGTTTTAGCGCCTGCTCATGAGAGTGGATTTCTTCGATATCTCCAACTGAAACTCCATCAATTGCTAATAAATTTTGACTAATTTCGATATAAAACATATCAATAATTTCACATTGATTTTTTGCTAAAGCCTCTACACTTTCAATTACAACTCCTCCTTGAGCATTTTCCATAGCAACGATTCCTGTATCTATTAAATTATTTGATAAGTTGTCAAGAACGTTCATTGAACTAACAAGGTATTTCAATTCAAAATTTTCAATTCCAAATTTTTTACAATATGATTTTGCAGCCTCTTCACTAAAACTTCCTTCAATTCCTTGAATACCTACTCTCATTTTTTTATCTCCAAAATATGTTTTATACCATTAATATAACTTTGTTTTCCTTCGCCAAAAAACTGTCCAATACAAACATTTTTTATAACAGAGGTTTTTCTAAAATTCTCTCTTTTATGTATATTTGATAAGTGTACTTCAACAGTGGGAATTTGTGCACCAACTATAGCGTCCCTCAAAGCATAAGAATAATGAGTTAACGCACCAGCATTTAAAATACAATAATCTACTTTTCCTCTTTTTGAATGCAAAAAGTCAATTATTTCACCTTCCGAATTGGACTGAAAAAAATCAAATTCTAAATTCTTACATGATTCATGATTCTGAATCCATTCATTAATTTGATTCAAAGACTCGCTACCATAGATTTCAGGCTCTCTTTCTCCAAGTAGATTAAGGTTTGGTCCATTGATAACAATTAATTTCATAAAACACCCAAACTTTCTTCAATTTGATCGAAAGTGATGTCTTCACTTATTCTTGATTTACCTATCTCATCTAACAAAATAAACCTAATTTTTTTTTCTCTAAACTTTTTATCATTCTTGACAAAATTAATAAAAATCTTTTTGTTATTAATATCAAGTTTTGGTAATTCAAATTTTGATATCAACAGGGTTGCTATGTCGTATTCTTCACTTGATAAACTTCCAAATTTGTTTGAAAGATATAATGCACACTTCATACCATAAAAAATTGCTTCTCCATGTAATAAATTTTTGTAATCAGTGAATGATTCAATTGCATGCCCAACAGTATGACCAAAATTTAAAATCATTCTAAGTTCATTCTCATTTTCATCTTCACTTACAATATCACTTTTTATTTCGCAACATTGGATAATTATTTTTTGTAAAACATCTATATCTTTATTTTGAATTTCAGTTGAATTAGCAACTACATAATCAAAAAATTCTCTGTCATAAATAAAACCGTACTTTACAACCTCCGCAAGAGCAGCTTGAAGTTCTCTATCTGGTAAAGTTGATAAAAAATTGGTATCAATTTCTACAGCTATAGGTTGATAAATTCTTCCAACCAAATTTTTACCATCTTTTAAGTTTATTCCTGTCTTTCCTCCAATAGCAGAGTCAACCATTGCAAGTAAAGTAGTTGGATATTGAATATATTTAATTCCTCTCATAAAAATTGATGATGCAAACCCTCCAACATCACCAACGACACCTCCACCAACTGCAAAAACTAATGATGATCTATCAAAATGCTTTTTAGACATCTCATTGACTATTAAAGATATGGATTCAAATGATTTTGCTTTTTCACCTTGATCAATCAAAAAAATATTTACATTGGGTAAATTAGAGAGCTCATTTATTTCATCTTTATAAAGATTTAAAATTTCTTGTTGGGTGATTAGCATGCATTGAGATTTTGTTGAAGAAGCAAACTTTACAACTGAATTTTTGAAACTTTCAATCAAACTAACATTGTAGCTATTATTTCCTAAATCAACTTTAATTTTATTGGACACTTATTATCTCCAAAATTTGATTACAATTATCCTGAATAGTCTGATTATCAGTCAAAACCTCACTTTTACATAACGCTTCATACTTTTGCTCTCTTTTGAGCATAATTTCTTCAATTACCTCATCTTTATTTTGAACATTTAATAATGGCCTTGAATTATCATCTTTAAGCCGATCTAATAGGATATTTTTAGATGTTTTTAAATAAATGCAATGTTTTGAGCTTAACAATTCATAACTATCTTTGTGAGTAACTGCTCCACCACCAACAGCAATAACAGTATTTTCTTTTAAAATATGTCTTTGTAATTCAGCAAATTCTAACATCCTAAATTTGTTTTCTCCTTCTAAAAATAAATCATTAATGGACATATCAAATGACTTAGTTAGTTCATTATCGATATCAATAAAATTCCATCCTAAGCTTAAGGAAAGAGCTTTTGCAGTGGATGATTTTCCAGAACCCATCATTCCAATTAGATATATTTGATTAGTATTTTCCACTGCTCTCTATGTGTTTTTTTAATTGCTTTATACTATCTCCACCAAACTTTTCAAGCAATGCATCGGCAAGTACAATTGCCAACATACTTTCCCCAATTATTGATGCTGCAGGAACAGCACAAGAATCTGTTCTTTCTTTGTGAGCAAGCTTGGGCTCCATTGTATTTAAATCTATAGATCTTAATGGCTTTATCAGCGTTGAAATAGGTTTCATACTCACCTTAACATGTATTGGTTGAGCATTACTCATTCCACCTTCAATACCACCTGCATTATTTCTTGAACGAGTTATTTTTTCATTTTCAAATAATATTTCATCATGGAGTTCGCTTCCAAAAGCCGCAGATGATGCAAAACCAGCACCAACCTCTACTCCTTTAAATGCATTAACAGACATCATCGCTTGAGAAATTCTTGCCTGAAGCTTTCCATCAGCATTGATATAACTTCCTAAACCATAAGGCATTCCCTTAGCAATTACCTCAAAAGAACCTCCAACCGAATCTCCATTACTTTTTGCTTCATCAATAACATTAATCATTCTTTCTTCCGCATCTTTATCTAAACACCTTACTGAGGATTTATCAGCTAAATCATTTAATTTTGACATAGTTAAAGTATGGTCAACTTCTTTGTTATCAACAACATCATGAATTTGATATACCCTACTACCAATAGTTATTCCTACCTCATCTAATAGTTTTCTACAAATAGCACCAATAGCAACTCTCATTGCAGTTTCTCTTGCGGAAGATCTTTCCAAAACATTTCTAATGTCATCAAAATCATATTTCATCATTCCTGCTAAGTCTGCATGGCCTGGGCGTGGCATTGTTACTTTTTTATGATTTTTTTTAGGTTTACCTACTGCCATTCTATCTTCCCAGTTAACCCAATCTAAATTCTTAATTATAAGAGAAATCGGAGATCCAAGAGTATGTTCATGTCGCACTCCAGAAAAAATTTCTGCGAAATCTTTTTCAATTTTCATTCTTTTTCCTCTTCCATGACCTTGCATTCTTCTTAATAAATCAACGGCTATGTATTCTTCAGTTAGCTGGAGACCTGCAGGTATACCCTCAATTATACCTATCAACCCTTTTCCATGCGATTCACCAGCGGTCATGTATGATATTTTTTTTAACATTTTATATTCTCCAATTGTTTTCTTACGGATTCAATTTGTGAATCCAAATTATAATTAGTTTCTCTCCAAATTTCAATAGACTTCAAAGCTTGAAAAATAAACATATCAAGTCCATTAATTCTTTTAGAGCATTTATCAAATTTTTTTAAAAATAAAGTTTCCCTAGCAGTATAAATAAGGTCAATTAATATTGTACTTTCATTAACAGGAATATTAAAAAAATCTTCGCTGTCATCCTTATACATACCTAATGGAGTTGTATTAATTACAAGGTCTAATTTTGTAAAATCAGAATTAAATAATTCAATATTATTAAAACCTAAAGTGCGAGCAAAATTTTGAAGATTATGAGCATTTTCGATAGATCTATTTTTTATAATAATTCTACCAACTCCTAAATCAATTAAGCATTTTACTACAGTTCTTGCAGATGATCCAGCGCCAAGAACAACACAGTTACTTCCCTTAATATTTACTCCATTTTTAATTAGCAGCATATCGAAACCATGCTTATCAGTATTAAACCCACAAATCATATTATTTAATTTTGTAATACAATTTACATTACCCAAGATTTTTGCCTCATCGTCAATAATATCTAAAAATTTTACTACTTTACTTTTAAAGGGTATAGTGACATTAATACCATTAAATTGACTAAAATCATTATTAAAAAAATTATCTAGCTCGTCACTTTCTAAACAAATTTTTTCAAAAGAACAGTTCGAAATGTTTAATTTTTCATAAAGAATATTATGAAGCTGAGGACTTAAACTTTTATCTATTGGGTTTCCTATGACTGCAAATTTCATTTGGTTATCTCACTAAGATATTTGAAGAAATTTGGTAATGATATATCTACACATTTTGCGTTATCAAGATCATATTTTTTAAATGCAGCGAGGCTCAAAATCGTGAATGCCATCGCAATTCTATGATCATCAAATGTAGAAATCTGTGACATTTTTTTTACCTTTCCTCCCTCAACGTATAGGTTATTATTATTTTCATATGCCTTAATTCCAAATGCTTGCAGATTATGTATAATAGCACCTAGTCTATCACATTCTTTATACTTTAATTCTTCAACGTTTTTGAAAACAGTAACACCGCTTGAAAAAGCTGCAACAACTGCTAATATTGGTATTTCATCAATGATTGAGGGTATGATTTCCGGTTCAACTTCTACAGCCTTAATGCTTGATGAACTAAATGTTAAATCTCCTACTTTTTCGCCATTATGAATTGACTCATTTGATTGTATAATCAAACAATTCATTCTTCTTAAAACTTCTACAAATCCAATTCTTGATTCATTAAGTAATACATTTGTCAATTTTAATTTTGAATTATTACTAATAACTGCTAGTCCAGCAAAAAAAGCAGATGAAGACGGATCGGACGGTACAGAAATGTCAATTGCTTTTAATTTTGATTCAAGAGGATGAACGAAAATTTTAGTTCCTTGTGTTTCAATCGATGCACCCATGTTTATTAACATAATTTCTGAATGATTTCTTGTTGGAATTACCTCATTAATACTTGATACATTATTTCCACCTAACGCTGAAAAAAGTATGCTTGATTTGACTTGTGCGCTTGCAATTTCCATATCATAATCTATGGCGCTAATTCCATTGGAGGCATCTACATACAATGGCAATAATCCTTTGCTTGAAGACATTTTACAACCCATTTTTTTTAAAGGCTGAATTATTCTGTTCATTGGTCTTTGAGATAATGATTCATCTCCAATTAATGTGAATATTAATTTTTGTGAAGATAACAGGCCTGCAATTAGCCTAGTAGTGGTTCCTGAATTCCCACAATCAAGTTCTGTTTTTGGGGAATGAAGTTTTCTTCCATTAATTATTATTTTTTCGTTTCTTTGTTCAATTGAAGCACCGCAATCTTTCAAAATATTTATTGTGGACTGAAGATCGGCTCCATCATTTAAATTTTTTACACAGCTTTCTCCATCAGCAATGGCAGAGAGCATTATAGCCCTGTGTGAAATAGATTTATCACCTGGAAGTTGCAATGTTCCTTGGAATCTCATTTTACTTTTTTAATTCCTCAGCAATATTGAAAGATAGTTCTAATGCTTGATTAGCATTTAATCTTGGATCACAATGAGTGTGATACCTTGAATTTAAATCCTCATCACTCAATTTATAAATACCGCCAGTACATTCAGTAACATTTTGTCCTGTCATTTCTAGATGAATTCCACCCAAATGACATCCTTTATCCTTAAGAATGCTTATAGCCTGAGAAGTTTCATTCAATAAAGAACTAAAATCTCTTGTTTTCAAACCCGAGGAAGATTTAACTGTATTACCATGCATTGGATCTGAAATCCATAAAACTTTTTTTCCATTTTTAATTATTTCGTCAATCAAGCTCGGAAGATATTCTTGGACTTTGTTTTCACCATACCGAAAGATCAATGAAATTTTTCCAGCCTCATTATCTGGATTAATTTTATCAATTATTTTTATGAGCTCTACCGGATCTAAACTTGGTCCACATTTGATACCAATTGGATTATCAATTCCAGAACAATATTCAACATGGGCACTATCTAAAAATCTTGTTCTGTCTCCAATCCAGACCATATGCGATGATGTAGCAAAAGTTTTACCAGAAATTGAATCCGTCCTTGTAAGTGCAGATTCAAATGGTAAATGCAATGCTTCATGACTTGTGTAAAAATCTACAGAATTTAGATAATCTACAGAGGAAGTATTTACTCCAATAGCTTCAATGAAATCAAGATATTCATTTATTTGGTTTGCTATTTTTTCATATTTCCTTCCTTCTGGTGTAGCTTTTACAAAACCCATATTCCAGGAATTAACTTTTCTCAAGTTTGCAAATCCTCCTTGTGCAAAAGACCTAATAAGATTAAG
>AQSI01000006.1 GCA_000402655.1 Fidelibacterota bacterium SCGC AAA298-D23
CAGCAATTAATTGGTGTTTATTTGGCGATGATCAACAAAAACATCAAAGATTAAATTTTAAAGTTAGAGATGATTTAAAAATTGGTAAAACAAAAAAGGTCTCTGTTATTATTGAGTTGAAAGGTAAAGATGAAAATAACAAAAATAGAATCACTACAATTGAAAGAATCGAATCATTTAAAAAAATTCAACATAAAAACATAGCAGCAGGTACACCTTCCAAAGCTCGTTCTAAAAAGAATGAGTTTTTTCTTAGCTATTACACAACACAAGGCCTAAAAGAGCTAGAAGGAGTTCCAGCTGAAAATTATCTTAATAATAAAATTATTAGCACTGATATAAAAGACTTCTTCTTTTTGGATGGTCAACAAATTCAAAAATTTGTTTTAAAAAATAGCACAACTGATATTTCAGGTCATCTTGATATTTTAACAAGTATAACAGATATGCAAGGCGTTTTAAAAAATCTTACAACCTTACAAAAAAAATTAGAAAAAAAAGCACCTTCACAATCTAATTCAGAACTAGAAGAAGAAATTCATGAAAAAAGAAATCAGGTAAATAATCTCACAGATACCATGAATCATTCTAAAGAGAATGTTCAGAGATTAAACGAACAAAAACAACGCATAGAATCTAAAATTTTAGATTTGAAAAAAAGGGTTTCTACTCACTACGAAACTAAACTAATCATTAATAAAAGAAATGATCTTGACAGAAGAATTCTTCAATGCCGAGAAAATATTTCCATGACTCAAGAAGCAGACTATCTCAATATTATTGAACATTTTGCTGGAACAGTTGCTAATAAACATTTAAAAGAATATAAAAATCTAATTGATAAGAAAGTAGATGACGAAGATTTACCAAAACCTACGATTGAAGGCGCAGATGACATTATTGATTTTATGATTGATGAAAACAAGCTTGTTATTCAGGATAAGATTTTTGCTGATATTAAATGGAAGAAAAGTATCGATAAGGATAAGTTTAAAAAATCTATAGAAGATTATAACGAATTTGCTATGAGCCAAAGAGACTCTAAGATGGCAAAAATAGCTCTTGAAGTAAATGATTTTGTAGTAGCAGCACTTGCTGATACAAAACCTAAAGAAGTGCTTCAAGAATCGAAAGACGCGTATCAAAGAATTAAAGACTTTAATACAAGTTTAGATAAAATGCTTAAAGAGCATGTTGATTTAACAAGCCAGATTGGTGATGGCGGAGCAGAAAATATTAAAAATGATGCGGCTGAACTAAGAGGTAAAGAAAATTTACTATCTGATTTAAATATAGAATATGGTGCTTATCTTAGTAAGTATCAAAGTTCAGAAAAGCAAATTAAGGAAATTGAAAAAGAAATTAATAAGAAAGAGTCCAAGTTGGGCAAAACTTCTAATATTCATCATGAAATTAACTTTATTAAGCGATCTATAGAGATTTTAAAACCTTCTATTGCAGAAACAAGAGCAACGATTCTTTCATCTACAAACAAAGTATTTGCAGATTTGTTTGAACAAAATATATTAAAGAAAAACACCTATGATGTTAAAATAAAAGATGACTATTCTTTAGATATAATGCACAGGATAAGAATTGAAGATATGCTTCCAAGAGGAAAAGAACCTCTAATTTCAACAGGTGAGCAATTTTTACTAGGATACTCTTATATGCAATCCATGCAAGAAAGCGTCCAACTTCGCTTCCCTATTATCATTGATACTCCTTTAAGTGCAATTGATATGGATTTAAGAGACGGAATTATGAATCGTTTTGTTGATCTTGCAAATCGATTTGACTATTTGCAATTTACATTCTTATTTACCAATAGCGAATTAACGCCTGACATAGAAGCTATACTAAAGCCTAAGATAGGTAAATTTATTAAAATACATGCTGTCGATTCAGGAGATAAAAGTACAGAAGATTCTTACTATGAGGTCCTGTCATGAGTAAATCTAAATATATAATTTTAAAAGAAAGATATTACACAGATGAAAAAAAGACTGAGCCCACATGGCTAGAAGTTAAGAATCATCCTATATGGAAAAAGATTACAGGAAAAGAAATAGATAGATTGACAATTTCAATGATGGCAACAGTGATTGGGTATCATTACAAGTTACGTAAAACAGGAACTTTTGGGTTGAGTATTGGAGGATGGCTTCAAAATCCACATACCGGTAAAAGAAACGAAAAACAAGAAAAAGCAATTGCTATTATGGTTGCAATTGCTGTTAAAGAAGAGAGTATTGAAATTCTTAATGAGGATGCTAATGATATTCAAAATATTTCACATGAGTATGGAAATGGCGGTGTTTACAAGTTACTTGAAATAATTAATCAAGAAAGTGAAAAAGTTATATTTGATACACTACAAAGTATTATGAGAAAGTCTATTTAAAAGCGTTTTTCCTATATTTTCTACACAACCTATTACCAGTGCATTTCCCATTAAAAAAGCTCGTTTACTATCAAGTAAATTATAAACAGTACCATCCTTATTTTTACCAAATTCTGTAAAATTATCTGGAAACATATTTAATCTCTCTAGTTCTAGCGGTATTAGTCGTCTAGACTTACCTGAGGATGTCTTAATAAGATGTTTGCTTCTAGATGCAGACTTACCTCCTTCGGCAGTTAAAATCGTGCGGGAGGGCTTATTTAGAGCGTCATACAAGTTCATTTTTCCTATTCTTATATCATACTTAAATCCTGATTTAGACGTTCTTGCAAATGTTCCACCAAATTTATGGTGTTCCCATTTTTTAATATCTTCTTTGCTTACATAATATTCATCTGGAATATTTTTATCTTTTTCAAGAATATCATTTAAAACCTTATACTTGCCTTTATAATTATTCTTGATATCATAGGTTAAATACTCCCTATTATGATTAATTCCATAATTGAAGAATTTTTTTGGAGAGCTATATTTAAAAGCGCTAAGTGTACCCTTTGGCGCAGGATTAAATGCTTTGAAAACTTCATCTAATGATTTATTTCCCAGACTATACATTAGATCTAGTGAATCGTTGCGATTTTTCATGAAAGGAAAGGCCTCTTCTAATATTAATTTATTCCCTTTTTTGAATTTTTTATAGATTGGAGTATTATTCTTAAAGCAAAAAAAGAAAACTCTCTTTCTTCGCTGAGGAAAACCATATAGAGAAGAATCAACTACCATCCATTCCACCGTGTATCCTCTGTCATTTAATGAGGCAAGCATATAGGCAAAATCTCTGCCTTTTTCCAATGCAGGAGATTGTAATAATCGATTTACATTTTCAAATAAACAATAAGAAGGTTTTTTCTTGTCAATAACTTCTAAGATTTTATACCATAAATTTCCCTTTTTTCCTTCTAAGCCCTTCGATGTAGCTAGCGTTTGAGCAACTGAAAAATCTTGGC
This sequence comes from Fidelibacterota bacterium SCGC AAA298-D23, assembly GCA_000402655.1. GTDB lineage: Bacteria > Fidelibacterota > Marinisomatia > Marinisomatales > Marinisomataceae > Marinisoma. The sequence continues at coordinate 3,412 of AQSI01000006.1, forward strand.
ATGGGAATCCTGCTGTTAAAAGTTCAAAATCTGGAATGTCGTGATTTTCTTTAATAACTGTATCAATATCAGTATTTGATAGCGTTTTATCGCCAAAATGATAGCGATATACGTCAGCTGCGGCTTGATTTCTAGGAGTAGATGGTTCATATTGATTAGTCCATACACATTCAAACCTACTATCTGCTTTTTCAAGCCCAACTCTAAATCCACCTACCCCGCCAAACAATTCAACAAAACGCATTAAAACTCTTTATTTGACCAAGCCATAAATTGATCGAGGTTTAAAATTTTTAAATCTTTAGAAAAATTATCCTTTACGTACAGTTTATTTTTCCAAGCTTCTTTTAGCCAAGTTACAGCAGGAATAATAGCATCACCACCATGTACAAAAACACACATAGGTTCTGGAAAATTATTTTCAATAAAATTCATATAAAAGTATGGAATTTTCTCAGATACGCTACCAGATCCTTGTTGCCACTTACACTCTAATCGAAAATATAAATCATCTTTAAAAATTCGATATTCTGAAAAACATCTGGGATTATTGTAAATACTCTTGTAGTAATTTCTTCCTTTGACAATCACTCCACCTGGATATAGTTCGTTAATAAGGCTTGGCCAATCATTATGGCGCATTATTTTATCCATCTCTTTTGAATGAATAACAGTTAAACCCTTATCTTCAAGTTGGGTAATAATATGCCTTTCAAATATTTGACCATTAATATTTGCTTGTGTTCCACCTTGTAATACCATATTTCTCCTAATAGTT
>AQSI01000007.1 GCA_000402655.1 Fidelibacterota bacterium SCGC AAA298-D23
ATGACGGAGAAATTGTATCAACAAGAGGAAGAAACAAGAGAGAGAATAGAAAATGGTTTGCAAAAAAAGGTGATCAAATCAATGGCAAGCCTCTTATAGTACTAATTAATTATGGATCAGCATCCGCAGCTGAGATTGTGGCTGGGGCGCTAAAAGATCATAAAAGAGCAATTCTAATTGGTGTAAATAGTTATGGAAAGGGATCAGTTCAATCAATTATACCCTTAAAAAATCAAGGAGCCATCAGATTAACAATTTCAAAATATTATTTGCCTTCGGGAAAATCTATTTCCGAAGTAGGTATAATTCCAGATTTTGAAGTTGAAGAAAAGAATGAGGATTTTGCAATAAATACAGCAAGTGATAATCAACTGAATTTTGCTGTGAAATTATTTAATGGCTAATGTCATTAAATAAATCTAAGAACCTACCATTAAGATTAGGGGTAGGAATTGTTTTATTAAATCATGAAAATAATATCTTTGTAGGCAAAAGAATAGACAATCCTAAAAATTCTTGGCAAATGCCACAGGGTGGAGTTGATCAAAATGAGAATTTTTTACAAGCAGCTGAAAGAGAACTTGAGGAAGAAACTGGGATAAAATCAGTAAAATTAATAAAAGAATTAGATGGATGGTTTAAATATGATTTACCGAAATATCTTCTAGGTAAACTCTGGAAAGGTAAATATAGAGGACAAAAACAAAAATGGTTTGTTATGAAATTTCTAGGAAAACCCGATGAAATAAATGTCAAAACAAAAAATCCAGAATTCTTTGATTGGAAATGGATTGAACTTTCAAAATTACCTAACGTCGCTGTGCATTTTAAGGTAAATATTTATAAGAAAATAAAAGAACAGTTAACTTCTTTAAGTTTAAATTAGACTTGTATTTCTTTGAGCACATCAAGTTTGTGATGAAGAACATAACGTTCATGATCTGCAATATTCTTATCTGTGAGTTTATCTTGAGTATCTTTATTTAGATTATCCACAAACTCTTTAGATAAATCTTTTACATTTATTACGGAAGCTGAAAGCACAACTAAACTATCATTAAAGTATTCCACAGTACCATCCTGAATAAAAAAATCTTCAGAATTTCCATCATTTTTTTGCACCTTTATTATTCCGGGTCTTAAAAGAGTTATTACTGAAATATGATTTTTCAATATACTCATATCACCCTCATATGATGGAAGTGTAACCATTTTTGTATCATCCGAAAAAATAATTCTTTCTGGACTAATTATTTCAAGCTTGAAATTATCTTCCATTAAGCAGCTGCTTCTTTTGCCATTTTTTCAGCCTTTTGTACTACTTCTTCAATTGAGCCAACCATATAGAAAGCTGCCTCAGGTAAATGGTCATATTCACCCTTACAAATAGCATCAAAGCCTTTGATGGTTGATTCTAGATCGACAAGTTTGCCTGGGGAACCTGTAAATACTTCAGCAACAAAAAATGGTTGTGATAAAAATCTTTGTATTTTTCTTGCTCTTGTAACAGTTAGCTTATCTTCTTCGGAAAGTTCATCCATACCCAAAATTGCAATAATATCTTGGAGCGATTTATATGTTTGAAGTATTTTCTGTACTTCTCTAGCAACTCTATAATGTTCTTCTCCAACTATTCTTGGATCTAAAATTCTTGAAGTAGAATCCAGCGGATCAACCGCAGGATAAATACCTAGTTCCGCAATTTGTCTAGATAATACTGTAGTTGCATCTAAGTGGGCAAAAGAAGTGGCCGGAGCAGGATCAGTTAAATCATCCGCTGGAACATAAATTGCCTGTACCGAAGTAATTGAGCCTTTATCTGTAGTTGTAATTCTTTCTTGTAAATTTCCCATATCAGTAGCTAATGTGGGTTGATAACCTACAGCTGATGGAATTCTTCCTAAGAGGGCTGACACTTCTGATCCTGCTTGAGTGAATCTAAATATATTATCAATAAAAAATAAAACATCCTGTCCTTCTTTGTCTCTAAAATATTCCGCAACTGTTAAACCTGCCAAACCAACTCTTGCACGTGCTCCGGGTGGTTCATTCATTTGTCCATAGATCAATGCAGCTTTCGAACCTTTTCCTTCTTTTTTAATTACTCCTGACTCAATCATTTCATGGTATAAATCATTTCCTTCCCTAGTTCTTTCACCAACGCCAGCAAAAACTGAAAAACCACCGTGTGCCTTTGCAATATTATTTATTAGTTCCATAATAATTACTGTTTTACCTACGCCAGCTCCTCCGAATAGACCTATTTTTCCGCCCTTAGCGTAAGGAGCCAAAAGGTCTACAACTTTTATTCCTGTAACTAATATCTCTGTTTCGGTAGATTGTTCCGTAAATTTTGGGGCTGGTCTATGTATAGGCCAACTTTCTTTTGTGGATATTTTCCCTTTTTGATCAATAGGTTCCCCAATGACATTTATTATTCTACCTAATGTTTCTGGTCCAACCGGGACTTTAATTGGAAAACCAGTATTGGTTACTTTATCTCCTCTTTTGAGTCCCTCGGTACTATCCATTGCTATAGTTCTAACCGTTGCTTCTCCCAAATGTTGAGCAACTTCTAATACTAGTCTATTTCCAGAATTATCACATTCTAATGCTGTTAAGATTTTTGGCAATTGATCATCAAAATAAACATCGACTACAGCCCCGATGATCTGTGTAATTTTTCCAAATTTGTTATTCATTTTTTATAAACTTTCTGCTCCTGATATTATTTCAATCAGCTCTTTGGTAATTGCTGCTTGTCTACTTCTATTATAAGTAATTGTTAGTTTATCAACTAAATCTCCAGCGTTTCTTGTTGCACTATCCATGGCCGTCATTCTAGATCCTTGTTCACTTGCGGCATTTTCAAGAAACGCTTTAAAAATTTGAGCAGATATATTTCTTGGAAGTAAATTATTTAAAATTTCGTTTTCTTCAGGTTCAAATTCATAAAAATTATCTGATTTTTTTAATTCTTCTTTTTTTTGATTTTCGATTGGTATTATTTGTTGTTCTTGGGGTATTTGTGAAATAACATTCTTAAATTTATTATAAAATATTTTACATACGTCAAATTGTGATTCGCTAAATAATTTAATTACGATTTCTCCAACATTTTCTGCCTCTTTATAAGTAATTTTCTTAAATCCCTTAAAGTTTATTTTCTTAATTATATATTTTCCATAGACTCTTTTTAATTGATCGTATCCTTTGGATCCGACAGTAAAAATTTTTAGTGATTTTCCTTCTTTTAAAATTTTATCAAAATAATTCTTGGCTTTTTTACATATATTTGTGTTAAACCCACCACAAAGTCCTCTATCAGCAGTAATAACAACGCATAGATGTGTATTATCTTTTTCTGTGCCAACTAAAAATTTTGAAGCATCATTTTTATCTGAAATTGAATTACTTAAGTTAAGAATAATATTATTCATTTTTTCTGAAAAGGGTCTTCCTCTTTCAGCATTTTCCTGGGCTCTTTTTAACTTCGCCGCAGCCACCATTTTCATAGCCTTAGTAATTTTTTGTGTCGACTTGATGCTTGAAATTCTTTTTTTTAAATCATCTAAGCTTGGCATAAAATGTTAATTGTCATTCTTTTTTTTAAATTCTTCTATGAGTAATGATAATTTTTTTTCTGTTTCCTCGTCTAATTTTCCCGTTTTATTAATATTTTCAATAATTTTAGGATTTGAGGATTTAACTTTTTCATAAATTTGTTTTTCAAAATTTTTAATATCAGTTAATTCAACATTGTCTAAATAACCTTTTACACCTGAAAAAACCGCAATTACCTGTTGTGCAACCGTCATAGGAGAATATTGATCTTGTTTTAGAAGTTCAGTTAATTTAGACCCTCTATTTAATAGCCTTTGTGTAGAGATATCTAGATCTGAACCAAATTGAGCAAACGCTGCCATTTCTCTGTACTGTGCTAATTCTAATTTTATTGAGCCAGCAACTTTTTTCATAGCCTTTGTTTGGGCTGCTGAACCTACTCTCGAAACTGATAATCCAACATTGACAGCAGGTCTTATCCCTTGATTAAATAGTTCGGTTTCTAAAAAAATTTGACCATCGGTGATTGAAATTACATTGGTT
>AQSI01000008.1 GCA_000402655.1 Fidelibacterota bacterium SCGC AAA298-D23
CCTGAACGATACGTTCCTGTTTTCAAACCATCAAAATTGATGAAAAAAACAGTTAATGAAAAATTAATAGAATACTAAGGAGCAATAAATGCCTTGCGGTAAAAAAAGAAAAAAAAGAAAAATGAATACTCATAAACGTAAGAAACGTTTAAGAGCAGATAGACATAAGAAAAAAAATAGATAGATAAAATGCAAGTCAAAAGTTTTGCTATATGGGCTAATGCTGAAAAAGAACAAGTTCCAGCATTAGTACAAAGTACTCTAGCGTGGGCAAATGAAAATAATCTCGAAGTTCATTTGGCTGATCGATTAAAAAGTATAGACATTGATTCAGATGTCTCATACTTTTCTACCAAAAATCCACCAGATGTTGATTTTTTACTTTGTTTTGGTGGAGATGGAACACTTATCTCTGGAGTAAGAATTTTTTCATTCCCATCTGTTCCAGTTCTGGGTGTTCATTTAGGTGGACTTGGATTTTTAGCCCAAATAACACCGGAAGTATTAATAAAAAAGCTTGAATGTATTAAGAACAACGAATTCAAAATTCAAGATAGATTAGTTTTATCAGCAAAAATTTCTGGGAATAAGCATTCGTATTATGCAATTAATGATTTTGTTGTTCAAAATGAAACTTCATTTAGAGTGACTTCATTATCTTTATTTATTGATGACCAACATGTAAGTGACTACAAGTCTGATGGTATAATCATAAGCACTCCAACAGGTTCAACTGCATACTCTTTATCATCAGGTGGTCCAATTATCCAACCAGATGTTTTTTCAATCGTAATTACTCCCATTGCTCCACACTCATTAACATCACGACCACTAGTTTTACCATCTAATGTTGAAGTGGAATTTAGGTTTAGCCATGAGTCAGAAAATGACTTGAAGTTAATAGTTGATGGCCAAAATATTATAAATTTTACCAAAGACTCTACTGTAAAACTATCGCAAGCCAAACATCATTTAAGATTTATTACTTTTGAAGATTATAATTATTATGAAACACTTAAAAATAAAATGATTTGGGGTAAACGAGGTTCATAAAAAAGGAATTATAATGTCTAAAAAAATATCACAAAGTCAAATAGATCTTTTAAGAAAAAAATATTTCTCTGATAATCATGTGAAGGTAGTTAGAAATGCAATGGTCAAGACCAATTCTAATGAACTTTCTATGGATTGGGAAAAATATCGTAAAATTGATCATACATTTTCTAATGTAATATCTGGAGAAATGCCAGCAACTAATCAAAAATCTTCTGGAAGGTGTTGGGGTTTTGCTGGTCTTAATCTTTTCCGGGTTTATTTAGGAAGAAAACATAATCTTAAAGATTTTCAGTTCTCCCAAAGCTATTTCATGTTTTGGGATAAGCTTGAAAAATCTAATTATTTTTTAGAATCAATTTTATCAACTGCTGAAGAAGATTTTGATAGTAGAATCGTTATGCACCTACTTCAAACTCCTACAGAGGATGGTGGACAATGGGATATGTGGAAAAACCTGATTAAAAAGTATGGTGTCATTCCACAAGCTGAAATGTCTGAATCTTTTTCTTCTAGTCAATCAGCGGAAATGAATAAAATGCTTGCAAGAAAGTTAAGAGAGAACGCTCACAACCTTCGAAAAGAGTTTTCTAAAGGTGCTTCTAGTGAAACATTGAATGAGCTAAAAAATTCTATGATTGAAGAAATTTTTAAAATGCTGTCTATGCATCTAGGTACTCCTCCAAAAAGCTTCAATTGGCAGGTTAGAGATAAAAATAAAAAATTTAGTAGATATGAAAACCTAACTCCTCAATCTTTTTATGAAGAAAATGTAGGTTTGAATCTAGATGATTATGTCTGTTTAATTAATTGTCCAATGAGCAATAAAGAGTATAATAAAGTTTACACTGTTGAGCACTTAGGCAATGTTGTAGAAGGAAGTCCAATAAGATATTTAAATGTTGAAAGTGATGTCATGAAAGATGCGAGCATAAAATCGATTTTAGATGATAATCCTGTATGGTTTGGTTGTGATGTTGGTAAACATTTTCATAGAGATTTAGGAGTTATGGATACAGATTTATTTGATTATGAAATGTTTTATAATACTGACTTTAAAATGAATAAAGCAGAAAGATTGGAATATGGCCAAAGCCAAATGACCCATGCCATGCTTTTCACTGGTGTTGATTTAGATAACAATGGTAAATCAATTAAATGGAGAGTTGAAAATAGTTGGGGAGATAAAGGGGGTAATAAAGGATATCACATAATGTCTGATGATTGGTTTGATGAGTATAACTATGAAGTTGTTGTTCATAAAGATTATTTAACAGATGAATTAAATGATATCTTCCAAAATGCTGAACCGATTCCCCTAAAGCCCTGGGATCCAATGGGCGCTTTAGCAAAATAGATGGATACTTTAAGTCATGCATTATGGGGTAAAGGCTTATTTGGTTATACAGGCTATTCAAAATTGGCTATTTTCTTTGGAGCGATGCCGGATTTATTCTCATTTGGATTATTAATTATCATACAATTATTTCAAGGAAATTATAATTACGGTGGCCCTCCAAGCATAGACTCAATTCCTGGGTGGTTATTTTTTAATTATGATTTATTTCATAGTTTTGTTCCGGCTTTTATTGTTATAGGCTTTGTCTACTATTATAAAAGGCCTTTAGCATTTCCAATGCTAGCATGGCCCTTCCATATAATTTTAGATTTTCCATTTCATTCAAAAGAATATTTTCCCACAAAAATTATTTGGCCTATGTCTGACTTTTCTTTTGATGGTATACCTTGGTCAAATCCAGAAGTTTGGTTTCCAAATCTTGCTGGACTAATACTGCTTTACATTTACAGATTTAGGGAATCATTTAATTCTAAAAATTGATAAGAATAAATTTTTGATTATGTATCCTGCCATTTTTGGATTTTCTTTTAATCTTCTAACAGAATAATCATACCAATTATCGCCATAAGGAAGATACACTCTAACTGTATTACCTTCATTCATTAATTTTTTTAGCTTTTTTTTCATTGGCACCCCGTGCAATACTTGAAACTCAAACTGATTTTTTGAAATGTTATTTTGTATTATCCATTCATATAAATTATCAATCACAAAATCATCATGAGTAGCAATTCCAACATATGATCCATTATTGATAGCTTCTTTAACAAGACGAATGAAGTTCTGTCTAATATCATCATAGTCATTTAAGACTAATTCAGGATTTTCTACATAAATACCTTTACATATTCGAACATTAAATTTTTCATTGCTTAAAGATTTAACATCATCTAAAGATCTAAGTAAATAAGC
>AQSI01000009.1 GCA_000402655.1 Fidelibacterota bacterium SCGC AAA298-D23
TTATTTATTATTTATTTCATTTGTTTTATTATTATATACAAAATTTCAAGTAGTGTAATTCCATTGTTTAAAGCTATTTCGTTTGCTTCCTGAATAACTGGTCCATCTGCTTGAGGATCCGAAAAAGGAATACCTATCTCAATCATATCGGCTCCTCCCTTAATAGCTTCCAAAACTAAATCCTTCGTACTATCTTTATTTGGAAAACCTGCAGTAATAAATACTATTAATTTTTTAGAATCTGTTGCGAAAAGTTCTTTTATTCTATTCATAATTCAATACCCAATTCCTTTGCAATAGTATTTATATCCTTATCTCCTCTTCCAGATAAATTCAAAATAACATGTTCATTTTTTTTGATATTATTATTTTTATTTTTTAAATAAGCAACAGCATGTGCAGTTTCTAAAGCTGGAATTATTCCCTCTTTTTCAGACAACCACTTGAATGCTTCTAACGCTTCATTATCCGTTGCTGATGAATATTCAACTCTTTTGGTTTTTTGAAGATAACTGTGTTCTGGACCAATTCCTGGATAATCCAAACCTGCGGATAAAGAATAAGGTAAAGAAATTTGACCATCCATACTTTGGAGTAACATTGATGCTGCACCATGCAATACACCAAATTCACCCTTTGTAAGAGTAGCAGCATGCTGATTTGTATCAATCCCCTTTCCTGCAGCTTCAACTCCAATTATTTTTACGTCATCATCAATGAAAGGATAAAATAAACCAAGAGCATTAGACCCACCACCAACACATGCTATAAGTCTGTCAGGTAATTTTTTATTTGTCATATCTGTAAATTGTTTTTTTGTTTCAGTACCAATTACAGATTGAAAATCACGAACAAGCATTGGGTATGGATGAGGTCCAACAGAAGAACCAATAATGTAAAATGTATCTTCTACATTTGTTACCCAATCCCTAATTGCTTCATTTGTAGCATCTTTTAAAGTTTTAGATCCTGAAGTAACAGGAATAACTTTTGCACCCATTAAATTAATTTTAAACACATTTAGCTTTTGGCGCTCAATATCTTCCTCACCCATGTAAACAATACATTCTAAACCAAATTTAGCAGCTGCTGCTGCAGTAGCTACACCATGTTGCCCTGCTCCTGTTTCAGCTATGATTCTTTTCTTTCCCATTCTATGTGCCAATAAAATTTGACCAAGAGCATTGTTTATTTTATGTGCACCGGTATGATTTAGATCTTCCCTTTTAAGCCATACATTGAAACCTAATTCTTCAGAAATATTTTTAGCTAAATATAATGGAGTTGGTCTACCTCCATAATATTTAAGCAAATTAAAAAATTCTTTTTGGAAATTTTTATCTTTCTTGCTCTTTAAATATTCCTGCTCCAATTCATCCAATGCAGGAATAAGAGTTTCAGGAACATATTTTCCACCGAATTCTTCAAAATGCCCATGCTTATCAGGCATATTATATTTTTTAACTAAACTATCCAAAACTAAACTCCTTCTTTTTTGTTTGTTTTAAAATTTTGACCATCCTAAAGATTTTTGACTTGCTTTTTAATCCAGGACTTTTTTCAACACCACTATTTATGTCAACTGCATGAGGATTGATCTGATTAATACCATCCAAAATATTTTTCTCATTTAAACCCCCTGATAGTATGATTGGAAGATTGAATTTTACATCTTCAATCATTTTCCAATTAAAAATTTTACCAGTACCTCCAAATTGATTTTTTGTTCTATTATCAAGCAAAATTGCGTGCACATCATAATTATTTATTACAGTTAAATCACTTTTTTTTGAAACAGATAAAGCTTTTATGACCGGAACTTTGAAATTATTACAAAATTCAGGTGTTTCATCTCCGTGTAGCTGAATTGCGTCAAGATTTAATTCATTTATGATTTCATTAATAATATCTTTTTTCTCATTTACAAAAATGCCAATTTTTTTTAACCCAGAAAAACTCATGCTGATTTTTTTTGCATTTTCTATATCAACATATCTTGGGCTTTTACCGTAAAATATCATCCCAATAGCAGTTGCTCCTGCATTTTTTGCATGCAAAGCGTCTTTGTAATTAGTTATACCGCAAATTTTCAAATCTATCATAACTGTTTAATAATTCTTTCAAGTTTTTTTCCAGGATTTTCACTTTTCATCAAAGATGTTCCCATAAGTATGGCATCATATCCCAGTTGTTCAACAATTTTTATTTTTTCAGTATTTTTAAAACCACTTTCTGCAACTTTAAGAGAATCTTTAGGTAGTTTTGGAAAAAATCTCTCAAATCTTGAAAAATCAAGTTCCATTTTTTTTAAATTTCTACAATTAACGCCGACAATTGTTGGACAAAGCTCATTAATAGTTAAAAGGTTTTTTCTATCGTGAATTTCTACTAATGTTTCCAATTTCTCATTTAATCCAAGGTTATAAAGGTCTTCCAAATCATTATAGTTCAAGGCTTCAGCAATTAATAAAAAAGCATCAGAACCATGGCTCATTCCTTGTAAAATTTGTTTTTTACTGATGATAAAATCTTTTTGCATAACAGGAATGTTCACTGCATTTTTAATATCCTTTAAAAATTTAATATCACCATTAAAAAATCGTCTATCAGTTAAAACAGAAATAGCTGCAGCGCCAGCATTTTCATAATCTTTAGCAATTTGAATATGTTCACCCTTTTTAAGAATTATTCCCTCACTTGGTGATGAAAATTTTATTTCTGCAATTATAGATATTTTGTCTCTTTTTAAAGCTTTTTTTAAACTAAGTCTTTTAAAGTTGGAGCTTTCTAAATGTATTTCAGGAATTTTCTCAATTTCTGTTTTTTTATGATTCAAAATCTTATCTAAAATATTCACTTTTGAATACCTTTCAATACCTTGAGAGCCGATAACGAATCGACTGATTCTTTTGCTAAAGAATAACCTTCTTTTAAAGACGTTGCTTTACCACCAACCATGATTCCTGCAGCGGCATTCAGCAAAACTATATCTCTACGTATAAACCTAATTTAACATATTGGCTAGATAATTTTCTTTCAAGCT
>AQSI01000010.1 GCA_000402655.1 Fidelibacterota bacterium SCGC AAA298-D23
GGAATGATAAATATATTTTGGTATTTTCACGATAAAGAAAATAAGTAATGGATAACGAGTTAATCAAGGACGAGCAATGGGACTTTTATAGCGCACTACCAAACCCAACTTGGTATGATGACTCGGACGATCAAACTGAAGGCGATGAAGGATAGAGCAATAGAGTTATTAGATGATATTGAGGCTAACGTAAGTGTTTGTTGTGCTATAACAATGGAGCCGGATGAGGTGTTAGACTTGATTGAAGAGTTAAGGGGGATAGTTAATAAAATGGAAAGTTAAATTTGCCTTTTAATAGTGATTTATGTATATTTTCATACGTATATATAAACAAATAATATAATTATGTCAAGTAAATTCTTTGGTAATAAGCAGGATAAGTCATTACCTAAAAAACAAGGTAAGGCCAATAATAAAGGTAAGGGCGCTCAAAAACAAGTTAGAAAAGTAGGACGCGGTAAATAAAAAACACTCAAATGACAAACGGATTAATCCAGGTAGTAGCAGGCATTAACATTAAATATGTTGACAACATTCCATTTGTATTATTGGGACTAAAACCAAGCGGTGTATGGGAGTTCCCAGGCGGTAAGGTTGAAAACCAAGAATCACATAGTGAGACGATGGAACGGGAATGGATTGAGGAATTAGGTGTGATGGTGGAATGTGAGGATGAACATTTTGGACACGCCAGAAACGGAGTATATGAGGTGTGGTTCTATGAGTTGGATATTAAACAGGACGAGTATCAAGACGGCGAGCCAACATCCCAAGAGCACGTTGACGTAAAGTATTTTAGGTTAGATGAATGTGATGGGATAGAGATGAACCCAATCAATAAAACAATGTTGAACAAATTAACAGTAAAATATTCATGAGTGGGGTAGCAATAATGTATGTAATGTTTGTAGTGTGGGGGTTAGGATTTGTAAGTGGTTTATACGTAAATAGATCGAACGGTGAACGTAAATAATTAAAGCCTTCTTATAGTGAATCACGCACCCCCTAATACATATATACAAAACACAATCTCATCATAGTGCGATGAAACCAATTTGGCTTATAGGTAAAATTTATTTGAAGACCACTTTCTCCACCCAATCTATAACCACCTACATAGTTTGGTGTTTTGATTGATTCAACATTGGGTAAATAAAAGTTGTTTGTTGTTGTTGTTCCTTCTTGTTCGTTTAACTCTGCGATACACTTATCAAGATATTCTTGATTTGCTGATGGTCTTCCAAACTTTAATTCAGCAAACAATTCTTGTAGCGTGTGTTCTGAAGGATTTGTTAATGGGTTACTGTGTTCAATTCCTTTTGTTGTGTTAATCTCTGCAACTCCATCCTTTGGACCTCTATCCTCAATAAACCCTTTTGAGTTTTCATAACGTGTTTCATTTCCGTATGAATCATATTCTTTCCTACACCAATCTCCATTTGAGTTTTCCCAATAGATTTCATTTCCATTCTTATCGTTAATTACAAATGGAAAATCTGTAACATTTAGTTGTTGTGCGATTGTTTTAATTTTATTATTTGTTTTCATCTTACTTCAATTCTTTCAATTCGTACTTCACTCCTTCAATCTCTACTACTTTACCTTCACAAGATTGTTTAGGTCTGTTGTCTATGATAAGTCCATCTGAGTCTTCAAAGTGGATTTCTTTTCCATTTGAATCGTATTCTCTCCTACACCAATATCCATTTGAGTCTTCATAGTAGATTTGATTTCCATTAGAATTAAACTCTCTCTTCTCCCAATCTCCATTTGAGTCTTCATAGTAAACTCTATTTCCATTAGAATCATACTCACTCTTTACCCAATATCCATTTGAGTCTTCATAGTAGATTTCATTTCCATTCTTATCGTTAATCTCAAATGGAAACTCTTTGATGTTGAGCTGTTGTGCGATTGTCTTTTTCATTTCTGTTTTCATTTCTGTATTTGTTTATTTATGTATTTTTTCCACCACTTAACCGCAGGTGGATACTCGGTTTATTAGAATTGTAGACGTTCAAACGTCTTACCATTTTCAGTCATAACGTAGTAGTGAGTGTCTTTGTGAAGAGTAAAGAACTTTCCATCTTCATCAGATATAATTCCATCTGCTCCCTCAGATGTTACCTGATGCATATTGCAGAAGTCTTGAAATTCTTTGGGATTGTAGAGTTTACTCATAACTGAGTAGTTGTCCCCTAATTCGTAATTGCGGGCGATTCGACCTTCGTCAATCATTCTAAGTATAAACATAGTGT